>NZ_MLCO01000181.1 GCF_001982615.1 Teichococcus deserti | reverse complement strand
CTGCCGCCCCGCCGCCGCCGGCCATGGCCGGCGGCGGCGGGGCGGCAGGGGCCTCGGCCTGCTGGGCCGGGGCAGCGGGCTCGGGCATCAGCGCCAGCCAGGCCAGCCCGCCGATGCAGGCGACCACCAGGGCGACGACCAGGCCGAGGAGCGCGCGCAGCATCAGGGCAGCCTCCATCCGGAATGCAGCAGGGGCAGCAGGGCGCCGGCGGCGATGGCCACCGCATAGGGCAGCGGGCCGCCGCGGCGCAGGCGCCGGCATTCGGCGCGCCACAGCCTGGCGCCCAGGCTGGCGCCACAGCGCGACGGCGCCCCGGCCGGCAGGGCCAGCCGGCGCCGCGCCAGCAGATAGGGCAGGGCCAGCAGCCCGCCGGCCAGGGCGATGGCCAGCAGCAGCCCGGGCAGGGCTTCGGGCGGGGCCAGGGGCGCGATGGCGGGCAGCAGCTTGGCGTCGCCGCCGCCAATCCAGCCCAGCCGCCACAGCAGCAGCGCCGGCGGGGCCAGCAGCGCCGCCAGGGCCAGGGCCTGCCCGGCCTGGCCGTCGCCCAGCCGCAGCGCCAGGCCGATGCCCAGCAGGCCCAGGCTGGCGCTGTCAGGAATGGTGCGCAGCGCCAGGTCGTGCAGCGCCACCAGCGCCAGCAGCAGCACGGCCATGACGGTCAGCGCGGTACTCATGCTCATCGCCGGATGCTCATCGCCGAGAGAATCGTCCGTGCCCGCCGCGGCGGCTTCCGCCGCCGGCCGCGCGGCGGCTCAGGAGCCGCCGATCGCGGTGGCCACGTCGTTGAACTTGGCGGCGATGTTGGTGCCCAGCAGCCGCACGCTGACGATGATGGCGACGGCGATCAGCGCCGCGATCAGCCCGTATTCCAGCGCGGTGACGCCGCGGCGGTCCTGCCGCAGCAGCCGCATCGCCTGCGCCACGCGCCGGGCGGCCGGGCGGCGACAGAGGGGGGAAGGGAGACGCATGGGTCTCGGCTCCTCGCGAAAAGGATGAAGCGCGGCCAAGGCGACAGCGCGCCGGCAGCTTCGGCCAAAAGGATGGATTTTTCGCAAAACCGTGCGCGTGCCGGCCTGGGTCAGGGCCGCACCACCCGCGGCAGGCCGGGCGGCAGGCGCAGCCAGATCACGGGCGCGGCCTGGCCCGGCTGCTGCACGGCCAGCAGCGGCCGCGCCGCCGCCGCCATCACGGCGGGCACTCCGCCGCCCGGCGGGGCGCCGCCCAGCCAGGCGGCGACACGGGCGCGATAGGCGGCGCCGCGCAGCGGGTCGCCGGAATGGTAGCGTGCGACCGCCTGCATCCAGTCGCCGGTCTCGGCCTGCAGCCGGCGCAGGAAGCGCGCGGCATAGGCGGCGTTCAGCGCCGGGGAGAAGCCATCCTCGGGGTCGGGGAAGGCCTGCGGGTGGTGGTGCAGGTTCACCTGCAGGCAGCCGATGTCGATGCTGCGATGGCCGGCGGCCTGCAGCTGCCGCAGCCGGGCCACGGCATCCTCGCGGCTGTCGAGCAGAAAGCCGGCGCCGCCCGCGTTCAGCGCCCAGGGCCAGGGCTCGACGCCCGATGCGGTGCGACGGCCGCTTTCCACCAGGCCGATGGCGCGCAGCAGGCCGGGGGGCAGGGCTTCGGCGCGCTCCGCGGCCTCGATGGCGGGGCCGCAGTCTTCGGCGGCCGCCGCGGTGGCCATGAGCAGCACAGTGGCGAGGAGGAGGGCGCGCATGCCCGCCTCCTTGCCGCAGGGCGGGTTAAGATCCCGCCAGCGTCGCCGTCAGATCGGCGAGCCGGGCGGCACCGGCAGCGTCGCCGGATCGCGGAAGCGCGCCGGATCGACCATGAAGATGGCGATGGCGGCGAGGGCGGCCTCGCGCTCGGCGGCGCCCAGGGCGTCGGGCAGCGGCGGCGCCGTCTCCAGCCAGGCGGCCAGGCGGCGCAGCGTGGCGCGCACCACCGCGCGGACACTGGACGAGGCCTCGGGCGAGGCGCCCAGCGCCATCAGGTGGCGCAGCGCCACATGGGCGATGCGCAGCTGCACCGCGCGGGCCAGGCCGGTTTCCGCCGGCGCCTTCCAGACCTTCTCGAGCGTCACCTCGAAGATCTCTTCCAGCGAGGGCAGGGCAGCGTCGCGGTGGTGATGCTCGATCAGCCGCGCCGAGCGCTGCGGGTGGAAGACGAAGAAGAAGCCGTGGGTGGCGGCGGCTTCGGCGGCGCCGAGCGGGTCGAAGGCGGCGCCGACCTGGCCGGGCAGCAGGTCGCGGGTCGGCAGGAACTCCGGCGGGCGCGGCGGGATAGCGCGGAGGATGGCTTCCGACAGGGTGAGCGCGGCGGGCGACAGCGCGGCCAGCACGGCCTCCAGCGCGCGGCGCTGGTCCGCGGCCGGAACGAGCGCCGTCGGCACCTGGCCGTCGCCGCGCATGGCATAGCGCCAGTCGAGACCGCCGATCAGCTTCACCGCCGCTTCCAGCTGGTAGCGATGCAGCAGGAACAGCGCGGTCAGCCGGTCGCCAAGCTCGGCCATCGGGCGGCCGGGCTTGATGACGCGCTCGCCGAAGCGGGACAGGGCGGCGGCGCGCACCGTCATCAGCCGGGTCAGCTCGTCGGCGGCATCGGCGCCGGTGTCCCAGTGATGGCCCTTGGGATGCATGCCGTCCTCGGGCAGGGCGTCCTGCTGGGCGAGGGTGTAGAGCCCCTCCTGATGCGCCGCCTTCTCGAGGATGGCGTCCAGGCCACGCTTCTCTTCCTCGAGCGTCGTGCCCGGCGGGAATTCGGAATAGCCCCAACTGATAGAGATCTCGTCCCAGCGGCCGATATCGGTGCCGTAGGCGGCGTCGAGCTGCACCGCGCCATTCCCGTCCAAGGTCAGCAGCGGCGCGGGATAGTCGCAGACCGACATGTCCTGGCCGTGGTTGCTGGCGATGTGGTTGTGGTCGAGGCCCAGCGTGTGCGAGACCTCATGCGCCGAAAGCTGCCGCAGCCGCGCCAGCATGAAGTCTTCCACGGCCTTGCAGGGCGTGGCGTCGTCGTAGGGGGCGAGCAGCGCCTCGGCCAGGCCGCGCAGATGGCGGTCGCGCAAAGCGGTCAGCGTCACCTCGCCCTTGATGATCTCGCCGGTGCGCGGATCCCAGATCATGGTGCCGTAGGAGAAGCCGCGGCTGCCGCGCGGCACCCAGGTGATGGTGTTGAAGCGGATGTCGAGCGGGTCGGCATCCTCCGGCAGCAGCTCGACGCGGAAGGCGTCGATGAAGCCGGCGGCCTCGAAGGCGCGGTTCCACCAGCGGGCGCCGTCGAGCAGCGCGGAACGCATCGGCTCCGGCGCGCCACGGTCGACATAATAGACCAGCGGCTGGACGGGGCGGCTGCGCGCGGCGGTCGGGTCGGCCTTCTGCAGCCGATGGCGGATGGCGTAGTGGACGTCGAAAGGCTTTTCCAACGACCGGCCGAAATCATGGAAGACGACGCTGTTGAAGAAGGAGCCGCGCGGGTCGAATTCGCGCGGGCGGTAGCCGGGCTCGGGCAGGGCGATGAAGCAGTGGCGCAGGCGGATGCTGATGGCGCGCGGGTCCGGCGCCAGGGCGGCGAGGCCTTCGCGCTGGCCGTTGCCGTTCCAGAAGGGAAGAGGCTCGGCATCGGGATTGGCGAAGGTCAGGATCGCCTCGGCCTGGCTGTTGCGCGGGAAGGCGCGGGCGCCTTCGACCGCCAGCGCGGAGCGGCCGGCATCCAGCGCATAGCGCCCGCGCGTCGCCGCCCGCGACAGCGTGCCCGCGATGTCGCGCGCGTCGTGCAGCAGGAAAGACGTCGCATCGACCAGCAGGGTGCCGCCGGCCTCTTCCAGGATGTCGAAGCCCCAGAGGATGGAATCCGGGAAGGCCTGGCGCAGCGCCAGCGCCTGCGCCGGCTCGCCGCTGGAATTGCGCCAGGCATAGTTGACGGCGATCAGGAACAGCTTCGTGCCGCGCCGCTCGAAGCGCACCACCTGCGGCCGGCTCATGCCGCCGCGCTCCAGCCGCAAATCGCCGATGCCTTGGGCCAGGCGCGTGATGTACAGGAACTCCTCACCGAGGCGCGGCAGCTCCAGCAGCATGCGGCCGCCGGCGCCGTCCCAATGCAGGGTGACGAAACCTTCCATACGGGCGAGGCCGGCGGAGGAGGCGAAGGCGGGCGCGGCGGCAGCCGGCATGTCGTGCGGGGTCATGGCGGCGCGGACTGTTCTGCCGCCGGCGCCCCGCGTCAAGCCGGGCGCGGCAGTCTCGCGCTGCAGCATGCCACGGCGGTGGCCGCGCCCAAGCGTTGCGCGGCGCGCTTCAACGCCGGCAGCGGATGGCCGGAAAAGCCGAGCACGAAGCCGTCGGGCCCCGCCGGCGCCGCCTGGGTGTCGGAGAGCAGCCAGCCCTCCACCCCCGCCGTGGCGCGGATCACGCCGGCGCTGCCGGGCGGCAGGCCCTCGGGCAGCGGGGCGAGCAGATGCAGCCCCTGGCCGGGCACCGCCGGCCGCAGCCAGCCCTCAGAGGCTTCGGCTAGAGTTGCCGCCAGCAGGTCGCGCGCGGCGCGGTAGCGCGGGCGCATCCGCCGCAGATGCGCGGCGTAGAAGCCGCCGGCGATGACGCCGGCCAGCGCGCCGGCGGTCAGGCTGGGCGGGAAGCGGTCGGTCAGCATGCGGGCGGCGACGACGCGTTCCAGCAGCGCCGGCGGCAGCACGGCGAAGCCGATGCGCAGGCCGGCGAACAGCGTCTTGGAAAAGGTGCCGAGATAGATGACGCGGCCGCCGCCATCGATCCCGGCCAGCGCCGGCAGCGGCGGGCCGGCATAGCGGAACTCGCTGTCGTAATCGTCCTCCAGCACATAGGCGCCGGCCGATTGCGCCCAGTCCAGCAGCGCCAGCCGCCGCGGCATGGCCATGGCGGCGCCGGTCGGGAACTGGTGCGAGGGGGTGACATAGGCGAGCCCGGCCGCGGGCGCGCGCGCCATGCCGGCGGCGACATCGATGCCGGCGGCATCCACCGGCACCGGCATCAGCCGGGCGCCGGCCGCCGACAGGATGCGGCGCGCAGTGGGATAGCCGGGATCCTCAATCCAGGCGGCGTCGCCGGGGGCCAGCAGCGCCTCGGCGCAGAGCCGCAGCCCCTGCTGGGTGCCGCTGGTCAGCAGGATGCGCTCGGGGTCGCAGACCACGCCGCGGCTGGCCGCCAGATGCACCGCGATGGCCTGGCGCAGCGCCAGGCTGCCGCGCGGATCGCCATAGCCGAAATGCTCGGGGGACGGATTCTTCAGGTGCTGCCGCAGCAGCCGGGAGAAATGCCCGAGCAGGGCGGCGTCGGGCAGGGTGCGGCCCAGCGCGAAAGGGACCTGGCCGGGCAGGGACAGCGCGGGGGGCGGCGCCGCCTCGGCCGGGCCGCGCGGGAGCTGGGCCGCGACATAGGTGCCGGCGCCGCGGCGGCCCTCGGCCAGGCCTTCCTGCAGCAGCTGCTCATAAGCGGTGACCACGGCATTGCGCCGCAGTCCCAGCTGGGTGGCCAGCGCCCGGCTGGACGGCAGCCGCAGCCCTGGCGTCAGCCGCCCGCCCAGGATGGCGGCGCGCAGCGCGGCCAGCAGCCGCTGCGCCTGGCTGCCGGGGCCGTCCAGCTTCAGCGGCAGGTCGAGCAGCTCCGAGCAAGTGGTCGGCAATTCAGGCTCCGGATTGGTCCTCGCGCCGACCAATTTTCCGGCGCCTGATGGGCGCGTCAAGGACCCGCCGCCCCGGGCCCGCTGCCAGGAGGTCCCCCGAACGATGTCCGAAAGCTATCCCGTCGACGCGATGAACCGCGTCAAGCGCCGCCACGACCGCGGCTTCTACGACCATGCGACCGTGCATGCGCTGCTGGACACGGCGGCGCTGTGCCATGTGTCCTATGTCATCGACGGCCAGCCCTATTGCACGCCGACGCTGTTCTGGCGCGAAGGGACGCGGCTCTACTGGCATGGCAGCAGCGCCAGCCGGATGCTGCGCAACCTGTCGAAGGGCGAGCCCGCCTGCCTGACGGTGACGCATCTGGACAGCCTGGTGCTGGCCCGCTGCGGCTTCAACCATTCGGCCGATTACCGCTCGGTGATGGCCTTCGGTCTCGCCAGGCTGGTCACCGATCCGGCGGAGAAGGAGCGGGCGCTGGTGATGATGGTCGACCGCTTCTTCCCCAACCGCACCGCCGGGCTGCGGCCGACGACGGCGCAGGAGATCAAGGCAACCGCGGTGATCGTCATGGAGATCGACCGGGCATCGGCCAAGATCCGCGCCAAGGGCGTGATCGACGACGATGAAGACTACGCGCTGCCGATCTATGCCGAGCGGCTGCCGGTGCGCACCACCATCGGCCCGGCCGAGCCCTGCCCGCGGCTGATGGAGGGGGTGACCCGCGGCGCCGACCTCGCCCCCTATGCGCCCGGCCGCAGCCTGGACGAGGCGCTGACCGAGGCCTACGCGCTCGCCTATCCGCGCGGCTGACCCGGCGCCAGAAAGCCCTCGGCCATGCGGCGGAAGGCCTCCGCCGCACGGGCGAGGGTGGCGGGCGGGTCGTCGGAGGCCGCGATCCACAGCGCGGCATTCAGCGCGGCGCCGTTGATCAGCCGCGCCGCCGCCTCCGCATCGACCGGGGCCATGACGCCGTCGGCGACCAGCGCCTCGACCATCGCGGTGCTGGTGCGCAGGCAGGCGCTCTGATTCGGCCAGCGCGACGGGTCGCCCAGCACAGCCGGCCCGTCCAGCAGCATGATCCGCTGGATCTCGGGGTCGAGCGCCATCTCGATATAGCCCAGCCCCTCGGCCAGGAAGCCGAGCCAGGGCGTCGCCGCCGCGTCGCGCAGCTGGGCGGTGCGGGCCAGCATCTCGGCGTCGATCTGGGCGATCACCGCCTGCAGCAGCCCCTTCTTGTCGCCGAAATGGTGGTAGAGCGCGCCGCGGGTCAGGCCGGCCTCGGCGGTCAGCTCGTCCATGGCGGCGGCGGCATAGCCCTTGCCGGCAAAGGCGCGCCGCCCCGCCCGGATCAGCGCCGCCCGCGTCTCTTCCATCTTCTCGGCTCGGCGGCCCGTGGCCATGCGCGCAGCTCCTTTTCACATACGCTGCGTATGTGGTGTTGACATACGCCACGTATGTGACCACCTTCCCGACATACGCGGCGTATCTGAGATAGGCGCTGCGCCTCCCAGAAGGAACCCCCGACATGCGTGACGCCATTTTCCCCGCCGGCCGCCAGGATCTCTACGAGATCAACAGCTATTCCGCCGCCATCCGCTCCGGCGATCTTCTTTTCGTCTCGGGACAGGTGGGGAGCCGGGAGGACGGGTCGCCGGAGCCCGACTTTGCCCGGCAGGTGGAACTGGCCTTCGCCAATCTGGACTCCGTGCTGAAGGCCGCCGGTGCCAGCTTCGACGACATCGTCGACGTGACGAGCTTCCACACCGACCCGAAGGCCCAGTTCGAGACGGTCAACCGGATCCGCACCAGGGTCTTCGGCGAAAAACCTTATCCGAACTGGACAGCGGTGGGGGTGACCTGGCTGGCGGGCTTCGACTTCGAGATCAAGGTGATCGCCCGGCTCCCTGACATTTCGTTCACGAAGCCGTAATTTCACGGGAAGCCCGGGAATAGCTGCAGCCCCTGCGGCGTAGATGGGGGGTGCAGCGCCACCCTCGCCGCCGGACCGCCAAGGCGGCCCGGCTTTCCGCTCCCGAACCAGCCGACCCTTCCAGTCGGGCGGCGGTGGGGCGGCGGCGTGCGCGCTGTCCCCTGCTGGAGCACCGTTAAGAAAAATGGAATGGATCGCCGACCCGACCGCCTGGTTGGGCCTGGGGACGTTGATCGTGCTGGAGCTCGTGCTCGGCATCGACAACCTGATCTTCATCGCCATCCTGGCCGACAAGCTGCCGCCCGAGCAGCGCAACAAGGCGCGGCTGATCGGCCTGTCGCTGGCGCTGCTGATGCGGCTGGCGCTGCTGGCCGGCATCGCCTGGATCGTCGGCCTGACCGCACCGCTGTTCAATGTCGCGGGGATGGACATCACCGGCCGCGGATTGATCCTGGTCGGCGGCGGGCTGTTCCTGTTGTTCAAGGCCACCAGCGAGCTGCATGAGCGGCTGGAGGGCGCCGAGGCCGCCACCGACCGCCCCCGCGTCTGGGCCAGCTTCTGGCAGGTGGTGGCGCAGATCGTCGTGCTGGACGCCGTCTTCTCGCTGGATTCCGTCATCACCGCAGTCGGCATGGTCCAGCACCTGTCGATCATGTACATCGCCGTCATCACCGCCATGGTCGTCATGCTCGCCGCCTCGCGGCCGATGATGCGCTTCGTCTCGGCGCATCCGACGGTGGTGATCCTCTGCCTGGGCTTCCTGCTGATGATCGGCTTCAGCCTGATCGCGGAAGGCCTCGGCCTGCATATCCCGAAGGGCTATCTCTACGCCGCCATCGGCTTCTCGGTGCTGATCGAGGCCTGTAATCAATTGGCCCGCCGCAACCAGGTGAAGCGGCAGAATCTGGGCGACCGCCGCCAGCGCGCCGCGACCGCCGTGCTGCGCCTGCTCGGCGGCCGCGAGGAATCCGCGGCCCATGCGGAGCCCGGCCCGGCCGAGCCCGCCGCGGCGGAACCGGCGCCGGTCTTCGGCCCGGCCGAGCGCGCCATGGTCCAGGGCGTCATGGCGCTGGGCCAGCGCAGCCTGCGCTCGATCATGACGCCGCGCGCCGAGGTCGACTGGCTGGAGATCGACCTGCCGCCCGAGGAGCAGCGCCGCCGTATCCTTGCGAGCGGCCATTCCCGCTTCATCCTGGCGCGCGGCGGCATCGAGGCGGTGGTGGGCGTGGCGCTGGCCCGCGACCTGCTGCGCGACCTGCTGGATCACGGGCGGATCGACATCGAGAAAAGCATCCGCCCGGCGCTGCTGGTGCCGGAGCGGATGGGCGTGCTGGTGCTGATGGAGAAGCTGCGCGCCGCCCCCGTGCAGCTGGCCGTGGTGGTCGACGAATTCGGCGGGCTGGAGGGCATCGTCACCCCCACCGACATCCTGGAAGCCATCGCCGGCGGCTTCCAGGAGGGCGGCGCGCTGTCGCCGCTGCTGGTGGCCGAGGGCGAGGATGCCTGGCTGGCCGATGGCCAGATCGACCTGCACAGCCTGGACCAGCAGATCGGCACGCAGCTGGCCGGCCAGGCCGGGCGCTACAGCACGCTGGCCGGCTTCGTCATGGGGCGCCTCGGCCGGCTGCCGGTGGCCGGCGACCGCTTCCAGGACGGCCGCCTGGTCTTCACCGTGGAAGAGATGGTCGGCCGCCGCCCGGGCCGCACCCGGCTGCAGCGGGTGGCGGAAGAGGCGGTCGGCGCCTGACGCCAGAAAACTGCCGGGGCCGTGTCACAGCGGCCCCGGCTGTTCCGTCATGGGTCCGAAGCCTGCATGGTGCAGGCACGGAGCAAGACCCATGACCCCGCGCATCGCCGCCCCCTACAAGCACGTCCCTGAAGGCATCAAGGCCATGATGGCCCTCGAGGCCAGCTTCAAGGCCTCCACCCTGGAGCACGCCCTGAAGGAGCTGGTGAAGCTGCGCGCCTCGCAGATCAATGGCTGCGCCTTTTGCATCCACATGCATGCCAGCGATGCCCGCGCCCATGGCGAGACCGAACTGCGCCTCTACATGCTGAATGCCTGGCGCGAATCGCCGCTCTACACCCCGCGCGAGCGCGCGGCGCTGGCCTGGACCGAGGCGCTGACCCGGGTTTCCGAGACCGGCGCCCCGGATGCCGACTATGCCCTGGTGGAGGCGGCGTTCAGCGAGGCCGAGCGGGTGCAGCTGACCCTGCTGATCGGCGCCATCAACCTGTGGAACCGGCTGCAGGTCGGCTTCCGCGCGGCGCATCCGCTCGAGATGGCGCATGCCGCCGCCTGACGCCGAGACGGAAGCCTTCGCGCAGCAGCGGCCGCGGCTGCTGCGCCTGGCCTATCGCATGCTGGGGTCTTCCGCCGAGGCGGAAGACATCCTGCAGGAGGCCTGGATCCGCTGGCAGGGCGCCGAGCGCGCGGCGGTGCAGAACACGCCCGCCTTCCTGACCCGGGTGGTGACGCGGCTCTGCCTGGACCAGCTCGGCTCCGCGCGCGCGCGGCGGGAGAGCTATGTCGGCAGCTGGCTGCCCGAGCCGCTCTATGAGCCGGAATTCGAAGAAATGCGCGCCGACGAGATCACCTTGACGCTGATGCTGGCCCTCGAGCGGCTTTCGCCGCTCGAGCGCGCCGCCTTTCTGCTGCATGACGTCTTCGACGTGCCGCTGCCCGATGTCGCCGCGGCCCTGGGCCGCGACCCTGCGGCGGCGCGGCAGCGGGCGGCCCGCGCCCGCGCCCATGTGAAGGAGGCCCGCCCGCGCTACAGCGTCGCCCCGGCCGAGGGCGAGCGCATCGCCGCGGCCTTCTTCCGCGCCTCCAGCACCGGCGATGTCGAGACGCTGCGCGGGCTGCTGGCCGAGGGCGTGGTGCTGCAGGCCGATGGCGGCGGCAAGGTGAACGCCTTCCGCAACCCGATCCTGGGGCTGGACCGCGCGCTGCGGCTCTTCGCCGGCCTCGCCCGCAAGCTGCAGGACAAGCCGGCCGAGTTCATCCGCGCCTGCCGCATCGACGGGCTGCCCGGCTATGTCAGCCGCGAACGCGACGGGGTGCTGCAGACCACGGCCCTGGCCATCGAGGAAGGCCGCATCGCCGCCATCTACATCACCCGCAACCCGGAGAAGCTGCGCCAGGTGGCGGCAGCGCTGGCGGCGACGCCGCCAGCGGGCCCGCTGAGCTAGGCTGCGCGCGGCGTTGCCGTTCCCGCTGCTCCTTCTTCGCCTGGTCGTGATGCCACTTGATCGAGAAGAACATGCCGACGCCCAGCACGATGATCTTGAAGGGGAAGAAGACTAACGGGAACCAGTCGTACATCCGGAATATTCCCAGGCCATGCCGCTATCCATGGCCGGGAAACTAGGCCGCCGCCGCCGCCACGGCAGGTGGACCTTTTGTCGCAGCATCGTCGCGGCCGAGGCAGACCCCGCCTAGCCGCGCTTCGCCCCGATCGCCGCGGTCTCGAAGGGCGTGGTCTGGTAGATCTGGTTGATCCAATTGCCGAAGAGCAAATGCGCGTGGCTGCGCCAGCGGTTCTCCGGCTTCGCCGCCGGATCGTCCTTTGGGAAATAATGGCGCGGCTTGGCGATCGACTTCCCGGCGGCGAGATCGCGGAAGTATTCCTCCGCCAGCGAGCTCGAATCATATTCGATGTGGTTGAACATGTGCAGCGCGCCGTGCCGCGGGTCGTCCAGCAGGCAGAGGCCGGTCTCCTCGGATTCCATCAGCACGGTCATGCCGCTCTCGGGCGGGATGTCGGCGCGCCGCACCTCGGTCCAGCGCGAGACGGGGATGGAGAAGTCGTCGGAAAAGCCGCGCAGATAGGGCGAGGCCGGCGCCAGGTTGCGGTGCTGGTAGACGCCGAAGGCCTTTTCCGTCAGCGGATGCTTCGGCATGCCGTGAAAATGGCGCGCCGCCGCCTGCGCCCCCCAGCAGATGGTGAAGAGCCCGTGCACATGGCTCTGCGTCCAGTCGAGGATGCGGCGCAGCTCGTCCCAATAGGTGACCTCCTCGAAGGGCAGCGTCTCCACCGGCGCGCCGGTG
>NZ_MLCO01000180.1 GCF_001982615.1 Teichococcus deserti | reverse complement strand
CCCGGCAGCCGCACCGGCGGCAGGCCCGGCCGCGGCGCCGCGGCGCGGCAGGCGGCGGCGGTGTGCCCGGTCTGCGCCGTGAAGGCATCGAGGCCGGCGAAGGCTTCCGGATCGATCACCTGCAGGAAGACGCTGGCGATCATGCCGCTCGGCTTCTGCACCCGCCCATGCCCCGACAGGCCCTGGGTCAGCGCCTCGGTCATTAACGCCCAGCCATAGCCCTTCTGGCCGTGGTCCAGCCCGCCGGCGGGCAGGATGGTCCCCCCCTGGGTGATGGCGGCCGGGTCGTCGGTGGGCATGCCCTCGGCGTCGAGCAGCCATTTCTGCGGGAAGCGGCCGCCCTGGGCGATCAGCCGCAGGCTCATGTTGTTGGTGGTGATCGAGGCGCTGATGTCGGTCACCACCGGCACGCCGCCGGTCGGGAAGCCGGCCGAGACCGGGTCGGGGGCGAGCACGCCCTCCCGCGCGCCGAAGGGGGCGACGCTGGCGGTGCCGGGGGCGCTGCTGTGCAGGATGGCCATCATGCCCTGGGCGGCGGCGCGCGCCGGATAGACCGCCAGGCAGCCGATATGGTGGCTGTTGCCGATGGCGATGCTGGCGGTGCCGTGCTGCCGGGCGCGCGCGATGCCGATGTCGAGCGCCTTCATGGTCAGCCAGCCGCCGGGCAGGCCGCGGCCGTTCCAGGTCAGGCAGGCGCCGCGGTCGCTGATCACCTCGGGCTCGCCCTCGGTCGCCATGCGGCCGGCGGCCAGGTCGTCCAGGTATTTCGGCAGCAGGCCCAGGCCATGGGTGACGTGGCCCATCAGGTCGGATTCGACCAGGACCTCGGCCATGACGGCGGCCTTGTCGGCGGGCACGCCCTGGGTGGCGAAGAGGGCGGCGCCGGCCTCGCGCAGGGCGCCGGCGGCGTAGCGCGGCAGGGTGGCCTGGTCGGCGGGGGCGGCGGCGCTCATGCGGCCCGGCCGTGATTCGGGAACGCAGCGGGGCAGAGCATGCGCAACTCCTGTTCTTGGACAGGTAGGATGATCGCATGAGGCTTCTGGCCCCGCAACGCGGCAGGCACCCGCAGCGCCGCTGTGGCGCAGGTGACACGCCGCCGCGACATTCCCCGGCCGAGGCAACTTTCGCGCGGTTTTTCTTATTATTGCGACAGCAACCTTGTTACGCTGAGCGAAATGATCCTTCCGCCGGAGTGTTCAGGATGAGCGCCACGACCTTCTCCCCCGCTGCCGCCCCCTCCAGGCCGCGCGAGCCCAAGGGCCGCGACATGAACTGGGCCGGGCTGCTCGGCACCCTGGCGGTCAGCTGGGTCGCCCTGGCCTCGATCGGCTGGCTGGTGCTGGGGGCCTAAGCACCCCCCTCCCCGGCCTGATTGCCGAAGACCTCGTCCCAGCAGGCGCGCAGCGCGATATCGACCTCTTCCATGGTCGCGGTGACGCCCAGCGCCCAGAGGCTGGTCACCCCGTGCTGGCGGATGCCGCAGGGCACGATGCCGGCGAAATGCGACAGGTCCGGCTCGACATTCAGCGCGATGCCGTGCCAGCTCACCCAGCGGGTCACCCGCACGCCGATGGCGCCGATCTTGCTCTCGCGCCCGCCGCCCTCGGCCACCCAGATGCCGACCCGGCCTTTCCGCCGCTCACCCTTGACGTTGAAGCGGTCGAGGGTGCGGATCATCCATTCCTCCAGACCCTCGACATAGGCGCGGATGTCGCGCGCCGGCACGCGGCCATGCGCGCGCTGCAGGTCGAGCAGGGCATAGGCGGTGCGCTGGCCGGGACCGTGATAGGTCCATTGCCCGCCACGCCCGGCCGCATAGGTGGGGAAGCGCGGATCCACCAGGTCGGCCGCGTCGGCCGAGGTGCCGGCGGTGTAGCTGGGCGGGTGCTCGACCAGCCAGACCTGCTCGGCGGCGGTGCCGGCGCGGATGGCGGCGACCCGCGCCTGCATCGCGCCGAGCGCGGCGGGGTAGTCGGTCAGCCCCTCCTCCACCCGCCATTCGAGCGGCAGGGCGGCAGGCAGCGAGGGCATGTCCGCGGGGGCAGCCGGCGGGATCTCGGTCGTCATGCCGGCGGAGATGGCACATCCCGGCGAAATATCCACCGGAACTTCACTGCCAGGCGTTGCCGACCCGTCCGTCATTCGCTATACGCCCGTCCCTGTCGATACATTACCATTGTGCGGCCATGGCGGAATGGTAGACGCGTCAGCTTGAGGTGCTGGTGGGGGCAACCCCGTGGAAGTTCGAATCTTCTTGGCCGCATATTTTTCCTAATCGCCCCGCTTGCCATCCGGTCCAGGTCCCTTGTGGCCCGCCACCGGCTCCGTCATCGTCCGGGGCACGGAGGTGCCAATGGACGAGGATTTTCGCAAAGCCGCGCTCGACTACCACCGCCTTCCCCGTCCCGGGAAGCTCAGCGTGGAAGCGACCAAGCGCATGGCGACCCAGCGCGACCTGGCCCTGGCCTATTCCCCCGGCGTCGCCGCCGCCTGCGAGGCCATCGTCGCCGACCCCCTTGCCGCCTATGAGATGACCACCCGCGGCAACATGGTCGCGGTGATCACCAATGGCACCGCCGTGCTCGGCCTCGGCGCCATCGGCGCGCTGGCCTCGAAGCCGGTGATGGAAGGCAAGGCGGTCCTCTTCAAGAAGTTTGCCGGGATCGATTCGATCGACCTGGAAGTGGAAGAGCGCGACCCGCAGAAATTCATCGAGGCCGTGGCCGTGCTCGAGCCGTCCTTCGGGGCGATCAACCTCGAGGACATCAAGGCCCCCGAGTGCTTCGAGATCGAGCGCACCCTGCGCGAGCGGATGAAGATCCCGGTCTTCCACGACGACCAGCATGGCACCGCCATCATCGTCGCCGCCGCCGTGCGCAACGGCCTGCTGGTCCAGGGCAAGTCGATCGCCGACGCCAAGATCGTGACCTCGGGCGGCGGCGCCGCGGCGCTGGCCTGCCTCGACCTGCTGGTCGCCATGGGCGCCAAGCGCGAGAACATCACGGTCACCGACATCAAGGGCGTCGTCCATATCGGCCGCAACGAGCTGATGGACCCCTACAAGGACCGCTACGCGCGGGAGACCGACCAGCGCACGCTGGAGGACGCCCTGCCCGGCACCGATGTCTTCCTCGGCCTCTCGGCGCCGCGCGTGCTGAAGCCGGAATGGCTGCCGCTGCTGGCGCCGAAGCCGCTGGTGCTGGCGCTGGCCAATCCGGAGCCGGAAATCCTGCCCGAGGCGGTGCGCGCCGCGCGGCCGGACGCCATCGTGGCGACCGGCCGGTCGGATTATCCGAACCAGGTCAACAACGTCCTCTGCTTCCCCTTCATCTTCCGTGGCGCGCTGGATGCCGGGGCGACCACCATCAACGAGGAGATGAAGGTCGCCGCCGTCGAGGCCATCGCCCGCCTGGCCCGGGTCGAGGCCTCCGAGGTGGTGGCCGCGGCCTATGGCGGCCAAGCCCCGGTCTTCGGCGCCGACTACATCATCCCGAAGCCCTTCGACCCGCGGCTGATCCTGGAGATCGCGCCCGCGGTGGCCCGCGCCGCCATGGATTCCGGCGTCGCCACCCGGCCGATCGCCGATTTCGCGACCTATCGCGAGACGCTGGAGCGCTTCGTCTACCGCTCCGGCGACCTGATGCGCCCGGTGATCTATGCCGCCCGCAAGTCGCCGAAGCGCGTGGCCTATGGCGAGGGCGAGGACGAGCGGGTGCTGCGCGCCGTGCAGACCGTGCTGGACGACGGCATGGCCGAGCCGGTGCTGGTCGGCCGCCGCGCGGTGATCGAGGCCAAGGTGAAGGCGATGGGCCTGCGCATGGACCTCGATGAGAGCGTCCGCGTCGTCGACCCGACCCAGGACCATGCCTTCTTCGCGCCGCTGGTCGAGCTGCTGCGGCAGAAGGTCGGCCGCCGCGGCGTGCCGCCGGATGCCTGCGAGCGCTTCGTGCGCACCCGCCCCAGCGTCGCCGCCGCCCTGCTGCTGGAGGCCGGCCATGTCGACGCTGCCCTCGTCGGCGGCCAGGGCGAATGGATGCGCACCTGGCACCAGGCCTATGACGTCATCGGCAAGCACCCGCAGGCCAGCCGGGTCTATGCGCTGACCGGGGTGATCCTGCCGGCGGGGACGCTGTTCTTCGTCGACACCCACCTGCTGGTGGATCCAACCGCCGAGCAGGTGGCCGAGATGACGCTGCTGGCGGCCGAGCAGGTGCGCGCCTTCGGCATGGTGCCCAAGGTCGGGCTGCTGTCGCACTCCTCCTTCGGCGCCAGCCAGGCGCCCTCCGCGCGGAAGATGCGCGAGGCGCTGAAGCTGATCCAGGCCGCCGCCCCCGAGCTCGAGGTGGATGGCGAGATGCATGCCGACGCCGCCCTGGTGCCGGCGATCCGCGACCGCGCGGTGCATGACAGCCCGCTGACCGAATCGGCCAATCTGCTGGTCATGCCGAACCTGGACGCGGCCAATATCGCCTACAACCTGGTCAAGGCGGCGGCGGACGGGCTGCAGCTCGGCCCGATCCTGCTGGGCATGGCCAAGCCGATCCATGTGCTGGTGCCCAGCGTCACCGCCCGCGGCATCGCCAACCTGACGGCGCTGGCCTCGGCCCAGGCCTGAAGCTGCAACGGTCCAGGTGACTGATCCGCCCCCGGAAGCGCCGCTTCCGGGGGCTTTTTCTTGCCCCCGCCCCGGCGAATCGAGCTAGAGCGGGGCCGGTGACATTTTCGCGGCCGCTGATCTTCTGCAGTCCTCGCGCGTTATCCCCGGTTTTTTTCGGCGATCCCGGCAACCAAGGACGGCGGATAAGCTTCTGCTCGGGCGAAGTTCATCATTTTGGCGCGGAACGGCGAATTGCCGCCGTGTTAACGCCGTGGCAATTCTGCGCAG
Source organism: Teichococcus deserti (assembly GCF_001982615.1). Lineage (GTDB taxonomy): Bacteria > Pseudomonadota > Alphaproteobacteria > Acetobacterales > Acetobacteraceae > Pseudoroseomonas > Pseudoroseomonas deserti. The sequence continues at coordinate 7,719 of NZ_MLCO01000180.1, read as the reverse complement.
CAGCCATGATTCCGCCGCTTCCCCATGCTGGGATGGCGCGACCGTATCCAGGAGGACCTGCCCCATGACCAAACCCCTGAAGAAGGCCGTGCTGCCCGTTGCCGGTCTGGGCACCCGTTTCCTGCCCGCCACCAAGGCGCTGGCGAAGGAAATGCTGCCGGTCGTCGACAAGCCCCTGATCCAGTATGCGGTGGAAGAGGCGCGCGCCGCCGGCATCGACCAGTTCTGCTTCGTCACCGGCCGCGGCAAGACCGCCATCGTCGAGCATTTCGACGTCGCCTATGAGCTGGAGCGCACCCTGCAGGAGCGCGGCAAGCTCGACGTGCTGGAGGACCTGCGCCGCCAGTCGCAGCTGCCGGGCAGCATTTCGACCGTGCGGCAGCAGGTGCCGATGGGCCTGGGCCATGCGATCTGGTGCGCTCGTTCCTTCATCGGCGACGACCCCTTCGCCATCCTGCTGCCCGACGACCTGATGCTGTGCAAGACCTCCTGCACCCAGCAGCTGGCCGAGGCCTATTACGAGACCGGCGGCAATGTCGTGGCCATCGAGGAAGTCCCGATGGAACGCGTCAACAAGTATGGCGTGCTGGATGTCGCCGAGGACAAGGGCCGTCTGGTCTCGGTCAAGGGCCTGGTCGAGAAGCCGAAGCCCGAGGTCGCGCCCTCCAACCTGACCGTCATCGGCCGCTACGTGCTGATGCCCGAGGTGCTGCCCTATCTGGCCAAGATGGAGAAGGGGGCCGGCGGCGAGGTGCAGCTGACCGATGCCATGGCCAAGCTGATCGGCAGCCAGCCCTTCCACGGCCTGCGCTATGAAGGCCGGCGCTTCGACTGCGGCGACAAGGTGGGCTTCCTGGAGGCGCAGATCGCCTTCGCGCTGCAGCGCCCGGACCTGGCCCAGGCGGTGCACGACTTCCTGCCCAAATACGTCTGAGGCCGCGGCCCTATGCGCATCGCCATGATCGGGGCCGGCTATGTCGGCCTCGTCTCCGGAGCCTGCTTCGCCGAGTTCGGCACCGATGTCTGCATCGTCGACACGGAAGCCAGCAAGATCGAGGCGCTGCGCGAGGGCCGCATCCCCATCTACGAGCCCGGCCTCGACAAGCTCGTCGCCGAAAATGTTGCCGACGGCCGGCTGACCTTCACCACCGACCTCAAGGAAGCCATCCGCGGCGCCGAGGCGGTTTTCCTTGCCGTCGGCACGCCCACCCGCCGCGGTGACGGGCATGCCGATCTGTCCTATGTCTTCGCCGCCGCCGAGCAGGTGGCGATGGCCGCCGAGGGTCCGCTGGTGCTCGTCACCAAGTCGACCGTCCCGGTCGGCACCGGCCGCAAGGTCAAGGAGATCGTCCGCAAGGCGCGGCCGGACCTGCAGATCGAGGTCGCGTCGAATCCGGAATTCCTGCGCGAGGGCAATGCGATCGGCGACTTCATGCGGCCGGACCGCGTCGTCGTCGGCGTCGATTCCGATCGCGCCCTGGCGGTGCTGAAGAAGCTCTACCGCCCGCTCTACCTGATCGAGACCCCGGTCCTGGCCACCGCCATCGAGACCGCCGAGCTGATCAAGTATGCGGCGAACGCCTTCCTGGCGGTGAAGATCACCTTCATCAACCAGATGGCCGACCTCTGCGAGAAGGCGGGCGCGAACGTCCACGATGTCGCGCGCGGCATGGGCCTCGACTGGCGAATTGGAAGAAAATTCCTGCATGCGGGTCCCGGCTATGGCGGTTCCTGCTTCCCGAAGGACACGCTGGCCCTGGCCCGCACGGCGCAGGAGCTGGGCGCGCCGGCCACCATCGTCGAGCAGACCATCGCCGCCAACGAGGCCCGCAAGGCGCAGATGGCCGAGCGCGTCATCGCCGCCTGCGGCGGCAGCGTCACCGGCAAGACCATCGCGGTGCTGGGCGTGACCTTCAAGCCGGAGACCGACGACATGCGCGATGCGCCGTCGCTGGTCATCCTGCCGGCCCTGGCCGCGGCGGGCGCCAGCATCCGCGCCTATGACCCGCAGCCGAGCCATGCGAAGCAGTCGCTGCCGGCTAGCGTGCATTGGGCGGAGAACGCGCTGGATGCCACGAAGGGCGCCGATGCCCTGGTCCTCATCACCGAGTGGAACGAGTTCCGCGCCATCGCGCCGCAGAAGCTGAAGTCGGCCATGGCCGGCCAGGTCATCTGCGACCTGCGCAACGTCTGGGACCCCGAGGCGATGCGCGACGCCGGCTTCGACTATTCCTCCATCGGCCGCCCCTGATTTCCCAAAGGAACACCTGGATGTCTGCTTTTCACCACGCGTTCCACCCGACCTCGCTGCGCGAATACGACATCCGCGGCATCGTCGGCAAAACCCTCTCGGGGGCGGATGCCTTCGCCATCGGCCGCTGCTTCGGCAGCATCGTCGTCCGCCAGGGCGGCAAGAAGGTCGCGGTCGGCTATGACGGCCGCCTGTCCTCGCCGGAGCTCGAGGCGCAGCTGGTCGCCGGCCTGGTCGCCTGCGGCCTCGAGGTCGCGCGGATCGGCTGCGGGCCGACGCCGATGCTCTACTTCGCCGCCTATGAGCTCGGCGCCGACGGCGCCGCCATGGTCACCGGCAGCCACAACCCGCCGGACTACAACGGCTTCAAGATGATGCTGGGCAAGAAGCCCTTCTTCGGCCAGCAGATCCAGGAGATCGGCCGCATGGCCGAGGCCGGCGACGTGGTGCCGGAAGCCTCCGGCAGCGCGACCAAGGTCGATGTCGCCGACGCCTATCTGGCCCGCCTGCTGAAGGACTATGACGGCGGCGAGCGCGCGCTGAAGGTGGTTTGGGATCCGGGCAACGGCTCGGGCGCCGAGGTCACCAAGCGCATGGTCGCCAAGCTGCCTGGCCAGCATACGGTGATCAACGGCGAGATCGACGGCACCTTCCCGGCGCACCACCCCGACCCGACCGTGCTGAAGAACCTGGCGCAGATCATCGCCGAGGTGAAGAAGCAGGGCGCCGACCTGGGCATCGCCTTCGACGGCGACGCCGACCGCATCGGCGCGGTGGACGGCGAGGGCAACATGCTGTTCGGCGACCAGCTGCTGGTGGTGCTGGCCCGCGACGTGCTGAAGGCGCATCCCGGCGGCACCATCATCGCCGACGTCAAGGCCAGCCAGGTGCTGTTCGACGAGGTCGCCAAGGCCGGCGGCACGCCGCTGATGTGGAAGACCGGGCATTCGCTGATCAAGGCGAAGATGGCCGAGACCAAGGCCCCGCTGTCCGGCGAGATGTCGGGCCATATCTTCTTCGCCGACAAGTGGTACGGCTTCGACGACGCGCTCTACGGCGCGATCCGCCTGCTGGGCATCGTCGCCCGCGCCGACCAGTCGCTGGCCGAGATGCGCGCTGGCCTGCCGCAGGTGCTGAACACGCCGGAGCTGCGCTTCGACTGCCCCGACGAGCGCAAGTTCGGCGTCATCACCGAGGTCAAGGAGCGGCTGGCCAAGGCCGGCGCCAAGGTCAACGACGTCGACGGCGTCCGCGTCCTGACCGAGGACGGCTGGTGGCTGCTGCGCGCCTCCAACACCCAGGCGGTGCTGGTGGCCCGCGCCGAGGCCAAGACGGAAGAGGGCCTGGAGCGGCTGAAGAAGGATATCGCGACGCAGGTCGAGGCCTCGGGCCTCGCCGCGCCGGATTTCTCGGGCGAGAACGCCGGGCACTGAAGCCAAGGCCAGGGGGCTCTGCCCCCTGGACCCCCGCCTTCAATGGGCGGGTGGTCGGCGGCGCGCGGCAGGGCTAGCCTTCGCTTCTTTGCGCGAGGCTTCCATGCTGCAACGTCCGCCCGCCGAACCCGGCATGCGCGAGGATGAGGTCGATACCCCGGCCTTGATCCTCGACCTCGACGCCTTCGAGGCCAATCTGGACGCCATGGCAGGCTTCCTGGCGCCCACGGGCACGAAGCTCCGCGCCCATGCCAAGACCCACAAGTCGCCGATCGTGGCACTGCAGCAGATGCGCCGCGGCGCCGTCGGCCAATGCGTCCAGAAGGTCGCCGAGGCCGAGGCGCTGGCCTGGGGCGGCGTCACCGACATCCTGGTCAGCAACGAGGTGGTCTCGCCGAAGAAGCTGGCGCGCCTCGCCGCGCTGACGCGGCTCAGCAAGGTCGCGCTCTGCGCCGACAATCACGACGCCGTCGCACTGATCGAGCAGGCCGCCGAGGCCGCCGGCCTCCGCATGACGGTGCTAGTGGAGATCGATGTCGGCGCCGGCCGCTGCGGCGTGCAGCCAGGGCCGGAGGCGGTGGCGCTCGCCCAGCGCATCGCCGGCAGCCCGCATCTGATCTTCGGCGGGCTGCAGGCCTATCATGGCAGCGCCCAGCATATCCGCACCCCCGCCGGCCGGGCGGAGGCCATCGCCAGCGCCATCGAGCAGACCCGCCGCACGGTGGAGCAGCTGCGCCAGCAGGGGCTGGACTGCGCCATCATCGGCGGCGCGGGCACCGGCACCTTCCGGCACGAAGCGGCCAGCGGCGTCTACAACGAGATCCAGGCCGGCTCCTACGCCTTCATGGATGCCGACTATGCCGCCAACGAGGAGGCGCCGCCCTTCCGCCACGCGCTCTTCGTGCTGGCGCAGGTGATGAGCCGGCCGCGCGCCGATTTCGCCGTGCTGGATGCCGGCCACAAGGCGCTGCCGACCGATAGCGGCTTCGCGAAACCCTGGCAGCGCCCCGGGCTGCGCTATGTCGGGGCGTCCGACGAGCATGGCAATCTTCGGGTCGAGGACGGGGTCGCGCCTGTTCTGGGCGACAAGCTGCGGCTGGTGCCCGGCCATTGCGACCCCACCATTGATCGCTACGACTGGTTCGTCGGCGTGCGTGGTGGTCGCGTGGAGTGCCTGTGGCCCATCGCCGCCCGCGGCGCGATGTCGTGACGTGGGGGTCCGGGGGAACTCAGTTCCCCCGGCGGGGTCTCAGGGGCGGCGCCCCTGATCTTTTTTCTTCAGAAGAAACAGCGCCTGCTCCCCGAAGAAGTTTGCCAGCCTGACCGACTTCTTCCAGGGCGCCCTCGCCCCCTTCTCGTCGACCGCCAGCCATTGCTCGATAGCGTAGCCGTCGCGCTCGCAGAGGTCGGTGAAGTCCAGGATGGTGCAGGGGTGGATGTTGGGGGTCTCGTACCAGGGCCGCCCCCAGGTCTCGGTCATCGGCATCCGCCCGGTCAGCGCCAGGCGCATCCGCACCTCCCAATGGCCGAAGTTCGGGAAGGAGATGACGGCGTGGCGGCCGATGCGCAGCATCTGGCGCAGCACCTCGCGCGGCTTCTCGACGGCGTGGATGGTGCGGGAGAGCACGACGAAGTCGAAGGCGTCGTCGGGGTAGAAGGCCAGGTCGTTGTCGGCGTCGCCATGGATGACGGCCAGGCCCTGCGCGACCGCCGCGGTGGCCTGGGCCATGTCGATCTCGATGCCGCGGGCGTCGGCGCGCTTTTCCCGGGTCAGGTGGTCGAGCAGCGCGCCGTCGCCGCAGCCGATGTCGAGGACACGGGCGCCGGGGGTGATCATCCCGGCGATCAGCCGCAGGTCGAGGCGCATGTTCTTGGCGACGTAGCGCACCGGTTCCGGGGTGTCGGGCAAGGGCGCGGCTCCTGACCTCAGCGGGATGGGCGGATGGTTACCGCTGCCAGCGGCGCGGCGCCAGCCTCAGCCCAGCGGCTTGATCAGCTCGGTGGTGTAGGGGGCGAAGCCGAAGCGCTGATAGGCGGCCTGGGCGCGGTCGTTGCCGACCACCACGCCGATCAGCATGCGCCTCATGCCGCGGGCCCGGGCCAGGCGCTCGGCCTCGGCCAGCAGGGCGGTGCCCAGCCCCTGGCTGCGCGCCTCGGGCCGGACATAGAGCTCGGCGACATAGGCGTAGTCGCGCTCGGTCACATAGGGCGGGTGGCGCTCGAAGGTCAGGAAGCAGTGGCCGATGACGGCGCCATCCCGCTCGGCGACCAGGGCATGGCCCTGGCTGCGGGCGACCTTGGCCTCGGCCGCCTCGAACGAGGCGATGGCGGCCTCCCGGTCGCCCAGGCGGTCGCCGGTGATGCCGGCCTCGTGCCGGTTGAGGCCCTGGAACTGCTCGATCAGGGCCTCGCGGTCGGCCGCGGTCGCGGCGCGCAGGATCAGCTCCATCGCGCCGCGCCTTTCGTCAGTTAAACAGGCTGGAGACCGAGCTTTCCTCGGTGATGCGGCGGATCGCCTCGGCCAGCAGCGGCGCGATGGTCAGCTGCCGGATGTTGGAGGAGACGCGCACCGCCTCGGTCGCCTGGATGCTGTCGGTGACCACCATGCGCTCGATCGGCGCGGCGCCGATGCGGGCCACGGCGCCGCCGGAGAAGACGCCGTGCGTCACATAGACGGAGGCCGACTTGGCGCCGTTCTTCAGCAGGGCTTCCGCGGCGTTGCACAGGGTGCCGCCCGAATCGACGATGTCGTCGACCAGGATGCAGTCGCGCCCCTCGACGTCGCCGATGACGTTCATCACCTCGGAGACGCCGGCGCGTGGGCGGCGCTTGTCGATGATGGCCAGGTCGGTGTGCAGCCGGGCGGCGATGGCGCGGGCGCGGACGACGCCGCCGACGTCGGGGGAGACGACCATCAGGTCGCGGCCCTTGTACTGCTCCAGGATGTCGCGCGCGAAGAGCGGGGCGGCGAAGAGGTTGTCGACCGGGATGTCGAAGAAGCCCTGGATCTGGCCGGCATGCAGGTCCAGCGTGAGGACGCGGTCGGCGCCGGCCTCGGTGATCAGGTTGGCCACCAGCTTGGCGCTGATCGGCGTGCGGCTGCCGGACTTCCGGTCCTGCCGGGCATAGCCGAAATACGGGATCACGGCGGTGATGCGCTTGGCGCTGGAGCGGCGCAGCGCGTCCAGCGTGATCAGCAGCTCCATCAGGTTGTCGTTCGCCGGGTAGCTGGTGCTCTGCACCACGAAGACGTCCTCGCCGCGGACGTTCTCATGGATCTCGACGAAGACTTCCATGTCGGCGAAGCGCCGGATGGAGGCCTGGGTGAGTGGCAGGTTCAGCGCGGCGGCGACCGCCTCGGCGAGCGGGCGGTTGCTGTTGCAGGCGACGATCTTCATGGGGCGAGGCATCTCCGGGCAGCGGGACCCTGGCGCGGAAGGGGGCGCAAGTCGAGCCCGGCGAGGGACGGCCGCGTGGTAGCAACGTGACGGTCCGATGTCCATCGCCGAGGGCGCGCACGGCCATGCGAGGCTTGCGATTCGGGGCTGCGCCATGGCCGTTCGGGGCGTTTCGGCGCCGGCGTGGCCGCGGCGCCATACCCGCTTGCGTCATTTGTTATGTTATACCATAACAATCCGATGACCTTGTTCAGCGAAGCATCCTGGGGCTGTCCGCCGCGCCGCAGCGTGGTGGCCGGCCGCGATCCGGCGATCCTGGGCGAGTTCCTGCGCCCCGAGGTGGGGCTGCTGCTCTGGGCCCGCCCGCTGCCCGCGCCGCTTCGCCGCAGCGCGCGAGAAATCCTGCACAACGGCGCGACTCTCGAAGCCGAGGGCGAGCCGGAGGCCCTGCTCGATTCGCTGAGCGGCCAGGCGCCGCTGCCCGTGGCCTGGCTGGCCGAGCTCGGCGGGCTGGCGCTGCTGCTGGCCGGATTCGCCGGCCGGCCGCGGCTGCGGGCCCGGCTGAACACCCCGCTGCCCGAGCCGGCGCCGGCCTTCCGCGACAGCGGGCCGGGGCTGACGCTGCTCTGCACCCGTC
>NZ_MLCO01000018.1 GCF_001982615.1 Teichococcus deserti | reverse complement strand
GCCGGTCGACCGCGGCGCGCAGCGCCTCCCCGGCCTCGGCGCGATAGGCCGCGGCCAGGCCGGCCAGGGCCTTGGCCAGCCCCGCCGCATCCAGCCCGGCCGGGCCCAGCGCCGCCAGCGCCGCGGCCAGGCTGGCCCGCTGCTCGACCGGCAGCGGCGGGGTCAGCGGCGGCTCCAGCTCGATGGTGGCGAGGCCCGAGGGGCCGCTGGCGATGGCGACCGAGGCGCCGCGCTGCGCCTCCGCCCCGTCGCGCGCCGACAGCACGCCCCAGCCGGCCAGGCAGGTCAGCGGAATGCCCGGCAGGCCGCGGCCCTCGGCATCGGTGACCTGGAAGGTCAGCCGCAGCCCCTGCCCCAGCCAGGGCCGCGTCACCGCGGGACGGATCGCCAATCGGATCGGCAGCGGCGCCGCCATGGCGGTCAGCCCGGCCGCAGGTTGAGGAACTGGCCGAGCACCGCCATGTCGGCCTTGCCGCCCAGCGCCGTGTTGGCCTGCTTGGCGGCCGCCTGGGCCTCGATGGCGATGTTCTCGGCGCGGCGCACCGGGCCGTCCTCGCGCAGCAGCTGGTTGGAGAATTCGGCGGTTTCGGCGCGGACATTGTCGAGGATGCGGACCTCGCTGGTGGACAGCTTGGTGTCCAGCTCGGCGCGGATGGCGCGGCCCTCGGCGCCGGCGGCGATCGGCCCGCTGGCGGCGGCCTTGCCGATGGCGGCGCCCAGCCCGACATCCTGCGCCATCATCGGCGTCACCGCCTGGCTGAACAGCAGCCCCTGCTGCGCCTGCAGCCCGCCGCTGACGCTGTCGACCAGCTGCTCCATGAAGGTGACCGGGCGGCCGTCGCCCGCCAGCGTCTGCACCGCCTGCTGCGCCGCCTGCAGCATCTTCTGCCGGCCGAGCAGCCCGCGGCCCAGCGTCTCCTCCTGCACCACCTCGAAGATGCCCTTCACCGCCTCGCCGAAATCGACGCCGACGCGGCCGCGGAAACGGTCGCGGTAGCGGTCGACCAGGATCGGCGGCGGCGGCAGGTAGTCGATGATGGTCCAGACATGCACCCAGTCGCGGAAGATCACCTCGATGGCGCCGACCGCCTGGGCGCCGTCGGCGCTGGCCGGATCGGCATCGGGCTTCAGGAAGGCCAGCACCGTGGTCGGATAGTCGCGCCAGGTCAGCCGGTTCACCGCACTGGGCAGCGCGTAGTTGACGACGGAATTGCGCAGGTGGTGGCCGTCGACGAAGGACTGCATGACATTGGTGTCGGCCCGTTCATAGGCGGCCGAGATGGCGCCGAAGGCCGGGCGCACGCTGTCCGAGGCCGGCGTCGGAGCCGAGAGAATCTGCTGCGCCACGGTGGCGCCGCCGACCATGGTCTGCATCACCGCGTTGATCTCGAGCTCCTGCTCCTCGGCGAAGGATTCCGCCTGTTCCGCCCGCAGCAGGACGCGCGCCTCGCCCGCCGCATTGACCTGCACCGAGACGCTGCGCCCGCCCGAGCCGCTGCGCGAGACGAAGCCCGAGGCCGGCTTCAGCGAGCCCCAGAGGGTCACGAAATCGATCCAGGGCCGCGTCGCCGCATTGGCCAGGTCCAGCCCGGCGCCGTCGATCTGGGCGATGCGGGCGACGATCTCGCCCCGCTCGCCGACGGCGAAGGTGGCGCGCGTGGTCTGCAGGTCGATGCGCCGCAGCCGCTGCCGCAGGGCGGTGGCCAGCCCCTGCAGCGGTACCAGGCTGGCGGCGAGCGTTGCGAGCTGCGCCTCGGCCGCCGTGGCGCGCGCGGTCAGCGCGTCGATCCGCGCGCCGAGCCCGCTCTCCAGCCCGGTCAGCTGCGTCTCGATGGCCGCGATCAGCCCGTTCCAGTCGGCGGCCCGGACCAGCTCGCCGGCGACCTTGCCGGCATAGTCGTCGACCAGCTCACCCATGCTCGCCTCCCCTGACCACGGTCTCGCCCAGCGCGATCCGCACCCGCACCCCGGCCGGCCGCACCCGGTCCAGCCCCTGCTGCAGCCGGTCCAGCACCGGATCGGCCATGGTTTCCGTCGCCGCCGCCGGCTGCAGCCGCAGCGTCACCGAGAAGGCGGCGCGCGGCTGCCAGCCGATCCAGATCTTTGCCGAAGGATCGAAGGAGAAGACCTGGTCTTCTTCTTCACTGACGCCGCCTGCGAGGAAGCGCGCCTCCATCGGCGCCGCGGCTTCCTCCGGCGGCGGCAGCAGGCGGCCCTCGCGCGTCCAGGCCGGCAGGCTGCGCGGCGTGGGCGGATCGGCTTCCTCGACCTGCAGATAGCGCCATTGCGACCGGCCCGGCGGCAGCCGCGGCACGGCGGGGATGCCGCCGGTCAGGATCCGCGTCGCCTCCGGCCTGGCGCGACGCTGCAGCGCCGCGGGGGCGTCCTCGCTGGCGGTGAAGCGGCTGCCGTCGAAGCTGCCGAGCAGTCCCGTGGCGCCGTCGGTCCAGGCGATGGCCTGCACCGCCGCCTCGACGGTGGTCAGCAGCTCCGGCGTCGCCGCAGCGAAGCCCCCGGCCGTGCGCACCTGCCAGCGCGCCGCGTCGCGGTCGAAGCGCCAGTGGCGCGGCGCAGCCTCGGCCGCGCGCGGCAGCCGGGCGAGCGATCCGTCCTGCGCCTGGCGCCAGTCGATCCCGTCGAAGGTCAGCAGCCCGCGCCCGGTCGCGAACCACAGCGACTGGCGCTCGTCTTCCGCGATGGCCGAGACCGGCATGGCGCCGAGCTCCGGCCAGGCCTGCAGCAGCGTCGCATAGGTGCCGGCGATGCGCTGCGCCCGGTAGCGGGCGATGCCGGAAGCGGTGCCGATCCACAGGCTGCGATCGGCGCCGCGGCGCAGCGCGGTGACCGGCGGCAGGAAGCGCGCCGTGGGCAGCGCATCGGCCGCCGGGTCCCAGGGCGTCCAGTCGGGCACGGTCTCGTCGCCGCTGCCGCCGCCATAGACATGCCAGAGGCCACGCGCCGGATCATGGCGGAACAGCCCGGCCTCGCCGCCGAAGAAGACCGGGCCGTCGGCATCGGCCCAGACCGCGGCGAAGCGGGCCCGGGTCTCCGCGCGCGTGCCGGGGCCGAGCGGCTCGATGGCATCCTCCTCGCCCAGCCGCGCGCAGCCGGTCGCCGTCGCCAGCCACCAGCCCTCGGCACGCGCAAATCCCTGCACCGCGGGTCCGTCGACCGTGGTCGCCGCCAGCGGCGCCACCAGCACGGGGAGCCGCGCCAGCCCTGTGGCGGTGCCGAGCAGCAGCGTGTCGCCATCGACGACCATCGCCTGCAGCAGGGGAAGATCCTCCAGCGCCGCCGCCCAGGCCGTGCCGTCGAAGCGCCACAGCGCGCCGGCCGCCGCCCCGTTCACCGCCGCCCAGAGCGCCCCGTCCGCCGCCGCGACCAGGGCCACGGCGCTGTCCTCCGGCGCGCCGGTGGCCGCCGCCCAGGGGCCGGGCGCGGTGGGATCGGCCGGCAGCGCCGGCGTCGCCGTGTGGCGGGCCGTGGCGATGCCCTCGGCGCCGCCCAGCCAGGACGTAAAGGCGGGCAGGATGGCCAGCGCCTGGTCCGGCGCCAGCGTCCCGGCATAGGCGATGCCGACGCCCCTGCCGGTCGCGGGATCGAAGCGTTCCAGCATCGGCTGCTCGGTCGCCGCGATCCTGCCGGCCTCCGGCGCGACACCCTGGATCACCAGCATCGCGGTGCTGTCCAGCACCGCGCCGCTGTCGACGGCGAAGCGCATCAACGCGCCCAGCATGCCCTCCGGCGCGCCGCGCGAGGCCACGGCCTGCCAGCGGAGGGCAGCGGGCGCAAATTCCTGCAGCGACAACCCGCGTTCGGTCAGCCCGGCCGCCGCATCGCGATCCGCCGGCGGCAGGCTGGCCAGCGCCATGCCCAGCATTGCCGCCCGGCTGCCCAGCCCCTCGCGATACAGCGCCACCAGCCGCGCCACGCGGCGGCGGAATTCCTCCACCGTCTCCCGCGCCGAGTCCGGCTCGCGCCACGGCGCCAGGCCCAGCAGCGAGGCAAGGCGCGGCAGGTCGTCCAGATAGGGATGCCGCTGGGCCTCCGGCGCGCCGGGCAGCAGCGGCTTCTGCCCGGACAGCTGCCGCCCGCGCGCAACGAAGGGCGAGGTCAGCGCGCTGTCGGCATAACGGAACCAATGCGCCTGCAGGATGTCGCCGGCAGCGATCCCGGCGGAATCCAGCTGCGCCCCGGCGGCGCGCAGCAGCGCCGGCAGCAGCTCGGCCGCGCCGGCGACCGACAGCTCCGGCCGCCAGAGCGAGGGAAGCAGCGCCGCCAGTCGTTCCGCGCCAGCCATGTCGTTCACTCCTCCGGCTCGAGGCTGGCCTGGCCGACCACCAGGCGCTCGCCGCCGCTGAGCTCATAGCTGTCAGCCGGCGTCGCCAGGATCTGCGTCAGCCCATTGGCCTGGGCGATGAAGAGAGAAACGTCGTAGTCGCCGGCATCGCCCGGCAGCGGCGCGGCGCCGTCATAGCCGGCCAGGTCCAGCCCCTGCCCGACCGGCGCCGGCAGGATCGCCAGCAGCTTGCCGTAGGAGACGATCCGCGCCGGCGTGCCGTCGGTCGCAGGATCGGCGGCCACCCCAGCGAGATAGGCGAAGGCCGCTTCCAGCGCCGCGACGACGGCGTTGCGGTCCGGCGCCGCGGCCGCTGCCGGGAAGCGGATGACCAGATCGGCCCGCGTCGGCAGGGCCGGGTCGGAAATGCTCAGCGCCCGCAGCACCACCGGCTGATCGGCGAGGCTGAGCCTGCCGCCCGCCGCATCCAGCACGTCGACCGCCGCCCCCGTGGCCAGCCGCTTCTGGGCGGCCAGGATCGAGACGTCTTCCACGCCCTCGACGCGCAGCACCCGGCCGACGATCTGGTTGATGCTGGCATCCGACCTGATCGGCAGCGCCGCGAAGAACTCCTCGATGGCGCGGCGCACGGCTTCATGCGCGGCGGCGATGGCAGTGGGCGCCAGGCCCGCGCGCGTGACGAGGCCCAGGTCGATCTCCACCGCCGCCGGTACTGCAGCGCCCGTCACCTCCAGCCGGATGCCGGCCGGGCGCGCATCTTCCAGCGCCGCCAGCAGCTGCTCCTGGCGCTCCGGCGTCAGCCCCTCGGTCACGGGCGTGACGACGACGACGCCGGGGCGGTCGGCCGGCTCGGTCACCTCGCCCTGCACCAGCTGCCGCGCCAGCGCCGCGCGCAGCGCGCCGAGCGTCGCGCGCTCGCCCCCTGTCAGCGCGCCCTGGGCGCGGGCGCGCAGCGCCGCATCGGTCTCGGCGGCGCTGCCGCGGCGCGCGGGGGCCGGGTTGGTGACGCGGGCGATGCCGGCGATCGGCACGGCCAGCACCGTCAGCAGGTCGGCGGCGACGGGGGCATTGCCGGGCTCGACGTCGCGCGCCTCGACCTGGATGCGCGGCTGGCCGGGCGCGAGGGTGATCTCGGCCACCGTCTCGTATTCCACCTGCACCGCCGCATCGATGACGCGGGTGCCGCCGGGGATGGTGATGGCGCCCGGCGCGCCCTCCGCCCGGTCGAAGCGCAGCGTGGCCGTGGCGCGATCCGCCGGAATCCGCTGCACGCCAAGGAGAGAAACAACCTTGTCGAGCGCGCCGCCGCTGGCGCTGTCGACGAAGCCGGCATCCTGCACCGCCTCCAGCTGCGCCTGCAGCCGGGCAACCTCGCGCGCCATGGATTCGACCAGCGTCCGCGTGACGCTGCCGACCTCGAGATCGGTCAGCAGCGCGGCGGTGTCGCGTTTCAGGTAGTTGACCTCGATCAGCGTGCCCGCATCCGGCCGCGCGCCGCCCTTGCGCCAGACCAGGGCGGTGCCGTCGGACGCCATCTCGAAATCGGCATCCGCCTTGAAGCGGAAGGACAGGCCGTTGCGGGCGCCATAGACCGAGACCAGGCGGCGGGCCGGCGGCGCCTCCAGCAGGTGGCGCGGTGGCTCGCCGCCGGCGGGCGGCGGATAGGGATGCGGCTCGGCCGCGACGCCGCCGATCAGCGCGGTCAGCATGCCGTCCAGCACTTCCGGGTAGTCGCGTCGCCTGAAGGCCATGGCCCGCGCCCCTTCTCAGAGTTCCAGCGCCAGCGGCCCGAAGTCGAGGACCACATCCTCGCCGACGGGCACCAGCTGGATGCCGATGGTGATCATGAAGCGGTTGGTCGGATGCGGCGCGACCTGCACGCCGACGATGCGGGCGACGCGGCGCTCCTGCTTCAGCGCCTCGATGACGAAGAGCTTGGCCAGGTTGTGCGTCGTCGGGTTGTTCAGCGCGCCCACCACCTCGTGCAGGCGCGAGCCGTAGAGCGGATGGCCCAGCGCCGCCAGCTCGCCGCGCGGCGTCAGCAGCCGCGTCACCAGCGCCTGGGCCAGGTTGTCGCGCCCCTCGACGCTGCCGAGGTCGCGCAGCCGCAGGCCGCCGGTGCGCCGGCTTTCCGTCTGGCGCGCGCGGTAGAGCGACAGGGCGCGGCTGTCCACCAGCTCCAGCGCGACATCCCGGAAGAGGGTCTCGCCCGCCATTCAGCCCCCGATCATCACCGTGCCGACCGCCACCACCTGCCCTGCCGGCAGATCCGCGGGATCGTTGCAGGTGAGCACGATGTCGCCGTTGCGCGCGGCCGGCTTGCCGTTGATGCGCACCGTCATGCTGCCCAGCATGACCTGCCCCGAATTCTTGGGCGGAGACTGGAAGGGGCCGCCCTGTGGAACATGGCCTGGCGAATGGGTCGCGGTGCTGCCCTGCACCGCCGCGGCCTTGCCGCCGATCCTGACGTCGCTGCTGAGCCCGCCATCGAGCCTGCCGGCGAAGGGATGCGGCAGCGGCGTCGGCACCGGGCCGCCCGGCGTCGGCAGCATGACGATGTGGATATCCGTCGCCATCACCATGTCGTCCTGCTTCGCCGCCGGCTGTCCCACTGCCCCCTCCCCTCAGTTCAGGTCGATGGTGGCGCCCTTGAGCACCAGCTGGCCCTGCGCCTCGATCGTCACCTTGCTGCCCTTCATCGACAGCTCGCCGCCTTCCAGCGTGATGCCCGTGCTGCTCTTCACCAGCACGGCGCCGTCGCTGGCGATGCTGACCTCCGCCTTGCCGGCGACGGCGATGCGCACCACCGGGTCGTCGTCCTGCAGCGTCACCTCCAGCGCGCCGCCCAGCGTCAGCAGGGTGCGCGGCGCCTCCTTCGATTGCAGCGTCAGATGCACGCCCTCGCCCTCGCCGGCATCGGGCGGCAGGACCAGCACGGCCTCGCCCGCCTGGTTCAGCGGCGGGCGGTCCTCGTCGTTGTAGAAGCTGGCGGTGATCAGCGGCGCGTTGACGTCGCCGCCGAGGAACTGCACCAGCACCAGGTCGCCCACATCGGGAATGGCGGCGAGGCCGATCCGCGCGGTGGCCAGCGGCACGCGCGCCAGCACCATGTCGTCGTCGCGCAGCCGCACGGTACAGGCGTAGTTGTCCTGGTCGCCCTCGGCGGCATGCGGATGCACCTCCTGCACCACGGCGAGCTCGGCGAGGCGCAGCGCGCGCAGCTCCTCGCGGATGATGCGGCGGATATCCTGGAAGGCCATGCCGGTCACAACAGGCCTCCCAATGCGGAAGCCAGGCCGCCGCCGCCACCGCCGGCCTCGGCGATGTCCAGCCGCGCGGTCAGGCCGTGGCGCGCGTCGAAGCGCTGCTCCAGCCGCGTGATCAGCCAGTTCCCATCGGCCGGGGTTCCCTTCAGTGCCACCAGCGCACCGGGGCGCAGCTGTGGCGCACCCTGCACCAGCAGCCGGCCGAAACGCCGCTGCCGCGCCTCCGCCCGAGACCGCGCGCCCAAGAGCCCGGCCACTGCCTGCGGCGCCGTCAGCCAGGGCGCCGCCAGGCGGCGCTGCGGCGTGCCCTCGCCCGAGGCGGCGCGCAGCGGCCCGACCTGCTTGCGAAGCCAGGACCAGGCCTCGCCGCCGCCGGCATCGGCCGCGCCGGCGCCATCGACCAGCAGCGCGCCGGCATGCGGCAGCCGGTCCACCAGCCGCATGTCGAGAATGTCGACGCCGAGCGTGAAGGTCGCCAGCGCCTCGCCTGTGGCGGTGTCGTCGAGCAGCGCCAGCCTGCCGTCCTCGTCGAAGCCGGCGAGCCGGCCGGCCGAGGCCGCCAGTGCCGCGACATGCTCGTAGAGGCTGCGGCGGTCATCGGCGACATAGCGCGGCAGGCTGCGGCCGAGGCTGCCGACGGCGCTGTCCACCCCTGCCTGCTGCGCAAGATCCCCGATGATCGCCCCGGCATCCTGATTGGCATAGCTGCGGCTGAGGCGGCTCTGCGCCAGGATGCGACCGCCATTGCCGGCCAGCGCTCGCAACAGCCCGTGGCCGCGCTGCTCCACCGCCTCGACGCGGCAGGGGAAGCGGGCGCTGGCATCGGCCGCCGCCAAAGTGATGCTGCCGGGATCGCCGGCCGCGAAAGGCGGTGCGCCCTCGGGCAGCAGCAGGAACTCGGCGCTGTCGACCTCCGGCGCCAGGCTGCGCACCAGCCGCAGCGAGATCAGGCGATCCGCCAGCGCCGCCGCATCGCCGCCCAGCCCGAGTGCCGAGGCCGCATCCGAGAGGGCGCCGAGCATGCCGCCGCCCTCGCCGGCGGCAGGCGCAAAGTCAAGCGCCACCCGGGGCCGCAGGATCGCCGGCTGCGTGCCGCCGGCAAGCGAGGGAAGCTCGAGGTCCATCACCCGTTCCCCGACTTGTACCAGCGGCGGCTTCTGAGCACGCCATCGCCCTCGACATCCTGGAAGACAAAGGGGATGGCGATGCTGGTATCCGGCTGGCCGGATCCGTTGTCGGCCAGGACGTGCATGTGCAGGTGGTTGTGGAAGCTCATGCCGGTGTCGCCGGCGAGGCCGATGATCTGGCCCTGTGTCACCGCGGTGCCGTTGCCCGCGCTCATCGATTCCTGGACGGGTGCTGTGCCGCCGAAGGCCCGCGTCACGCCGCCGGTCGAGAGATGGCCATAGACCGCGTAGGTGACGCGGGGGCCGGCACCGGCATCGTCATGCACGGGATCGGGCGTGCCATGCCGGATGATGATGAAGTTCCAGTCGCTCTCGTCGCTGTCGGGGATGCTTTCGACGAAGGACCACACGACGCCGGCGCGGGCACAGGCGATACCGGCGTCGAAATCGTGTCCGAAGTCGTAGGCATAGGTCTGCTGCGTCGCCGAGGCGCCGCCGGTCAGATTCGCGTTCGACAGGTAGTTGTGGCTGAACAGGCCGAGATTCGCCTGGATGACGAAGAGCGACTGGTCCTTCGAATAGGGCAGGAGATAGGGCGAGGGCGCCTTCTCCTTGCTGGGATAGCCCGGGAAGCTGCCGCCACCGGGGCGGTACCGGCCGCCATCCGTGTCGTTCTCCTTCAGCAGGTAGTTCAGCACCCAGAACAGCAGGAAGCTCTTCAACGCCGAGGTGCCGACGCTCTCCAGCCAGAGCCTCCAGTCCAAGCGCCGCGCCGTGACCTGCGCCAGCAGCGCGCCGCTGCTGCCGGCGGCGATGCCGGTCAGCGCCGAGCCGAGCAGCCAGTAGCCCAGCATGGCGCGCTCGCGGTTGGCGCCGGCGCCCGCCCGGCCCCAGAGCATGATGGAATAGTCGTCGCGGCGGTAGAGCGACTGCAGCAGCATGCCGAAGGCGAAGTCGGCCACGCCGGTCAGGCCGTCCTGCTTCAGCCGGTTCGCCGGCTCCTTCGTCGCATCGGCAGGCACCTCGTGATTGACCAGCGTGATCACGTCGAGGATGACGTCGCGGATCATGCCCGTGGTCTTGGCCGGCCCGGCGACGCGGACAATGTCGGTCAGCACCACGGTCAGCCAGAACTTCAGGCAATTGCCGAAAGGCGCCGCCGTGTGCAGGCCCTGGAAGGAGGCGGCGAAGACCGCGAGGCCCTTCGGCCCGATCGCCGAATCATGCCAGCGGCCGAAACCGCGCGCGCCGGAACCTTCTTCCAGGAACCAGGCGCCGGTCGGCCGGCCGAAGAGGATCTGCTGCAGCGTCTCGGCGATCTCCACGCCGCCGGCGATGGCGTTCTGCGCCTGGTGGCCTGGTTGCATCTGCAGCAGATGCCACAGCGCCTTGCCAGCTTCCGATCCCGTGCCGAGGATCTGCGCGAAGCCCTCGCAGACCCCGGCAGAGATGGCGTTGCAGGCGAAGCCGAGCCGCCCCGGTACCGCCGCGCCGAAGATCGCCGCCTGATCCCAGGTGACGCTGTCACCCGCCAGCAGCGGCTTGTCGTCGCACAGAACGAAGCGGCGATCGGCGCTCACAAAAACCTGCTGCCGCGGCCAGGCCAGCAGGCCGCCGGCCGTCTTGCCGATCCAGGCGCCGGCACCATCCGCCACGCCTTCGAACAGCGCCGGAAAGGCCGCGTCGAGCACCTTCCGGTTGAACATCAGCAGCGAGCCGTCGGCGAGATACCTGTCGCGCAGATCGCGCAGCTCCGCGCTGAGCGCGTCCGGCTCCAGCACGGGAAACTGCGCCAGCATGCCCCGCTTGTCGATCAGCACGAGGGTCTGCATCGCCTGGTTGACCGCCGCGAGGGCCAGCAACTGCGTGGCGCGATCCGGATCGGCATCCGTACCGGCCGCGTCCAACGGCGACAGCAGGACCGGATCCAGCGCCTCCCGAAGCGCCCGCGCCAGATCGGTGCGCGCTTCCTGCAGCAGCGTCAGCAGACCGCGCGGATCCTTGAGGTCGGACAGGCCATAGAGCGGAAGATCCTGATCGGCCAGCAGCCAGCTGGCATACCAGGCGTAGTTCGCGCTGCTCTCGAGCGGCACCACGCCGGCGCCTACGGGCTGCGGCGTCGGGCGCAACGCCGCAATAACGGCGCCGGACACCTCGGTCGCGGCCTCCATCGCGTCCAGGGCGCATTCGATCTGTGCCAAGGCGTCCTGCAGACCGGCGCGGGCCAGGCAATCGAAGGCGAGGCGCGCCAGCGGCTCCAGATCCAGCGGCGGCAGCACCACCCCGTTCAGGCGCAGCCGCAACCTGGTGCAGATGGCGGCAAGAAGACGTTGCCGGCGCCGCTGCTCCGGCGTGCTGCCCGGGGCCGGCGTCGCGAGCTTCACCAAGGCTGCGTCCAGCGCGGCTGTCAACAACGCCAGCAGCTGATCCGGTGCCAGCTGCAATTCATCCTGCACCAAGGCGCGCAGCTGATCGACAAGCCCCCGCACCTTCGGAAGGGTCAGGCCGTCAACGAGAGCGCGAAGATCGCGCAGCATCTGGCGCATCCGCGCCGGAATGCCGGTCGGATCATCCTCGATCGCGGCGACCGATGTCGCCATGCGCTGGATCCAGTCGCGCAGGGGCGAGATCAAGCCGTCGGCGCGGGCACTTGCCGCGCCCAGCCGCGGCTCCAAGGTGGCGCGCAGATGCGGCTCGATCGAGAGAAGCGCCTCCCGCAGGATCTGCGGCAGGGGTCCGCCTTGCGCGGCATCCTCGGCCAGCAGCGCTGCCAGCCGCAGGACATCATCGGCCAGCGCCGCCTCGGCATCCGCTGCCGGCTGGCCGAAGGTCTGAGGCTGCAGCAGGGCGTTGCGCAGAGCCATGGCGCTATCCCACCGCCAGGCCAGCGGCGGCGGAATTGCTCGAGGGCCGGGCCGCCCAGAGCGACTTGTAGGCCGTGTTGACCCTCCCGAGCTCCTCGCGCAACGCGTCGTCCAACCCCTGCATCGCGGCGATCAGCGAATCGATCACCGGCGTCAGGTCGAGCGCGTCGACCATCGGCAGGATGGTCTCGTCGAAGAGCGGCTGGAGCAGATCGGCAACGAGCTTCTGCGGATCGAGCGCTCGCAACTGCTCGACCATGCCGGCATAGGCATCGTCGATGGCCGCGATCTCTTCCGGCGGCAGGATGGCTTCGAGGCTGATGGCGTCCAGCACCGCCGCGAATTCGCGGTCCAGGGCGATGGCCAAGGGCCTGGGACCGAGCGCCGCGATCTGCCCGCGCACAGCGCGGAAGGTGTCGTCCAGCGCTTCGCGCAGGAAGCCGAGATCGATGCTGCGCAGCGTATCGACAACCTGCTGCACCGCCTGCGCGATCGCCTGAAATGAGGCGGGACCTGTCGCCAGATCGCCGACGCCGTCCTGCAGCTTCTGCCGCACGGCCATCAGCACCTGCGCCAGGCCCTGCAGCGGCGCCAGGGCGGCCACCAGACGCGCAAAGAGAGGCCGCAGGAATGCCAGGGCGGCATCCAGCCCATCCTTCAGTTCGGCCCGCAAGGCGGCCCGGCCGGCGGCGGAGGCGGCGACGGCGGTCAGCCCCCCTTCGGCGCCATGCAGCAGGCTATCCCAGCTGCCCTGAAGGCTCTGCATCGCTGTACGGCTGGCCGCCAGTGCGGCGGCAAGCTGACCAGCGGCGCGAAGCGCCCCGGTCTGGGCCGGATCAAGAGGATCGAAGGCCGCGACCGCTGCCTGAACCTTGGAGCGCAGCACCCCAGCCGGCAGACCGGCCACCAGAGGGCGAAGCCGCTGCTGCAGCGCCACCATCGCTGCCAGATGCTGCGCAGGATTCAGGGCACCGAGCGCCACAACAAGCGGCGCCGCCAGACTGTCGTGCTGCGCCAGAAGATCGGCATGTCGTGTCGCCTGCAGCGCGCTTCGCAGATCTTCCAGCGCCTGGTCCACTGCACCACCGGCAGGAATTGCGTCGAAGCGCTGCAAAGCCGCGTCGCGCCAGGCATCGAGCTGTGCATTGGCATCGGTCAGCGCCGTCACCGCATCGATCGCCTGCGCCATGCAGGAGGAGGCCTCCGACAGCATGTCGTGCAGCGCCTGGATCGTGCCGAAGACGCCGTTGAGCTCGGACATGGCAGCATCAACCGGCAAGGCGGCAATGGCGTCCTGGATCGTCTTTTCCACCGCCGCTTCCATCGGGGCCAGCACGGCGTCGGGCGAGAAACCGTCCAGCGCATTCAGCAGCGAGTCGAAGGCGGCATTGACCGGCGCCAGGGCCTCAGAGGGCTTTACGCTGCTCCGCAGGCGGCGCTTCTGGCGATCCAGCTCCTCGCGCACCCCGTCCAGCAGGCTGCTGGGGACGAAGCCTTCCAGCGTCTGCAGCATCTGCTGATAGGGCGCCCCCAGGGTCTCGCCAACAAGGCTGCCAGGATCGAAGCTGCGGATCTGGTCGAGCACCTCGCGCGGCTTGTCACGTACCGCCATCAGCACGACGATCGGCCCTTCCTCGACCAACTCCGCGAAGTCGTCGATCAGCGGGTCAGTGACGGGCTCCAAATCCGGCGGCAGGACCTCCAGGGCCGCGTCGAGCATACTGCTGACCGCGCCATTCAGCGGCGTCGACTGTAGTGCGCGCAGGCCCTTGGTCATCGTCTCGATCAAGGTGACGACCTCGTCGGTGACCGGCGTGAAGGAGAGATTGGCCAGCAGCGCGGCGACCTCGTCCAGCGTCGCAAGCAGCTCGCGGATTGCGCCACCCAGCGCCGGGTCTTCCAGCACGTTTGCGATGCTGTCGATGACCTGCTGCAGGGCCGCGGTGATCGCCGCAGCGTCGAGCAGCGCCAGGGCCTGCTCCAAGCCGTCGACCGCCGCGGTCAGGCCTTGCCGCATCGGTGCGAAAGCATCGCCGACGCCTTGCCGCAGCGCAGTGCCGGTCTGAGCGATGCCCTCCTGCAGCCTGGCCTGAAGCGTGGTGAGGCCCGCAGCCGCCACCGCCTGCTCCACCCCGGCAAAGGCGGCGCGCGTCTCGATTGCCAGCGTCGACAGCGCGCTGCTGACGGCATCGGCAATGGCCTGTGCCTCCTCAGCGACCTCGCCCACAGGGCCGCTCAGTGCCGAGAAATTCAACGCCTCTGCCAAATCCTCGGCGAGGTCGATCAAGGGTGCGAGCAAGGCGGCCACCGCATCGGCCTCAGGCGTATCGCCCGGACGCAGTGCAGGGATCTGCGCCACGCTGCTCGACAGGTCCAGCGGCTCCAGCTGCACCACGAGATGCAGCAGGGCATCCAGCATCGCCTGCGACGTGTCGGTCACCCGCGGCAGCAACGGCTGCAAGGGCACGACGAAGGTCGGATCGAGTGCTGCACGCAGCGCCACCCAACCATCCACAGCCGCCTGCATGGCATCGGCGGCCGCTTCGATGTCTGCCGTCGCCTTCGCGCCGATCGCGGTGGCCAGCGCCTCACCCGCCGACCGGTAGGCTTCGGCAAAGGCCTGGACGTCGCCGACACGCAGTGCGGGAACGAGCGCCGTCAACGGCGTGAGCGTGGACGCCAAGCGGTCAGGGCCGGCTTCCTGCAGCCGCTGGCGCAGCGCATCGAGGCTGCCTGCCAGATGCGCGGCCACGCCATCCGCATCGAGCCTCATCCAACGGAGAGCGGTCTGCAACGGCTGCAGCACGTCATCGAGAAGCGGCACGCCGCCGACAAGCACGCGGCTGCGCTCATCCGGCAGCGTGCCACCCAGCAGGTGCTCCAGCAGTGATCCGGCCGTCAGGGGCTGCGGCAAGGCCTGAAGCATGGACTGCGTCGTCGCCACCTGCGCCGACACCTGTTGCAGCCTTTGGCCCGCCGGCGAAGTCGGCTTCGCCTCCGCGACATCGTCCGCGCGGCACCGCAGATCCAGCGCGCCAAGCTTCTCCACCGCCTGCGCCACGGCCAGCGCCTTGTCCAGCAGCGGTGCCAGACGATCCTGCAGCAGGGTGGTGAAACCGGCCAGCTGACCGGCAGCGCCTGAGGTCAGCGCGCCGAGATCCGCAGGCAGTGCGACTTTCGCCGCGCCAAGCGCCGTGACGAAGCTCGGATCGATCGGCAAAGGCAGCGGCGCCAGCGCGGCGATGCGCGCCATGACATCGGTGACGCCGCTCGACCTGCCGTCAGCCAGGGCCGCGGCCGCCTCCGCGGCGGCCTGCAGCTTGGCGACCTCACCGGCCAGGCTTTGCTGCAGCGGCGCGGCATCCAGGCTGGCAGCGAGGTTGTCGATCAGCGTCGGCATGGTCAGCTTCCGCCGAACAGCGCTTGCAGCCTGCCGCCGATCTCGCCGAGGCGGTCGATGGCGGCGCTCGCCTCGTCCGTCGTGCCGCCGAGCAGCGCCGAGGGATCGGAGAAGTCGGGCAGATCCGCCAGCGCATCCAACGCGTCGAGCGCCGAGGTCACACCCTCGACCAGGGCGCCAGCCTCGGCCATCAGATCGCCGGCGATGCCGCCAAAGGGGTCGGACGGCGGCGGAGGCGGGGGGCTTTCACGCAGCCGTAGGCGATAGCCGAGCTCGCCCGGGCGGTCTCCGCGTAGCTCCAGCACCAGATGCTCGATCAGGACATACTGGATGTCTGTCGCCTCGGTGATGTCGGCAACGAAGGTCAGCGGTTCGGCGGCGGTGAAGCGGCGGCGCGCCTCCCGCATGAAAGGCGCCGTCTCCTCCTCGGCGTAGAGCGCGCCTGCGATCTCGATCACTGCGGCCTCGGCGTCCAGGTCCTGGAACAGGCTGCCGCGCCGGCCGGGGACAGGAAATTCGGCGAACTTTCGGGCCTCCTCGCTGCGCATCATGGCGATGCGGGGCACCTCCCAGTCGCCGAGCATCGGGACGACGGTCATGTGAGCGACACCCCATGACGCCAGGCCGCCTCCCGAAGCGGATCGGCATCATCGTCGAGGCCTTGGGGGATCTGCCGTCGCCGGGACAACGGCGCAGGAATGAAGGCGGCATCTGGCCCCGTCGGAGGCCTGGCATCTGCCGAAGCTGCGTCTTGGTCCTGGCTGGCGGAGGTGAGTGCCGTGGCCTTGGAAGCCGGCGGAAGCTCAGCAATCTTTGCCGATCGTGGCGCTTCGTGCACATCGCCGCGCGGCATCACAGATGGCCTCGATATGACCTCCGCGCCTTCGTTCCGGCTTGGCGCATGACCGAAGGGTGGCCATGGATTGGCCGTCGGCATCTGATCCGACGTTGCAGACAGCGGCACGCTGCAGTCGTCACGGCGCGCCGAGGCACGCCGCTCCGCAAGATCATGCGCCTTCGCATCAGACGTCGCGGCGACACTGCCGGCTCTCTCTGGCAACGGCAAAGGGCGCAGCTGAATTGCATCAGACCGGTCGGGGCGCCTCTCCCGACCGGCATCGCGCTCGGAGTGGGGCAGCTTCGGCACATGCAACGCCCCGTATGACGGGCGACCTGTTCCAATGCCGCCGACACCGCCGCCGTCAACCTGCGAAGAGTGTGGCCCGTCGTCCGCCGCCTGCATCTCAGACCCGGCCCGGTAAGCCAGGCGCGGTCGGGATGCCGGCGCCTCCGGCCCTCCTGGCCTTCCACTCGACATCTTTGGCCTGCTGCTCGTCGGCGATGGCCTGGCCCTCGGCGCAGCAAGTGTCGGCGCGCCACCCCCCTTTCCCGCCAGAAGCGCCGCCAAGGTCTGGTGCGACGCCGGCGCCAGCAACTCCTCCGGCAGCCCGTCGAACACCAATGCCTCTTCAGCCCGAGCCAGCAAGCCAAGCAGCCCGCACGATGGCCGCCTCAAGCGGCGCGCCAAGGCCATCGCCTGGCGCAGCTCGGCGGGGATGGCGCCGCGCATCTCAGGCCCCTCCGCGCAGCGCGGCGACATGGAGCATGACCTCGCCCATGGTCAGCCGGCCAATCTCATCGGGAGTCCAGCCGAGCTCACGGCTCAGCAGCACGGAGGCCCGGGCCAGCGGATCCTGCAGCGCCTGCAGAACCTCTTCCTCCGTCGCGGTGATGCCGCTGACACGGTTGATCTCGCGCAACAGGATCTGCATCAGGCCGGCCGGCAGCGCATGGACCTGCTCCAGCGTCAGGCTCGGCTCGACCAGTGCCTGGCGCAGCATCAGCGCCGCCGCCAGCTCCTCGTTGTCGCGGGAGGCCCGGGAAATCAGCTTGAGGTCCCGCACGGTCAGCGCCCGCAGCTGCACGGCGCGCTCCGCCTCCGCCCGCCCTGGCAGCAGGCGCTCGGGCAGCGTCACCGCATGCAGGACGGCGCCGCCCGCCAGCAGGTCCTCGGCGCGCAGCATCGGTCAGCCCTCGGTCACGGTGACATAGAGGGCCTGGAAGTCGACCTGCTCCATGAGGAAGTCGTCCTCCGGCAGGGTGTAGACCCAGCTCTTCAGCTTGACGTCGTGCAACGTCAGGACATTGCTCGCGCCGCTCGCCGGATTGGCGACGCGCAGCGTCACGTTGAAGGCCGGGTGCATCCAGTTGGCGGCAGGACGGCTGCCGGCGGCCTCGCCCAGCAGCAGGCCGAGCAGCGCCCCGTTGAGATAGGCGCGGCCGAAGGTGCCGCAGACCGTGACATTGCCGGCGCGCAGCTGGGTCGCATAGCGCTGGCCGATCTCGTGATAGGCGCGGATCTCGGAGCGCACCTCGACCCGCGCATCGCGCACGCGGCCGACCGTGGTCAGCGCCTGCGCGTCGATCACCGCCTGCGCCGCCTCGCCCTCCTTGCCCTGCGGCGCCGAGAGCAGGATCGCGCCATCCGCGCCGGTATAGACATCGGTGTTCATGGCCCGTTCCTTATTGCAGCACGATGGTGACGGCGACGAAGTCGATGCTGAAGGTGGGCTGCAGCAGCACGCTGACGACGGCGCGGCCCTCGATCTCGTCGCGCCGCGTGGCCGTGACCTCCAGCTGATAGGCGGTCAGCTGCTCGTCGATCCGCATCGAGGTCAGGAAGCCGTCGATCGCGCCCGCCAGCGCTGCGCGCACCCGCTCGTTGTTCAGATTGCCGATGAAGGGATCGGAGGCCTTGCGGATTCCGGCCTTGGCGAAGTCGACGATTCGGCGCGTCGTCACCTGGGTGAAGCCGGCATTGTCGGTGGTCAGGCCGCGCACCACGCGGATGCCGCCGCGCTGCTCCAGCGCCATGGTGCGGTTCTGCGTCAGCCCGATGCGCTGCGCATAGGTGTAGCGCTGCGTCAGCCGGGTGACGCCGGGCAGCACCTTGTTGGTCGGGCTGACATGCGGCGCCAGGCTGGACAGCAGACCCGCCACGGGGCCCGCCATATAGGTGCCCGGCAGCGCCAGATCCGTGTCGGGATCGGCGGGATTGAAGATGAAGTAGCCCGGCGCCGTGAAAACAACGCGGTCGTCGGTCGGCGCCTGGTCTTCCACCGCCGCGGCATCGGCGCCGTCGCCGCCGATCACCGCCATGATGTCGTGGCCGGCATTCTCCGCCGTCTCCAGGATCGGCGGCAGCACGGCGATCGCCTGGGCGGTGGTCAGATCAGGCGCCACCAGGATCTGCACATCCTCCTTCACCAGCTCGTTGAAGGCCGCGGTGTAGGCAGCCTGGTCGGCATTGTTGGCGACGCCGCGGGCGAAGACCGTGCGCGCGCCGTTGCGGTAGAGCTCGCCCAGCATGCCGGCGAGGTTCAGCGCGCCACTGGCGACAGCCGGCGTGCCGAAGGCGGCCTCGACCTCCGCCGCGGTCGACAGCGTGACCGTGGCGCCGCCGCCCGTTCCGGTCTTGCCGACGATGCCGATATTGCCAGCAGAGATCCCGCCGACGCCGATCAGCCCCTCCGACCGGACCCGGATATAGGTCCCCGGCAGGACCAGATTTGCACTGACAAAGGTTTCCGCCACGTGGCCCTCCCGTTCCGATGCTAGAGGCGCGTCACACTCAGCCGGCCGAAACGCGCCTTCGCGTTGCGGCAACAGAAGAATCCAATGGCGCCGGCCGGCGGCAGCGCATCATCGCGGCCGCTGAGCACGATGCGGTCGTCGATGCGCAGGGTCGCGGCGCCGCCCACCACCAGCAGGTTGAGGCGCATCCAGGTGGCGGACGCGTAGCCCCGGCCGGTGGCGACGCCATCCTCGGCGAAGGGTTGCCCCGCACCGGCACGACGGCGCGCCAGCAGCCGCCAATCGCCCGGGCGATCCAGCAGCAGGCTGCCGAAGTCGTCAGCGCCGGCGAAGCGGAAGACCAGGCCGATGCCGCCATCGCCATCCGATCGGATCTCTGCCTGCACAGCGAAGTCGGTGAGCGGACCGCCGGCCGCGGCATCCTTCAGCAACAGATAGGTGCCCTGCTGGCTGCCGTCGGGTGTCGCTGCCCCGGCACCGCGGGCCGAGCTCTGGCGGATCTCGCGCGAGCCTGCATGCCAGGTCCAGGCGCCTGCCGGGCCACCCACCGCCGCATCCACGGGCGCGAAGTCCGCCATGGGATTCTGCGCGAAGCCGCTTGCGTAGACACGCCGCGCCGACCGGCCGAGCGGCGCCGGCACCAGCCCCTGTGCCACCTGCTCGATGACGCCTTCGCCAGTGTCGGGTGTCGGGCGATGCTCGTAGAGCACGGCAAAGTGCAGGTCGCGCCCTGCCGCGAGGGCGATGCCATCGGACGGCACCAGCGGCGGCTCCAGCAACGGCGAACGCGCGACGCGCAGGAGGCCCTGGCTGCGTGAACTCGTTGGATCGGCGCCGATGATGTCGGTCGCTGCTCGCTGCTCGGCCTCCAGCAACGCCGCGGTGGAGGACGCGAAGATGCGCACCACCACCTGCGCCTCGATCCGCCGCGCGAAGCACTCGGCGCGTGGCGCTGCATCGATGCCGATGAAATCGCCGAGCCCCGCTGCGCGCAGCCGCGTCGGCGTCACATGCACCTCGGGCGCGAGGGCCGGATCCTGCGGCGGCGTCAGCATCGCGCCGATCTGCGCCGCCAAGGCGCTGACCGCCGCGGCCACACTGCCGCTCACGGTGCGCGCTCCGGCCCGCCGGCGCGGGCGATTCCTCGCTGCATCCTGCGCTCCCCTCCCCCGTCGCGATGCCCTGCGGCACGTCCAGGCCCGTTCCGCCCGCACGCTAGCGCCGCTTTCGCCTCATAACGAATAGTAAACAAGAATTTGATGATCGTTGCGGAAACCGTCCGGTTGTTTTGTTTTCCCGCAGAGGCTTTACATTCTGCGCAACCAAGACCGGCCGCGTTCAGGCTTGCCAGCAGGGGCACGCCCGCGCTAACGGCGTTGGATGAACGCCCGGCAGCTCGAGATCTTCCGCGCCATCATGCGCAGCGGCACGCTGACCTCGGCGGCGCAGCTGCTCAATGTCTCGCAGCCGGCGATCAGCAAGGTGCTGCGCCATCTGGAAGACCAGCTCGGCTACAAGCTGTTCGAGCGCGTTGGCGGCAGGCTGCATCCGACGGCGGAAGCGCAATTGCTCTTCATCAATGCCGACAGGGTCTTCCGCGAGATCGAAACCGTGCGCGACCTTGCCATCCGCATCCGTGAGCGGCGCATCGGCCTGCTGCGCATCGGCGCCAGCGCGCCGCCCAGCTTCGCTGTGCTGCCGGCGACGCTGGCCGCCTTCCGCAAACGGCATCCCGGGGTGAAGGTCATCCTGCGCACCCTGCCCGCCGAGGAGCTCGCGGAAAAGATCCTCGTCGGTGACATCGACCTCGGCCTGACCATGTCCTCGATCCGCGTGCCGATGGTGCAGGCGGAGCTGCTCATGACGACACGCGTCGTGGCGCTGATGCAGGAAGACTCGCCGCTGGCGCGGAAGGCGGTGATCACGCCGGCCGACCTCGCCGACCAGGTGCTGATCTCCTACGGCTCGCATGCCGATGTCGGCGTGCCGCTCGATGCTGCCTTCGACAGGGTCGGCATGCCGCGCACCATCGGCATCGAAATCTCGCTGGCCATCTCGGCGCTGCCGCTAGTTCAGGCGGGGCTGGGCGTGGCGCTGGTCGACGGGCTGCTGCCCTGGACACGCTTCCCGGGCGTCACCGTGCGGCCCTTCGAGCCGCGCGTGCTGATGAGCCTCAGCCTGGTGACCTCCGGCACGCGGCCGGCCAGCCGCTTCGTGCGCGACATTTCCGACGACATCCGCGCGGCCATCGCCGCGCTGCCCGCCGATGCGACAGCGCCGAGCGTAGCTACGTCTCGGTCGGATCGTAGCCGAGCGCGACGGACATGAAGGCCGAGGCACCCACCATGTCCGGCACCATGACGCGAATGGTGTAGCCGTCCAGCCGCTCCACCTGCGGCAGCAGCGACAGGGTGTCGGCCGGCGGGCGATGCTTGAACTCGACCTCGAGCGCGATCGGCCCGTCGATACGATACGGCTTGAAGGCGCCGATGCGGCCAATCGCGCGGCGTGTCATGGCATCGATCTCTTCACAGGCCGCGGCCGGCGTCAGGCTGCGCGCAGCGAGATGACCATAGGCCCATTTCACCACTGCGGCCTCGACATCGCCGGCGAAGCCGCGCGTCTCCTCGACGAAATGGGAGTCACCGGAGATGCCGATCAGCGGCACACCGAAATGACCCATCAGCGGGTGGTAGAATCCGGCCTCGGAGACAGTCCCGCCGTTCAGCCGCACCTCGCGCACCACGAGGCTGCGCATGGTGTGGCCCAGCACGCCGGAGCGATGCGTGCTGCCGGTGTGCCAGCCGATGAAGAAGGCGCCGTCGAACTTGCCCTCGTTGACCCCGCCGACCATGCCGAGCGGCCGGCGCACGCCCTGTACCAGCTGCACCCGCTTCGGCAGGCGGTCGATCAGGATGTTCTGCGAGTTGTAGTGGCTGTCGCAGGCCACCACCTCTTCCGCGCCCATGGCGAAGGCGGCCTCGGCAGCCGCGGCGACGCTGTCGGTCATCCAGCGCCGCGCCGCCTCGTAGTCGATGCCCGGCGGCAGGCTCTGCTGCCGGGTGACGACGCCGGCGATGCCTTCGATATCCGCCGAGATATAGATCCGCATGATTCAACGCCCCTGATGCGCCAGGGTCGCGCGGGTATAGTCGTAGCCGCTCGCCTCATAGGTGACGCCGCGCCGCGTCGCCCAGGAGTTGGTGAGCTGGTAGAGCGGAATGATGGCGACGTCGGTCATCGCCTCGGCCACCGCCTGGCGCTGCAGCGCCTCGCGCTGGGTGTCGTCCAGCGTCGTCACCGCGCGCTGGATCAGCGCGTCCAGCGCCGGGTTGGAATAGCCCGAGCGGTTGAAGCTGCCGGTCAGCTTGGCGCGGTCGTTGCTGGCGATGACGCTGATCAGCGGATGGCCGGCATGGCCCGGGCTGGCCCAGCCCCACATGCTGATCGGAAACTCCATGCGCGCAGAGCGGGGCGAATAGACCGAGAGCGGCATGGTCTCGATGGTGGTCTGCACGCCGATGCGGGTCCACATCTGCGCGATGGCCTGCGCCGCGATCGGGTCGGTCGGCCGCGCATTCTGCGACACCGGCAGCACCATACGGAAGCCGTCCGGATAGCCGGCCTCGGCCAGCAGCTTCTTGGCGGCGTCGGGATCGTTGGCAGGGACGGCAATGTCCGGGTTGTGCGCGAAAAGGCCCGGCGGCAGGAACTGACCGGCCGGCGTCGCGGTGTTCTGCATCACCCGCTCGGCCAGGCCCTCGCGGTTGATGGCGATGGAAAGCGCCTGGCGCACCCGGCGATCGCGCAGCGGATTCTCGGCCAGCGGCTGGCCGTCATGGCCGGTGATCATCGGCGCGACGGCGGCCGACTGGTTGGGCGCCAGGTAGACCAGCCGCCACCCTTGCGCCGAATAGACAGAAATTTTCGGATCGGTGCGGAAGCGCGGCAGGTCGTTGGGCGAGGGCAGGTCGATGATGTCGACACTGCCCGACAGAAGCGCCGCCGAGCGCGCACCGGGATTGGGGATATAGCGGAAGGTGACGCGGTCCCAGTCAGGCTTCGGACCCCACCAGGCCTCATTGCGCGTGAGCTCCGCCTCAATGCCTGGCGAGAAGCGGCGCAGCACGAAAGGCCCCGTGCCGATCGCGGCCTTGAGCGAATTGTAGTCCTCGGTCGCAGCCGTCGCGCCGATGCTGTGCGAGACGATGCCGACGACCGACAGGTCGACCGGCAGGCTCGGCGTCGGCGCCTCAGTGTGCAGGCGGAGCGTCAGCGGGTCGACGATCTCGACGCGGCGGATCGAGCGGATCTGGCCGGCGTAGCTCGCCGTCGCATTCGGAACGTTGGGCAGGCGCGCGAAGGTGAAGGCAACATCCTCGGCGGTGAAGGGCGTGCCGTCGCTGAAGCGAACATCGGGGCGCAGCCGCAGCTCCCACGTATGGTCATCGATCGGCTTCCAGCTGAGCGCAAGCCCGGGTGCCACGGCGCCATCCGGGCGGCGATCCGTCAGGGTGTCGAAAACATTGTACGTCAGCGTCTGGGTCGAGGTGCCCTGGTTGAAATGTGGATCGACGGAAGCGGGGGCTGCACTGATGCCCAGGGTCAGCATGGTCTGCGCCTGAGCAGGCAGCGCCGCGCCGAGCAGCAGCGCCGCCAGCAGGACGGGTGTGCGGAGAGGCTTCGACATCATGCGCGGGCTCCTGGACAGTGGGAGAAGTTCACGGACGTCGCTTCTGCATATAGAGCGACGGGTCTGGCAAAGGGCGGAAGCCGAGCGCGGCGTAGACCCCATGCGCGTCGCGCGTCGCCAGCATCCAGTTGCGGATGCTGGCCAGATCCGGGTGCTCAAGCGCTGCCGCGCTGATCGCCCGCCCCAGTCCCCGACCGCGATGCGCGTCGAGCACGAAGACGTCGCGCAGATAGGCGAAGGCGGCGCCGTCGGTCACCACGCGCGCGAAACCGGCCAGGCTGCCATCGGCCGCATAGGCACCGAACGGCAGCGAGCCGGCGACGGCACGCTCGACCATGTCGCGCTCGATGCCCGGGGACCAATAGGCCTCTTCGTGCAGGAAGCGGTGGATGGCGTCCATGTCCAGCCGCGCGCGGTCGGTGGAGATCAGGAATTCGCCATGCTGTCGCGTGAAGATCCCGGACTCGAAGGCCAGCGGCGTCATGCGAAGCGCCCGATGTGGAAGGGCGCCAGCGGCGTCGTCGTGCTGCCGGTCGCGATCAGCTCGGCCATCACCTCGCCAACACCGGGGCCGAGCTGGAAGCCGTGGCCGCAGAAGCCGAAGGCGTAGAAAAGACCAGAAACCTTGCCGCTTGGTCCCATCACCGGCCGGTCGTCGCGCAGATAGCCTTCGACGCCGCTCCAGGTTCGGATGATGCGCAGCGCGCCGATCGCCGGCACCATGCGGCGCAGCTGGGAAAACTGCTGCAGGGTGATCTCCGGCATCACCTTGGCGCGGCGGGTGTCGAGGTCGGCCGGACCATGTCCAGTGCCGCCGAAGACGATGTTGCCGCGGGTCACCTGGCGCAGATAGACCACTTCGCCCACGGTCTTGGTTGTCACGCCCAGCACCGGATGCAGCGCATAGGGCACCGGCTCGGTGACGCCCATCTGCGGGCCCCGCGCGATGATCGGCACGGCCTCGCCAAAGCTTGCTGCGATGCGCCCCCCCCAGGCACCGGCGGAGACCTGCAGCACCGGCGCGCGCCAGACCTCGCCGCCGGCGCTTTCCAGGCGGAAGCCAGTGGCCTCGCACTCGATGGCGACCACATCGCAATTCTCGACGATGCGGGCACCATCGCGTTTCGCCGCGCGGGCAAAGGCAGGCGCCACCAGCCGCGGATTGGCATGTCCATCCTCGACCGAGAAGGAACCGCCCAGCACTTCCTGCGACAGCCAGGGATAGCGGTCGCGCGCCGCATTGCCGCCGATGATCTCGAGCTCCAACCCATAATTGCGGGAGCCGTCGCGATACTCTTCCATCATCGCCAGATGCTCGGGGCGATAGGCGACGCGCAGATGGCCGGTGGGCAGGAACTCGACATCCTCGCCCAGCAGTTCGGGCAGGCGCGACCACAGCAGGCGCGAACGGTTGGCCAGCGGCAGCTGCGGCAGGAAGCGGCCCTGGCGGCGGACATTGCCGAAATTGACGCCGCTGGCCTGCTGGCCGCAAAGGCCGCGCTCGAGCAGCGTCACCGAGACGCCGCGCTGGCGCAGGAAGAAAGCGGTCGCCGCGCCCATCATACCGCCGCCCAGGATCAGCACGTCGCTTTGGTTCACCGCCGCCATCACGGCGTCTCCACCTCGATGGCGACGGCCAGCGGCTTGACCGGCGCAGCGCTGCGGATGCGGCCGGCAGCCTGCATCGGCTCGCCCCGCGCCGCCGCCAGGATTTCGGCACCCGCGATGCCGCAGAAGCGGCCCTGGCAGCGGCCCATGCCGACGCGGGTGAAAGCCTTGGCGCGGTTCATCTCGGGCGCCTCCAGCGCGGTCGCGCTGCGGCGCAGCGTGCCGGCGGTGATGGCCTCGCAGCGGCAGACCAGCGTGTCGTCCGACAGTTTCGCGATGATGTCGCCGGGCCAGGGGAAGGCGACGGCGAGGCCCTGGCGGAAGCGTTCCATCCGCGCCAGGCTACGGCGCAGCTGTTCCGCGTCGATGCCCGCCGGCGGCGGCAGGCCCAGATCCTGCAGCACCGCCCGCGCGGCCAGCTTGCCGCCCAGCTCCGCGGCATCGGCGCCGGCCAGCCGCACGCCGTCGCCGGCGAGATAGACACCGTCCACCGAGCTGCGGCCATCGGCATCGATGCGCGGCAGCCACTGCCGGCTGACCTCGTCGAAAGCGAAGGTGCAGCCGGCAAGATCGGCCAGCTGGCTTTCCGCCCGCAGATGCCAGCCCATGCCGACGGCATCGCCCTCCAGCCGCTGCTCGCGCCCGGCGGCATCGCGGAAGACGAGGCCGGAGACGCGCGAATCCCCTTCGATGCGCAGCGGCGCGACGCCGTGATGCACCGGGACGCCGGCGCGCTTCAGCCGCCAGAGCAGCGCTGCGCCCTTGATCAGCAGCGAGGGCCGAACCGCCATTAGCGGCAGCGCCGCGCGCCGCGCCGCGGCCGGCGCGGTGTCCAGCACCGCCGCGACCTGCGCGCCGGCTTTCACGTATTGCGCGGCCACCAGATAGAGCAGTGGACCCGATCCGAGGAAGATGACGCGGCGACCGATGGCGCAGGCCTGCGCCTTCAGCGCGATCTGCGCGGCGCCCAGGCTGAAGGTGCCTGGCACTGTCCAGCCCGGGATCGGCAGCAGCCGGTCGGTCGCCCCCGTCGCCAGGATGATACGGTCGAAATCCAGCCGATGCGCGCGGCCGCCGCGCTCCACCTGCAGCGTGCCGTCGCGCAGCTGCCAGGCCAGGCTTTGTGGCCAATGCTCGATGCGGCCGCGCAGCGCCGAGAAGGCGCCATGCACCGCGCGCGCCCGTCCCGCCTCGGTGCCGTAGAGCTCTTCGGCGCGGCGGCGGAATCCGGCGGGCTGGCGGCGATAGATCTGCCCGCCATTGTCCGCGGCTTCGTCGATGACCACGGGGCGCAGCCCGGCGGCGACCAGCACTTCTGCGGCGCGGGTGCCCGCAGGCCCGGCGCCGACCACGATCACCCGAGGCGCGGCCATGGAACCTCCCGCGTTACGATGCGCAACCCTGCCGTCACCGGCGTGCTGCAGGCGCGCAGCCGCGTGCCCTGCTCGGTCCAGACCCAGCAATCCTGGCAGGCGCCCATCAGGCAGAAACCCGCGCGCGGCCCGTCGCCGAATTCCGACTGGCGCAGCGCAGCGCCGTGCAGCAGCACCGCGGTCAGCACCGTGTCGCCTTCCAGCGCCGTGACCACCTGGCCGTCCACCGCCAGGGTGACGCTGGGTCGCACCAATTCATCCAGCCGCTGCAGCAACGGCCCTGCCCCGCCCATCATCCTGCGTCCCGCAACATCCCTGTCTCCGCGTGCAGCATCGGCCAGCATCCGGCGCCGGGTCCAATCGCTTTCGCGCGGGAGAGCAAAACCTAGGGTTATGGGAAAGCTGCCATCCAGCGGAAGGGACACGCCCTGTCGGGGCCACGTTCCGGTGCGACCATAACCTCGGGTTTGCCCTCGCGTGCCAAAAGTCATTGGCCGCGCGGCCGCCCGGCATGGCAGTCAGCGGGGCAGGACAAGGAGAGACGCATGGGCTGGCGGGTTGGCGTGGATGTCGGCGGATCCTTCACGGATTTCGCCGCGCTGGACGAAGCGAGCGGCCGCCTGGTCACGCTGAAGGTCTTTTCCCGCCCCGACGCGCCGGGCGCCGAGATCGAGGCCGGGCTGGCGCAGCTCGCCGCGCGCCACGGCGTCGAGGCCAGCGCCGTCGACGACTTCACCCATGGCACGACGGTCGGCATCAACACCGTCATCCAGCGCAACGGCGTCCGACTGGCGCTGCTGACCACCGCCGGCTTCGAGGATGTCCTCGAGATGGCGCGGCTGAAGATCCCCGAGATCCACAACCTCTATTCGACGCGGCCGGCGCCGCTGGTGCCGCGCGACCGCGTCTTCGGCATCCAGGGCAGGCTGCGCGCCGATGGCAGCGAGCATCTGCCGGTCGACCGCGCCAGCGTGGAAGCCGCGCTGGAAGGCGCCCGCGCGACCGGCGCCGAAGCCATCGTCGTCGGGTTGATGCATTCCTGGCGCAGCGATCTGCACGAGCGCCAGGTGGAAGCCATCCTGGCCGAGCTGGCGCCGGGCATGCCGGTGTTCCGCTCCGGCGCCATCTGGCCGATCATCCGCGAATACGAGCGCAGCATCACCGCCTGCATCAGCGGCTATGTGCAGCCGCGCGTGGCGCATTACCTCGATCGCTTTGCCGCGACGCTGTCGGGCCTCGGCGTGCCGGCGGCGCCGCGCATCACCAAGTCCAATGGCGGCGTCATGGGCATCGCCCAGGCCAAGGCCGAATGCGTGCAGATGGTGCTGTCCGGCACCGCCTCGGGCGTCATCGGCGCCGGCTTCATCGCCCGCGAATGTGGCTTCCCGCGGCTGCTGACGCTCGACATCGGCGGCACCAGCGCCGATCTCGCCGTGCTGCAGCAGGGCGAGGCCGAATACGGCACCGGCGAGATCATCGGCGACTTCCAGATCTTTATTCCTTCCGTCTCGGTCACCTCCATCGGCCAGGGCGGCGGGTCGATCGCCTGGGTCGATGCGCTGGGCGTGCTGAAGGTCGGGCCGCGCAGCGCCGGCTCCGCCCCCGGCCCGGCCTGCTACGGCAAGGGCGGCCAGGAACCCACGGTGACCGACGCCGCCGCCGTCTGCGGGCTGATCGGCCATTCGGCGCTGGGCTATGACGCGGTGCGGCTCGACCTCGACGCAGCCCGCGCCGCGGTGGGCAGCGTCGCCGAGAAGCTGGGCTGCAGCACGGAGGAAGCCGCCGCCAGCATCCTCGATCTCTCGGTCAGCGCCATGTATGCCGATGCCAGCGGGCTGATCTCGCGCTTCGGCCTGGATGCGCGCGACTTCCAGATGCTGGCCTTCGGCGGCGCCGGGCCGATGCTCGCCTGCTTCCTGGCGCGAGAGTTGAACCTCGCCGGCGTCGTGGTGCCGCCGACGCCGGGCGTGCTCAGCGCCCTCGGCGGCCTGGTCGCCGACCTGAAGAGCGATTTCATCCGCACCATCTACGCGCCGCTCGCACCCTCGAGCCTTGCCCTGCTGCAGGACAGCCTGGCCGCCATGCGCAGCGAGGCGCTCGCCTGGCTGTTGGAGGACCAGGGCTACGAGGGCACGCCGCGCATCAGCCTCTCGGCCGAGCTGCGCTACCAGGGCCAGTCCTTCGAGGTCGACACGCCGCTGCAGGAAGGCTGGATCACCGACGGCGACCTGGCCGCGATCCGCGCCGCCTTCGACGCGCAGCACGAGAAGCTCTATGGCCATGCCGATGCCGGCGCCCCGGTGCAGGTGGTGACGCTGCGTCTGGTCATCGCCGGCGCCAGGCCGAAGCCGGCCCTGCCCCGCCTCGCCGCCGCCACGACCCCGGCCGAGCCCGCGGCCGAAGTGTCGACCTATCTCGACGGCACTTGGAAAAAGGTCCCGCTGTACCAGCGGCAGACCCTGCTGGCTGGCCACAGCTTCGCCTCGCCCGCCATCATCGCCCAGCCGGATTGCACCACCTGCATCCCCGCCGGCTTCTCGCTCGCCGTGGACGACCACGGCAACCTCCTGATCACCCCTCCGGCGCGCTGAGAGGATCCCGCATCATGCCGATCGATCGCCGCAGCCTGCAGATCCTGGCCAATCACTGCGGCGCCGCCGCCGACGCCATGGCCTTCACCCTGATGCGCACCGCGCATTCCACCTTCGTCAAGGAAACCGAGGATTTCTCCTGCACGCTGCTGACGGCGGCAGGACAAGCCTTCGCCTCGCCGCGGCGCTTCGGCGCGCCCTGGTACAGCGGCATCGACTACGGGCCGATGATCGCGCTGATCGCCGATTACGAAGACGGCGACATCTGCATCTGCAACGACCCCTATAGCGGCCATGTCGCCACCCACACGCCGGACCTGCATATCTGGAAGCCGGTCTTCCGGGATGGCGTGCTGGTCTGCTTCGTCGGCGGCCATATCCACAACACCGATATCGGCGGCGCCGTGCCCGCCTCACTGTCGCGGACGCTGACCGAGATCGAACAGGAAGGCATCCGCGTCCCGCCGCTGAAGCTGTTCTCGGGCGGCCGCATGAATGACGACGTGCTGCGCATCCTGCGCCTCAACGTCCGCGCGCCGGAGCAGAACTGGGGCGACCTGAAGGCGCAGATCGCCTCGGTCAATGTGGGCGAGCGCAAGATCCAGGAGATCATCGGCCGCTTCGGGCTGCAGACCTTCCGCGACGGCATCGAGGCCATGCTGGACTATGCCGAGGCCCAGGCCCGCGCCGCCATCCGCCAGATCCCCAACGGCGACTACTTCTTCGCCGATTTCGCCGACGAGGATGGCGAGGGCGGCGTGCCCTGCCGCGTGGCGCTGACGCTCCGCGTCGCCGATGACAGTGTCGAGCTCGACTATACCGGCAGCGATCCCCAGGTCGCCGCCTCGCTGAACATGCCGCTCGGCGGGCGGGAGCGGCATCCGCTGGTGCATGTCGGCCTGACCTATGTGCTCTTCACCCTCGATCCCACCATGCTGCTCAACGCCGGTACCCTGCGGGCGGCGCGGGCGGTGCTGCCGGAAGGCTCCGTCGTCAACTGCACGGCGCCGGCGGCGGTGGGGATGCGCTCGCTGACCTGCATGCTGACGCAGATCGTCACCTTCGGCGCCTTCTCGCTGGCCATGCCGGGGCGGATGCCGGCGACCTCGCCCGGCGGCAATTCCATCATGAATGTCCGCACGGCGGGCGCCGATGGGCGGCCGGTGATGGCCTCGATCGGGCCGGTCGGCGGCGGCGGCGGCGGCACGCCCACGGCCGACGGGCCGAACGGCGCCGGCGGCGCCCAGGCCTTCCTGAAGAACACCCCGATCGAGATTTCCGAAGCTGAGGTGCCGATCCTGTTCCACCGCTACGGCCTCTGGCCGGACAGCGCCGGGCCGGGGCAGCAGCGCGGCGGGCTGTCGGCGGTGATGGAGTTCCAGGTCTTCGCCCCCGGCACCGTGGTCACCGCGCGCAACCGCAACCGCTCGGTCTTCGCCTCCTGGGGCGTGCTGGGCGGGCGGGCCGGCGCGACCTCCCGCTTCCTGCGCAATCCGGGCACGCCGCAGGAGCTCAGCCAAGGCAATACCGACATCATGCGCTGCGGCCCGGGCGACATCATCCGCGTCGTCGGCGCCGGCGCCGGCGGCTATGGCGACCCCTTCGCCCGCGACCCGGAGAAGGTCGCCGAGGATGTGCGCTGCGGCTTCGTCAGCAGCAAAGCCGCCGAGGCCGATTACGGCGTGGTGCTGCGCGACGGCGCCGTCGACCGCGCCGCCACCGCCCTGCTGCGCGGCGCCCGCCCGGCCC
>NZ_MLCO01000179.1 GCF_001982615.1 Teichococcus deserti | reverse complement strand
TTGAAGAGCAAGCCCTGGCGGCGCGCCAGGGCTTGCTCTTCAATGGCGGCCGCGCCTTGTTCCGATCCAGGGGATTTCCGATGGCCGCCGCGGCACCGCTCGACAGGCTCAGCCTGGATTTCTGCCGGCTGGCCGAGGCCTATGCCGCCGGCCTGGCGCCCGAGGCGCTGCTGGCCGAGGTGCTGCGCCGCCTCGAGGCCGCGGCCGACCCGGCGATCTGGATCAGCCGCCGCCCGCCGGCCGAGATCCTGGCCGAGGCCGCGCGCCTGCCCGCCCGCCGCGCTGCCGGCGAATGCCTGCCCCTGTACGGCCTGCCTTTCGCGGTGAAGGACAATCTGGACGTGGCCGGCCTGCCGACCACCGCCGCCTGCCCGGATTTTTCCCATTACCCGGCCGAGACGGCAGCGGCCGTGGCGCGGCTGACCGCGGCCGGCGCGGTGCTGCTGGGCAAGACCAACCTGGACCAGTTCGCCACCGGGCTGGTCGGCACCCGCTCGCCCTATGGGGTGCCGCGCAATCCCTTCGATCCGGCGATGATCCCGGGCGGGTCGAGCTCCGGCTCGGCGGTGGCGGTGGCGCGGGGCCTGGCGAGCTTCAGCCTGGGCACCGACACCGCCGGGTCGGGCCGCATCCCTGCCGCCTTCAACAACATCGTCGGCCTGAAGCCCAGCCGCGGCCTGGTCAGCAACCATGGCATGGTGCCGGCCTGCCGCTCGCTGGACTGCGTGTCCGTCTTCGCCCTGACGGTGGAGGATGCCGCCGCCGTCGCGGCCGTCATCGCCGGCTTCGACCCGCGCGATGCCTGGTCGCGCGCGGCACCCGCGGGTTTTTCCGCCCGCGTCCCGGCGCCCGCCGCCTTCCGCTTCGCCATCCCGCGTGCCGCCGATCGCGACTTCCTGGGCGATGCCGAGGGGGAGGCGCTGTTCCAGGCCAGCGTCGCCCGCCTGCAGGCCCTGGGCGGCATCGCGGAGGACATCGACTTCGCGCCCTTCCAGGAGGTCGCGCGGCTGCTCTACGGGCCTTTCGTCGCCGAGCGCACCCATGCCCTGCGCGAGTGGCTGGCCGAGCGCCCCGACAGCCTGCATCCCGTCACCCATGCCATCATTGCCAAGGGCTTGGCCTATTCGGGGCTGGAGATCCTCGACGCGCGGCAGCGGCTGCAGGCCCTGGCCCAGGCCATTGCGCCGCTTTGGTCGCGCATCGACTGCCTGGTGGTGCCGACCGCCGCGCGCGGCTTCTCGGTGGACGAGATCGCCGCCGAGCCGATCGCCTGCAACACGGCGCTGGGCCGCTACACCAATTTCACCAATCTGCTCGACCTGGCCGGCCTGGCCGTGCCGGGCGGCTTCGACAGCCGAGGTTTCCCGGCCGGCGTCACCCTGCTGGCGCCGGCCTTCCATGACGGGCTGCTGGCCGGCCTCGGGGCCGCCCTGCAGCGCGCCGCCGACCTGCCGCTGGGCGCGACCGGCGCGGCGCTGCCGCCCGCCGCCGCTGCGCCGCCGCCGGCGACCCAGCCGATGGTCGAGATCGCCGTCTTCGGCGCGCATCTGGAGGGGCAGCCTTTGAACCCGGCGCTGCGGGCGCTGGGCGGCGTGCTGCGCAGCACCTGCCACACCGAGCCCTGCTACCGCCTGCTGGCCCTGCCCGGCGCCCTGCCGCGCCCCGGCCTGCTGCCCGCCCGCGACGGCGTCGCCATCGAGGGCGAGGTCTGGGCGCTGCCATCCGCCGCACTGGCCGCCTTTCTCGCCACCATCGCGGCGCCGCTCGGCCTTGGCCAGGTCCGGTTGCAGGGCGGCCCGGCGCTGGGCTTCATCTGCGAAGGCGGCGTCGAGGGGGCGGTGGATATCAGCGCCCATGGCGGCTGGCGGGCGTATCGCGCTGCGACCGCCGCCGCTGCCTGACGCTGGGCGGCGCCGACGCCCCGGCCTATAGAGCCGCGATGGACACCGCCACCGTCGCCTCCCTGCTGCTGGACACGCCGGATGGCGCACGCCTTGCTCTCTACCGCCTTGGCCGCCGCGACGCGCCGCCGCTGCTCTGGGGGCATGCCAATGGCTTCGCCGTCGGCTCCTATCCGGCGCTGCTGGCCGATCTGGCGCGCGATCATGACCTCTGGGCCTGGGATGCCCGCGGCCATGGCGAGTCCAGCCTGCCGGAGGGCCTCCCCGTCGCCGAGGCGGTGACGCTGGACCGCCTGGCCGCCGATGCGCGGCGGGTGGCGGAGGCGGTGCGTGACGCGACCGGCGCCTGGCCGCGGGGGGCGGCGCATTCCTTCTCCGGCCTCGCCATGCTGCTGGCCGCCGTGCCCTGGCCGGACCTGACCCTGTTCGAGCCGCCGATCATGACGCCGGCCCTGCTGGAGCGCCCGGAGATCCGCGAGGGCATGCGCCAGCGCGTCGCCGCCACCCTGTTCCGCCGCCGGCTGTGGGACGGCCCGGCGCAGCTGTTCGCCCGCCTGCGCCCGCACCCGGCCTATGCGCTGATCGACGACGCGGCGCTGCTGACCCATGCCACCGCCCAGTTGCGCGCCGAGGCCGCCGGCTGGCGCCTGCGCTGCGCCCCGGAGACCGAGGCCGCCATCTACCAGGCCGTCGGCAATGCCACGGTGTTCGAGTCGTTGCCCGGG
The DNA here is from genome assembly GCF_001982615.1 of Teichococcus deserti. Taxonomy (GTDB): domain Bacteria; phylum Pseudomonadota; class Alphaproteobacteria; order Acetobacterales; family Acetobacteraceae; genus Pseudoroseomonas; species Pseudoroseomonas deserti. The sequence goes on along the minus strand of NZ_MLCO01000179.1, from coordinate 15,509 downwards.
GTGACCGTGCCCTGCCGCTTCGTGGCCAGCGACACCGAGGCCGGCGACTGGCTGCGCGGAGTGCAGCCGCTGGCCGCCGCCGCCTGCCACGGCCAGGCCCTGGTGCTGCCGCGCACGACGCATTTCCTGCCGCTGGAGAACCCGGCCGGCGCCGCGGCGCTGCTGCGGCCACCGGGCTGAGCCCTCCGCAGAAAGCCTCTTGCGTCCAGCGATGTTTGCGCCTTCGCTGGCCGCATGGTGGAAACCGCGCTGCCGGCCGACCGCGCCTCAGCCCCCCTGCCCGGGAATGCGGGCGGGGCGCCGGCCGTGTTGAAAGTGGCCGCCGTCACCCGCCGCTTCTTCGGCGTGGCGGCGCTGGACGGTGTCGGCTTCGCCGTGCCGGCCGGGCGCATCACCGGGCTGATCGGGCCGAACGGCGCCGGCAAATCGACCCTGCTGAACGTCGTCTCCGGCCTGCTGCGGCCCGATGCCGGGCAGGTCCGCTTCGAGGGCGATGACGTCACGGGCATGAAGCCGCATCGGCTGGCGGCGCGCGGGCTGACCCGCACCTTCCAGATCGCCCGCGGCTTCCCGAAGATGAGCGTCTTCCAGCACCTGATGCTCTATGGCCCGCGCCAGCCGGGCGAGCGGCTGCTGCAGGCGCCGATGTGGTCGCGCGCGGCGCGTGACCGCGAGGCCGAGCTCGCCGAGCGGGCGCTCGCCATCGCTGGCCGCCTACGTCTTTCGCCCTTGTTGGACGCCCCCGTCACCGCCTTGTCCGGCGGCCAGAAGAAGCTGGTGGAAATCGGCCGCACCCTGATGGCCGAGCCGCGCATGATCCTGCTGGATGAGCCGATGGCGGGGGTGAACCCGTCGCTCGGCGCCGAGATCGCCGCGCATCTGCAGGCGCTGAACGCCGAGGGTATTTCCCTGTGCCTGGTCGAGCATGACATGGCGCTGATCCGCCAGCTCTGCCACCACGTCGTCGTCATGGCGGAAGGCCGCACCTTGGTGACCGGCAGCTTCGACGAGGTGGTGGAAAACGCCGAGGTGCAGGAAGCCTATCTGGGGCGCCGGCATTGACCGCCGCGCTGATCGCCGAAGGCCTGGTTGCCGGCTATGGCGCCGCCGAGCAGATCCTGAAGGGCGCCTCGGTCGCGGTGCAGCCCGGCGAGATCGTGACGATCATCGGCCCGAACGGCGCCGGCAAGTCGACGCTGCTGAAGGCGGTGGCGGGTCTTTTGAAGATTGCCGAGGGCCGCGTCGCCGTCGCCGGCCGCGACGTGACGGCGCAGGACGCCATCGGCCGGGCACGCGCGGGCCTGGCCTTCGTGCCGCAGGAGGCCAATGTCTTCGCCCGCCTCAGCGTGGCTGAAAACCTGTCGATCAGCGGCTTCCTCGATCCGAAGGGATCGGCCACTGAACTCGAAAAAATCTATGCCCGTTATCCGATGCTGGCGGGCAAGCGGCGGGCGCTGGCGCGCAGCCTGTCGGGCGGGCAGCGGCAGATCCTGGCCATGGCCATGGGGCTGATGCAGCAGCCCACGATGATGCTGCTGGACGAGCCCACCGCCGGCCTGTCGCCCCGCGCGGCGGAAGAGCTGTTCGCGGCGGTGATCGACCTGAACCGCGCCGGCCTGCCGGTGCTGATGGTCGAGCAGCATGCGGTGGAGGCGCTGCGCATCTCCCACCGCGGCTATGTGCTGGTCGCCGGGCGCAACAGCGTCGAGGGCGCAGGCCCGGCGCTGGCCGAGGATCCGGACATTCGCAGGCTGTTCCTGGGTGGTTGAGCAAAAGCCCGCAAACGGGCGAGGGGAGAGAGTGAGATGACCGCGTCTTTCGCTGATCTGTCGCGCCGTTCGCTGCTGGCGACGGCGGCCCTGGCGCCGCTGGTCCTGCCGCGCATCCTGCGCGCCGAGGGCCAGGGGCCGCTGCGCATCGCCGCCCTCTCGCCGCTGACCGGCGCCGGCGGCACCTATGGCCCGGCCATGGTCAAGGCGATCCGCGCCGTGGTCGAGGAGGCCAACAAGGCCGGCGGCATCCTGGGCCGCCCGGTCGAGCTGGTGGCCGAGGACGACCAGACCAACCCCGAGGCCGCCGTCCGCGCCGCGCGCAAGCTGATCGATGTCGACCGGGTCGCCGCGATCTGCGGCGTCTGGGCGTCGTCGGTCGCCGCCGCCGTCGCGCCGCTCTGCTGGGAGAGCGGCACCTTCATGATGGCCACCGCCGGCGCCGATGCGCTGACCGCCCTGCCGCATCGCGGCTTCTTCGCCCGCACCCAGCCGAACACCACGCTGCAAGGCAAAAAGTTCGGCGAGTTCGCGCTGAGCCAGGGCGCCAAGAAGATCGTCATGCTGTCGCCGCAGACGCCTTTCGCGCAGAGCCAGTACGAGAACATCGCCGCCGCGGTGAAGCCGGCCGGCGGCACCGCGGAGCTGCTGATCTACGACGACAAGAAGCCCTCCTACCGCACCGAGGTGCAGCAGGCGCTGCGCGGGCGGCCGGATGCCATCGTGCTCGGCGGCTACCTGCCCGACACCACCGTGCTGGTGAAGGACCTGCTGCGCGCCGGCTTCACCGGCACCCGCATCGCCTTCGCCTATTCGGTCAACCAGAAGCTGATCGAAAGCGTCCCCGCCGACACCGTCGAAGGCATCTTCACCATCGCGCCCTCGCCGGCGGAGGGGTCGCCGGCCTGGAAGCACATGGCCTCGATCGCCGGCACCGACAGCCCCGATCCCTATTCGACCCAGAGCTACGACCAGGCCAATCTTCTGCTGCTGGCCATGCAGGCCGCCGGCACCGCCAGCGGCACCGCCATCCGCGACACGCTGAGAAAGGTCAGCCAGGCGCCGGGCGGCACCAAGGTCGGCAGCATCACCGAGGGGCTGGCGGCGCTGAAGGCCGGCCAGGCCATCAACTACGAAGGCGCCAGCGGCCCCTGCGACTTCACCGAAAGCGGCGACATCATCGACTGCCAGTTCCGCTACGAGCAGGTGAAGTCCGGCAAGCTGACCCTGCTGCGCATCGCCTGACCGCATGGAAGCCCTGCTGCAGGCGGTGGTGAACGGGCTGCTGGCGGGGTCGCTGATCGCGGTCCCCGCTGTCGGCTTCACCGCCATCTTCGCCATCCTGCGCTACCCCAGCTTCGCCATCGCCGGCTATGTCTCGGTCGGCGCCTTCGCCGGCTGGGCGGCGAACACCATGCTGGGCTTCGGCGCGCCGCTGGCGGTGCTGGTGGCCTTCGCCGCCGGCGCCGCGGCGGGGCTGCTCTGCGAGCTCGGCGCGCTGCGGCGGCTGATGCCGGCCGGCGCCCTGACGGTGGCCATCGCCTCCATCGCCGTGAACCTCATTCTTGAAAACATACTGCGGTTCTTCTTCGGCAACGATCTCCGGGGTTTTGATCTTCCGATCCAGCCCGACCTGATCATCGGCGGCATCTTCGTGGGTCTGCAGCAGATCTGGAACCTGGTCCTCGCCGTGGCCGTCGTCGCGGCCGTCTTCGCCTTCCTGATGTTCACCCGCTTCGGCCGCGCCATGCGCGCCGTCGCCGACAACCCGGATCTCGCGCGGCTGAAGGGCATCGACCCGGCGCGGATCGCCGCCATCGCCGTCGCGCTCGGCGCCGGGCTGGCCGGGGCAGGGGGGGTGCTGCTCGGCCTCGACACCTCGATCGACCCGATGACCGGCTATCGCGTGCTGCTCTCGGTCTTCGCCGCCGCGGTGCTGGGCGGGCTGGGCTCGATCCCCGGGGCCGTCGCCGGGGCCCTGGCGCTGGGCATCGCGGAAGAACTGGCGCTGCTTGTCGTCCCCGCCACCTACCGCACCGGCGTCGGCTTCGTCGCCATCCTGCTGATCCTGACCTTCCGCCCGCGCGGGCTGCTGGGCGAGAGGGCGGCCTGATGCTGTCCTACCTGCTCTTCTCGGTGACCATCGGCGGCATCTACGCGCTGCTGTCCCTCGCGCTGAACCTGGCCTGGGGCGGCGCCGGGCTGGTCAATCTGGGCCTCGCCGGCTTCTTCGGCATCGGCGCCTATGCCACCGCGCTGGCCACCGGCGCCGGCGCGCCGCTCGCCATCGGGCTCGTCGTCGCCATGGCGGCCGGCGTGCTGGCCGGGCTGGCCATCACCGGCCTGACGCTCCGGCTGCGCGACGACTACCTGGCCATCGTCACCTTGGGCTTCGGCGAGATCGTCCGCCTGGTGGCGCTGAACGAGCGCTGGCTGACCAATGGCGCCGACGGCATGTCCGGCATCCTGGCCCCGGGCAAGGCGGCGCTGGGCGTCGCCGGCTTCAACCAGGCCTGGGCGGCGGGCGTCACGCTGCTGGTCATCCTCGTCTGGCTGCTGCTGCGCCGCCTGGACCAGAGCCCCTTCGGCCGCGCGCTGCGCGCCGTGCGCGAGGACCAGGAGCTCGCAGGCTTCGCCGGAAAGCCGGTGCTGCGGCTGAAATACCAGGCCTTCGCCCTGTCCGCGGCGGTCGCGGCGCTGGCCGGCGCGCTCTACGCCCATTTCCAGTCCTATATCTCGCCCGACCACTTCCAGCCGCTGATCACAATCTACATCTTCCTGGCCGTCACCGCCGGCGGCATCGGCCGCCCCGTCGGCGCGGTGCTCGGCGCCTATTGCGTGGTCGCCTTCCTGGAAGCCACCCGCTTCCTGGCCGCTGTCGTCCCCGGCATCGAGGCGGTGCAGGTCGCCGCCCTGCGCGAGGCCCTGGTCGGCCTGTCCCTGCTGCTGGTGCTGCATCTGCGGCCCAAGGGCATCCTGCCCGAGCGCATCCCTCCTGCCCCGAAGGCGCCCTCATGACCGAGCTGCTCGCCCGCCTGGCCGAACCTGGCCAGCCCGAAACCCTCTACCGCGCCCTGCAGGAAGAGACCCAGCGCCTCGTCGGCCACAAGCTGTTCACGCTGCTCTATGTCGACGGCGCCGATGTCGCCCGCGTCTGGTCCAGCCACCCGGCCGAATACCCGACCTCCGGCCGCAAGACGATGGGCGCGACCCCCTGGGGTGCGCATGTGCTCACGGGTGGCAAGCCCTATCTCGGGAAGGACAAGGCCGGCATCCGCTGGGCCTTCTACGACCATGCGCTCATCGAAAGCATGGGGCTCGGCTCGGTGATCAACCTGCCCGTCCGCTACGACGGCGAGACCATCGGCACCTGCAACCTGCTGGACGCCGAGCACCACTACGATGAGGAAAAACTCAGCAAGATCCACCATCTTGCGCCGCTCTTGATCCCTGCTTTCTTGGAAGCCAGAAGAAAGTAAGCGCGGGGGGAGGTATCCCCCCGCACCCCCTTCTATTTTTGGAACTCAAAAAGATGAGCACCACCTTCTTCAGCAACGCGCGGATCGTCGACGGCACCGCCGCGGAGCCCTCCGAACCCCAGGGCGTCGTCGTCGAAGGCGGCCGCATCCGCGAGGTCTCGCCCACCGCCAAGGCCCCGGCAGGCGCCACGGTGATCGACGTCAAGGGCAAGACCCTGATGCCCGGGCTGATCGACGCCCATGTCCATGTCGTCGCCGTCGAGGCCAGCCTCGGCCGCAATGCGACGCTGCCCGACAGCCTGATCATGGCCCGCTCCATCAAGCTGATGGGCGAGATGCTGGACCGCGGCTTCACCACCGTCCGCGACGTCGGCGGCGCCGACCACGGCCAGGTGCTGGCCACCGAGCAGGGCTATGTCCGCGGCCCCCGCCTGGTGATCTCCGGCAAGGCGCTCAGCCAGTCCGGCGGGCATTGCGACTTCCGCGGGCCCTTCGACAACGCCCCCAGCCAATTCGAAGGCCGCCTCGGCGCGCTCGGCCGGCTGTGCGACGGCGTCCCCGAAGTCCGCCGCGCCGCGCGCCAGGAAATCAAGGCCGGCGCCCGCTTCATTAAGATCATGGCCAATGGCGGCGTCGCCTCGCCGACCGACCCGATCCATTTCCTCGGCTTCTCCCGCGAGGAGATCACCGCGGCGGTGGAAGAGGCACGCAATGCCGGCGGCTATGTCTCCGCGCATCTCTACACCGACGAGGGCATCCGCCGCGCCGTCGAATGCGGCGTCCATTCGCTGGAGCACTGCAACCTGATCACCCTGGAGACCGCGCGTTTCGCGGCCGAGCAGGGCGCGGTCGCGGTGCCGACGCTGGTGACCTACGACAAGCTGTCCGAGGAAGGCGAGGCGCTGGGCATCGGCGCCGAGGCCGTGGGCAAGGTCGACGACGTCCGGCTGAAGGGCATGGAGTCGCTGTCGATCATGGCCGAGGCCGGGCTGCCGATGGCCTATGGCAGTGACCTGCTGGGCCCGATGCACCGCCACCAGTCGGAGGAATTCGTCATCCGCGGGCGCGTGCTGCCGGCACAGCAGGTGATCGCGTCTGCCACGTACATCGCGGCTCGGCTTTGCCGCTTGGAAGGTCAGATCGGCGTCGTGGCCGAGGGCGCCTTCGCCGACTTGATTGTCGTCGATGGCAATCCCTTGGCCGATCTGTCGCTGCTGACCGGCCAAGGCCGCTCGATGTCGGTTTTGATGAAAGGCGGCGTTATTTTGAAGAAATAGAGGGGGGATTCGGGGGGATACTTCCCCCCGACCTTTCTTTTACGCCCAGTTTCGCGCGGTGAAGTCCATCGCGAAGGACCCCGATGGCTTCCAGCCGATGTCCTTCCGCTTGCCGGTGAAGTTCACCGTCTGGTGCAGCACGGTATAGGCGGGGTCGTCGCGCTCGCAGATCTGCAGCATCTGGCGCAGCGCCTTGCGGCGGGTTTCCAGGTCGGTCGAGGTCTGCAGCGCTTCGAGCGCCTTGGCCGCGTCGTCGTTGCGCCATTCGCCGCTGGCCCATTGCTGGCCGCCGGGGCCGAAGGCGGCCATGGCGCCGACGGGGTCGTTGAAGAAGGCGGTGTTGGAATTGTCGCGCAGGCCCCGGCCGGCATCGGCCTGCAGGATCTGCGACCAGTTCTCCTTCATCTCGATGACCACGTTCAATCCGGCCTGGCGCCAGCCTTCATGCAGCACCTGCGCCGTCGGCGTCTGGTTGGTGTAGTAGTTGTTCAGCAGGCGATAGGGGATGGGCTCGCCCTTGTAGCCGGCCTCGGTCAGCAGGCGGCGGGCCTCGGCCAGGTCGAAGCGCGGGGCTTCCCAGTCGGCCAGCGTCATCGGGCCGAAGAAGTCGAACTGCATGCCGCGCGGCACGCCGCCGGCGCCGTCCCACAGCGCGTCGACGATGCCCTGGCGATCGATCGAATGGGTGATGGCGCGGCGGATGCGGGCGTCGCGCAGCACGGCATGGCTTTTGTCGAAGGCGGTGACGCGGTGGTTGGCGATGGCGCGGCCCAGCACCTCGTGGCGCGGGCTGCCGCGGACGACGGCGATCTGGTCGGGCGGCAGGTCGCAGGCGAAGTCGTAGTCGCCGGCGCGGAGGCCGTTCACGCGGCTGGACACCTCGGGCACCTGGACGAAGCGGATGCTGCGCAGCGGCGGGCGGCCGGCCCAGTGGGCGTCATTGGCTTCTAGAAGAAGAAAACTGTCGGGGCGATAGTCGGCGATGCGGTAGGGGCCGGTGCCGATCGGCTTGCGCGCCCAGGTCAGCCAGTCCGGCGCGGCCTCGAAGGCGCGGCGGCTGATGACGGCGCCGGCGGGGCGGGCCAGCCGGCCTTCCAGCGTCACGTCGGGCAGCTTGTTGACCAGGCGCAGGGTGCGGGCGTCCATTACCTGCATCCGCTCGAAGCCGGGGAAGGCCAGGCGGGCGATGGCCGGCACCTCGGGCGGCGGCTGGCGGGTGCCGGCGCCGGCCGTGGTCGAGGTGAAGAGGCCGCCCGCGGGTGCGGCGCTGCCGTCGCCCCACATGTGCTCAGGCCCGAAGGTGAAGGCCACGTCCTCGGCGGTCAGCGGGCTGCCGTCGTGGAAGCGGACATCGGGGCGCAGCACCAGCTCCAGCGTGCGGTCGTCGATGCGGCGCCAGGATTCCGCCAGCGCCGGGCGCAGCGACATGTCGCCGACCCAGTCCAGGTCGATCAGCGGCTCCAGGAAGCTGGCGACGACGCGGGTCATCACGTTGGACTGCTCGCGCAGCGGCTCCAGCGTGTTGGAGGTGCTGATGGTCTGCACCGCGACAGTGATGGCAGGGCGCTGGTCGGCCTGGGCGATGGCGAAGCGCGGCAGGCTGGCCGCGGCGCCGAGGCCGAGCAGGGCGCGGCGGGGAAGGGCGATGGTCATGGACGTCGTTCCGGGCGGAGGAAGGGGGCAGAGACTGCGCGCCGCTTCCTGCATCCGCTTGACGGCGCCGTGACATCTCGGCGTCAGCCGGGGCTCAGCTGGGTCCAGTCCGGCCGCAGTACCTCCAGCAGGGCCTCGCAGGCCGGGTTGTCGGCGCCCTCCCGCCAGGCGAGCATCAGCTCGGCCGCCGGGATGCCGGGGCCGGCCAGCGGGCGCAGCACCACCTCCGCCTGGCGCAGCCGCTCCGCCGCCTGCGGCACCACGGCGACGCCCAGGCCGGCGCCGACCAGCGCCAGGATCGAATGCGTCTGGCTGATGAATTGCAGCCGCACCGGCGCCACCCCGGCCTGGCGGAACAGGCCGAGGATCAGGTCGTGGAAATACCGCCCCTCGACGGGGGGGAAGGTGATCAGTGCCTCGCCTTCCAGCGCCGGGATCTCGATCTCGCTGGCCTCCGCCAGCCGGTGGCCGCGCGGCAGGGCCAGGCGCAGCGCCTCGCGCTGGACCAGGGCGGTGCGCAACCCCGCGACCGGCGGCTGCGGCCGCAGCAAAGCGAGATCCACCTGGCCCGCCTGCAGCGCCGCCACCTGGTCCTGCGACACCATCTCCCGCAGGCTGAGCTCGATCTCCGGCAGTCGCGCCCGCGCGACGCCGACCAGCCGCGGCAGCACGCCATAGCCGGAGGAGGCGGTGAAGCCGATGGTGATCTGCCCGCGCTGCCCCTGCGCCACCCGCCGCGCCTGCTGCGTGGCGTTCTCCGCCGCCTGCAGCAGCCGCCGCGCGTCGCGGAGAAAAGCCTCGCCCGCGGGCGTCAGCCGCACCGCCCGGCTGCCGCGCAGCAGCAGCACCAGGCCCAGCTGCCGCTCCAGCTGCTGGATCTGCCGGCTGAGCGGCGGCTGGGTCATGTTCAGCCGGGCGGCGGCGCGGTGGAAATGCAGCTCCTCGGCGACGGCGACGAAGCAGCGGAGCTGGCTGAACTCGAACATCGATGCAGTATCGGCATCAACCGATGCCAAAACAAGCTTGGACGGGTATCGGGCGGCCGCGCTTAGCTGGGCCGATATAAAAATGACCGCCGGAGGGTCCAAGTTCATGAATCGCCGTCACCTGCTGCAGGCCGGCCTGGCCGCGGCCGCCGTCTCGCCGCTCGCCGCGCCTGCGCTGCGCGCCCAGGGCTTCGACCACACCATCCGCATCATCGTCCCCAATGCCCCGGGCGGCACCAGCGACATCCTGGCGCGGCTCCTGGCGCCGGAGCTGACCAAGGCGCTCGGCCAGTCGGTGGTGGTCGAGAACCGCGCGGGGGCGGCCGGCAATATCGGCGCCGATGCCGTGGCCAAGAGCCCGCCCGACGGCCACAGCCTGCTGCTGATGGATGTCTCGACGCTGGCGATCAACCCGGCGCTGTTCCCGCGCATCCCCTTCGACGTGCAGCGCGACCTGGCGCCGGTCTCGATGGTGATCTACGCGCCCTATCTGCTGGCCACCAAGAACGCCCTGCCGGTGACCGACGCCGCGTCCCTGGCGGCGTATCTGAAGGACAAGCGCAACAGCATCAACCTGGCCAATGCCGGCGTCGGCAGCATGACCCACCTGACCGCGGTCGAGCTCGGCGCGCATCTGGGCGGCGACCTGCTGCAGGTGCCCTATCGCGGCGGCGCGCCGGCGCTGCTGGCGGTCGCCTCGGGCGAGGCCGACATGATCATCAACGGCGCGACGGCCACCCAGCCCTATGTGGTCAACGGCCAGATGCGCGGCATCGCCGTCTCCGGCCCGACCCGGCTGACCGCGCTGCCCAACGTGCCGACCTTCAAGGAGCTCGGCTGGCCGATGGACGACGCCGGCACCTGGCAGGGCATCCTGGTCCAGGGCAACACGCCCAAGCCGCTGATCGAGAAGCTGGACCAGGAGCTGCGCAAGGTCGTCGCCCAGCCGGCCATCGCCACCCGCATCGCCGACCTCGGCGGCGTGCCGCGCACCGACGGGCCCGACCACTTCCGCACCTGGCTGACCCAGGCGACGCAGAGCTTCGGCGACATCGTGCGGAAGCATAACATCAAGCCTGAGTAAGCAAGGCCGGGGGAAAGAATTCCCCCGGACCCCCATCTTCTTTTTGGAGTGAAAGCATGAGTGTTGCCATGGCCGCGGGGCTGCGGCGGCCACAGGCCGAACTTGCCTCCCTCGCCACCCGCCTCTTCGAGGCCGCAGGCATGCAGCCGGACAAAGCCGAAAGCCTCGGCCGCATCCTGGTGCTGACCGACATGATGGGCCGCTACACCCACGGCCTGGCCCAGGTGAAAGCCTATCTCGAGCAGGTCGAGAATGGCGGCATGACCAAATCTGGCACGCCCGACATCATCCGCGACACCGGCGCCACCTTCGTCTGGGACGGCAACTACCTGCCCGGCCCCTGGCTGGTCGAGCAGGCCATGACCCAGGCCTTGGACCGTGTCGCCGAGCACGGCGTCGTCACCTTCGCCATGCGCCGCAGCCACCATATCGGCTGCCTGGCCGCCCTGGCCAAGCAGGCGACGGATGCCGGCTGCTTCGTCATGCTGGCTTCCTCCGGCCCGCACAGCAAGATCGTGGCGCCGCATGGCGGGCGCGAGGCGCTGTTCAGCCCGAACCCCTTCGCCATCGGCTTCCCGGCCGGCGATTTTCCGGTGCTGGTCGATATCTCCGCCTCGATCACCACGGTGTCGATGACGCGGGAAAAGGTCGCCGCCGGCACGCAGTTCGAGCATCCCTGGCTGCTCGACAGCGACGGCCGCCCGACCCGTGATCCGAGCGTCATGGAGCGCGCCACCGACCGCGGCAGCCTGCTGCTGCTCGGCGGCCAGGAGGCCGGGCACAAGGGCTTCGGCCTGGCGCTGATGGTGGAGGCCTTGACCCAGGGCCTGGCCGGCCATGGCCGCCGCGACGCCCCCACCCGCTGGGGCGCCAGCGTCTACCTGCAGCTGATCGACCCCGCCGCCTTCAGCGGCCGCGAGGCCTTCCTCGACCAGATGGAGTTCCTGGCCGAGCGCTGCCACGCCAATGCGCCGATCGACCCCGACCGCCCCGTCCGCCTGCCCGGCGAGCAGGCCGACCGCAAGATCGCCGAGGCGCTGCGCGACGGCGTGCCCCTGTCCGAGACCACGGTCGGCGCGCTGAAAAGCTGGGCGGATAAGCTCGGTGTCGCCGCCGGGGTGCTGGACTGAGGTATCCCGATCCGGCTGCGAAATTTTTTTGCTGTCGCAGCTTCTCGCCCCGCTGACGCATGGCTGCAGCGTTGCTAAACAGTTGTTGAAGCCTGGGCTTGCCGGCGCTGCCCGCCGCGCAAGCCCAGGGCACCGGTCCCGCACCAGGCGATGTCGTCATCCGCCGGGACACAGGGCCAGCACGCCGTGCCATCAGTCAGCTACGTCGCCCTCACGGGCAATCGGGACATCGACGGCCTGCTCTCCGGCCTGCGCTGGGGCACCACCAACCTCAGCTACAGCTTCCCGGAATACGGCGCCTTCTTCGACCGGGGCTATGGCTGGGGCGAGCCGAACAACAATTTCGAGCCCTTCAGCGCGCAGCAGCGCGCCGTGGTGCGCCAGCACCTCAACGACATCGCGGCGGTCACCAACCTCAGCTTCAGCGAGACCGGCGAGCGGGCCTCGCAGGTCGGCGACCTGCGCTACGGCATGTCGGATTACCCCGGCACCGCCCATGCCTACTACCCGAGCAGCGCGGGGAATGGCGGCGACAGCTGGTACAACAATTCCGGCCGGCAGTATGACAATCCCGGCTTCGGCAACTACGCCTATCTCGCCGTCCTGCACGAGACCGGCCATGCGCTCGGCCTGAAGCACCCGCATGAGAGCGGCACGACGCTCTCCTACGACCATGACTCGATGGAATACTCGGTCATGAGCTATCGCAGCCATGTCGGCGCGTCGCTGGATGGCTACCGCAACGAGGCCTGGGGCTTCGCCCAGACCCTGATGATGAACGACATCGCCGCGCTGCAGGTGATGTACGGCGCCGATTTCGGCACGCGCGCCGACAACACCCATTACAGCTGGAGCCCGGAGACCGGGCAGATGTTCGTCAACGGCGCCGGCGCCGCCCGCCCGGGCGACAACCGCGTCTTCATGACCGTCTGGGACGGCGGCGGCACCGACACCTACGACCTGTCCAACTACTGGAACTCGGTCACCATCGACCTGCGCCCCGGCCAGTGGACGACGACGGCCGACTGGCAGCGCGCCGATCTGGGCGACGGCTACAAGGCGCGCGGCAATGTCGCCAATGCGCTGCTCTACAACGGCGACACCCGCTCGCTGATCGAGAACGCCATCGCCACCGAGTCCAACGACACCATCCATGGCAACAGCGCCGGCAATGTCATCGACGGCCGCGGCGGCTGGGACACGGTGGTGCTGGCCGGCAGCCGCTCGGACTACCTGATGGACGGCACCAGCGGCTATGTCACCGCCGAGGGCTTCGGCGTGCTCGACAGCCTGCTGCGCGTCGAATACGTCCGCTTCGAGAATGGCGGCGCCGCCGACAGCATCGAGAACATCATCGGCGCCGACGACTTCCGCAACGCCATCGGCGACGGCAGCAAGCGCATGGGCGCGCTCTGGGTCGATGGCGCGGCACGCGGCCGCATCGAGGCCTGGAACGACACCGACGTCTTCGCCATCACCCTGCAGGGCGGCCGCAGCTACAGCTTCGAGCTGCGCGGCCTAGACCTGCTCGGCGGCAACCTGGCAGATTCGCTGCTCGAGCTGCGCGACGCCGGCGGCAGGCTGCTGGCGATCAACGACAACCACCGCACGCGCGACGCCCATATCGACCACCGCATCGCCACCGACGGCACCTACTACCTGCAGGCGCGCAGCTCGGGCGGCACCACCGGCGTCTACACCATCACCGCCACCCTTGCCGACGACTATCGCGACGTCGCCGGCGAGACCACGGCGCCGCTCGGCAGCATCGCCACCGGCCAGTCGCGCCGCGGCGAGATCGAGGCTGGCGGCGACGTCGACCTCTTCGCCGTCACGCTGCGCGCCGGGCAGCGCTATGTCTTCGACCTGCGCGGCACGCTCGACGGCGGCAGCCAGCCAGCGCCGGTGACGCTGGAGCTCTGGCAGGGCAACACGCGGATCCAGGCCGGCACCACCCATGCCCTGACCGGCGACGGCTTCCTGGCCTTCACCGCGGCCCAGGCGGGCACCTATGACCTGCGCGCCAGCTTCGCCTCGGCCGGGCAGACCGGCAGTTACACGCTGCGCGCCGCTGCCGGCGACGGCGACGACTTCCGCGACACGCTGGCCGACAGCACCGCGGCGCTGGGCATGCTGGCGCGCGGCCAGAGCGTCAGCGGCAGCATCGGCAAGTCGGGCGATGCCGATGTCTTCGCGATCCGGCTGGCGGCGGGGGAATCCTATGCCTTCGACCTGCGCGGGCGCGGCGCCGGGGCGGGCACGCTGGGCGACGGCTATCTCGAGCTGCGCGACGCCAACAACGTCCTGGTGGCGCGCAACGACAACGGCGCGACGCGCGACGCCGCGCTGGAATTCACCCCCGCGGCGGATGGGATCTACTATCTGAAGGCGCGCGGCGTGGGCAGCTCGACCGGCAGCTACACGCTGGTGACCGGCGTGCCGGACGACTTTGCCGACAGCCGGGCGGACAGGAGCGATCCGGTGGGTGCGCTGGTGCTCGGGGTCGGGAAGGCAGGCCAGATCGAGACCGCGGGGGACGCGGATCTTTTCTCGGTCTCGCTGCGTGCCGGCACCTGGTATGAGGCGGTGCTGCAGCATGCCGGCATCCAAGATGTCGCCCTGCTCTTGTCGCAGGGCGGCGGCGCCACCCTGGCCAGCGCCTCCACCCTCACCGACGGCAGCCTTCGCCTGGTCTATCGCGCGGAAACCAGCGGCAGCTACAATCTGCTGGTCAACGGGCCGTCCAGGCCAGGCAGCTATCAGCTCACCGTCCGCGATGGCCTTTCGGATGACCATCCCGATCAGGTGGTCAGCGGCGGCGCCTATGCACCGCTCGAGGTTCGCGGCGCGGCGACCAAGGGCGGCATCGACACCGCCGGCGATGCCGACGTCTTCGCCGTCACCCTGTCCTCCTCCTTCAGCTATCGCTTCCATCTGGCGGCCAGCGATGGCCTGGATGGCGTGCTGGAACTCTACCGGGGCAACGGGACCCGGGTCGCGCGGGGCACTCCCTCCGACGGCGGCGACGTCCTGCTGGATCTGTCGCCGGCCACGTCGGGGACCTTCTATGTGCGGGTGGCGTCGGATTACCAGACGTCAGGCCGATACGAGCTGAGCACGATCTCGGCGGCGCGCGGCAAGCTCGACGACTATCGCGACGTGATCACCGATGCGAGCGAGCCCCTCGGACGGTTCGATGGGCCGATCGAAAGCGGTCGTCTGGAAACCGGTTCCGACCGGGATGTCTTCAGCCTCTATCTCAGCGAGCGGACCCGATACACCGTCGAATTGGACGGTTCCGGCATCCAGGATGCCGGTCCGCAGTTTCGCCTGGTGCTGATCCATCCGACCGGCAGGGAAGTCGTCCAGACTGTCGACAGGACGGGCACCGGCCATGCGCAATTCGACTTCTCTCCCCTGAGCAGCGGCACCTATCACCTGTCGGTCAGTGACGATGCCCAGGTCGGAGGAGACTATTCGCTGGTGCTTCGGTCGAAGATCGTGCCCAGGATGGCTGAGATCGATGCGTCGGCGCCGATCACCCAGCCCGAGCAGGACCTCGTCTTCGGCTAAGCCGCGCAACGCCGCCGGCGGCCATCGGCCGCCGGCAAACCGGAAAAACTACTTCGCGAGGTCCTGGGCGCGCTTCAGCGCCGAGGTGAAGCCGTTCAGCGAGACGTTGAAGGTCACCGGCTCGCCGCTGCCCAGATTCTCGGCCGTCACCTTCAGCACATTGCCGCGCTGCAGCGCGCGGCTGCCGGCGGCGTCGAGGTTCAGCGGCGCCAGGCAGCCGGCCTCGATGCAAGTGTTGAAGGCGCGGACCGGGCCGAAGGGCTGGTCGTCCAGCGCCAGGGTGTTGCCGGCATCCAGCCGCAGGCCGAAGGGCATCAGCAGCATGCCGTTCAGCTCGTCATTGGCGGCCGGGCGGACCTCCATGGTGAAGACGCGGCGGCCGGTCTGGTTGTTCCCCTGGCTCTGCGAGATGGCGCAGACCTTGCGGCCGTCCTGCCCGCCGCAATTGACCATCCAGTCGCCATGCTCCTCGTTCACCGAGCGGGCGCCGCCGGGGAAGGTCACCGGGGCGGCCGGCGCCGGCGTCGCAGGCTGGGCGCCGGGGGCGGCCGGGGTCGC
>NZ_MLCO01000178.1 GCF_001982615.1 Teichococcus deserti | reverse complement strand
CCCGCGACCTGCGCCAGGTCGTCTGGCTGACCGCCGCGCTGTTCCTGTCCTATCTCTGCGTCGCCATCGCGCTGCCGGTGACCTCGGTGCAGGTCACCGCGGGGCTGGGCTATGGCAATGCCCTGGCCGGCATCGCCGTCGGCATCGCCTTCGCCTCCACCATCCTGACCCGCGGCCTGGCGGGACGCCTGTCCGACCAGCGCGGCGGCAAGCACAGCATGATCCGCGGCCTGGCCATCTATGCCCTGGCCGGGCTGGTCTGCGCCGCCTCGGCCCTGCCCGGCCTGCCGCCGGGCCTGGCCTATGCGGTGCTGGTCGCCGGCCGGCTGCTGCTCGGCTGGGGCGAGAGCCTGGCCACGGTCGGCCTGGTCGCCTGGGCGCTCGGCATCGCCGGGCCCGCGCGGTCGGGCCGCGTCTTCGGCCTGGTCGGCATGGGTCTCTACGGCGCCTTCGCCGTCGGCAGCCCGCTCGGCCTCGCGCTGATGGAGCAGGCGGGCTTCGCCGGCGCCATGCTGGCCTGCGCCCTGCTGCCGCTGCTGGGCCTGCTGCTGGTCGCCCCCGTCGCGGCGGTCGCGCCGCCGGGCGGCGAGCGCCCCTCCTTCTGGCGCATCCTCGGCCGCATCTGGCAGCCAGGGCTGGTGGTCGGGCTGCAGGGGGTGGGCTTCGCCGCCATCGGCGCCTTCATGGCGCTGCTCTTCCTGGCACGCGGCTGGCCGCATGCCGGGCTGGGGCTGACCTGCTTCGGCCTGGCCTTCGTCGCCGTGCGCGTGGTCGGCGGCCACCTGCCGGACCGGCTGGGCAGCATCCCGGTCGCGCTGGCCTCGATCGCCGTCGAGGCCGCCGGGCAATACCTGCTGTGGCTGGCGCCCGGGCCGGAGCTGGCGCTGCTCGGCGCGACGCTGACCGGGCTCGGCTGCTCGCTGATCTTCCCGACCATGGGGATCGAGGTGATGCGCCGCGTCGCCCCCAACCTGCGCGGCACCGCGGCCGGCGGCTTCTCCGCCTATCAGGACCTGGCCTATGGGCTGACCGGGCCGGTCACCGGGCTGCTGGCCGACCGCTTCGGCCATGACGCGGTGTTCCTGGTGGGTGGGCTGGCGGCCACGGGCGGCTTCCTGATGCTGCTGCGCATGGCGGCGCTGCGCCGCGCGGCCTGATCGCCGCGATAGACGCTTTCTCTTGGGCGGCGGCAGCACCCCGCGATAGCCTGCCGCCCATGAGCCAGAAGCCCGCCACCCCCGCCGACGACACCCTGCCCGCGACCTCGGTCCAGACCCCGGCCAAGACATTCCCCGAAGCGGCGCCCCCCGTCCCGCCGCCATCGGCGGAGCTCTCCGAGGAAGCGCTGGATGGTGTTGCTGCCGGGCATTCGCCCACGCTCTATGGTCCCGGCGGAGCGCGATTCGGCCAGACCCAGCCCAGCCCCTTCGACACGCCTCTGGACTGAGCAGCCGGCGGGACGGGCGGCTCAGCCCTCCCCCTGCGGCCCGCCGAAAGAAAGATCGCGCGCCGAGGCCGCCAGCGACCGCGCCATTTCTTCCAAGGCCGCCAGCTGGGCGACGCGGCCCTCGGCCCGGGCGGATTCCTCGGCCGAGAGCAGCAGCGGGATCAGCCCGGTGATGCGGCACAGCCCGATCAGCATGGCATCCCGCGGCTCCGGGATCGCGTCGGCCAGGATGACGCCGCGCAGCCGGGCGCGCACCTCCCGGGTCTGGCGGTCGTCCAGCTTCGGATAGCGGTGGTCGGGGAAGACCCAGAAGACCCGCCCCTTCTCGCGCTTCAGGATGCCGCGGCCGACCAGCCGCTCCAGCCAGGCGGCGCGCAGCCTGGCCGCCTCCTTCGCCAGCGTCTCCATCCACCAGCGGCTGAGCTGCGGCGGCTGCTGCGCTCCGATCCGCGCCAGCAGCGCATCCAGCGGCGCCTCGCCCAGCGGCGCCGGATCGGTCTGGTAGAGCTGGTCCGGGTCGCTGTCGATCCGCCCGGCCAGCGCCAGCTCCATCAGCATCGCCCCCGCCATGGCCAGGTCCGCCGCGACCCCCGAGGCGCCGACCGTCCGGCCGGTGGCGTCGTCCAGCGTCAGCAGCAGGATCTCTTCCGGCATGGTGACCGGCAGGGGACTTTCAGTCATCGAGGCAGCCTCAATGCGCGGCGAGGGCAGCCGACCAGGGCGTCATCACGTCGCTGACCCCCGCAAAGCCCTCGCCCTCCTTCCGGATGAAGTTGGGGCAGGCGAAGTTCACCGGCAGCACGGCGTGCTCGACCGTGGTCAGCCCGCCCTGCGCCTGCAGCGCCGCCAGCACGTCGGCCGGCAGCCGGCGATCGGCGGTCGCCCCCTCGGACCCCGAGACGTCGATGCGCGGGTGATGTGCCGCGGCCTCCGGGTCCATGCCGAAATCCAGGCTGAAGGCCAGCGCCTGATAGACGGCCGCCAGGATCCGCCGCCCCCCCGAAGCGCCGCCGGCCAGGATCGGGCCGGAGGCGTCGGCCACCGTCACCGGGCACATGTTGCAGAGCGGCCGCGCACCGGGGCGGATCGCATTGGCCGAGCCGGGGCGCGGGTCGAACCACATCATGCCGTTGTTCATCAGCACGCCGCTGCCCGGCAGCACCACGCGGCTGCCCATCGAGGACAGCAGCGTCGTGGTCATCGCCACCATGTTGCCCTCGGCATCGACGACCGTCAGGTGGGTGGTGCAGGTCTCGGAGGGCTCGGCGCCGACCAGCTCCGACCCGGCGCCCAGGCCGGTCAGCCGCTCGGCATAGGCCTCCCGCATGGCGCGGGCCAGGGCGCTGAACCAGGCGGCGTCCGGCGTGGCGCCGGGGTCGAGCTTCGCCATCTCGGCCACCACGCGGGCCAGGGTCGGCGCCGCGGTCAGGCCGCCGGCGCCCTGCAGGGTCAGCCCGCCGCGCCAGGGGATGGAGAGCGCCGGCCGCACCACCGCCTTGCAGCCCTTGAGATCGGCCTCCGAGATGCGCCCGCCCAGCGTCTTCATGTCGGCCAGGATCGAGGCGGCGACATCGCCCTCGTAGAAGTCGCGCCAGCCGGCCGCGGCCAGCCGCTCCAGCGTCTCCGGCAGCCGGCCGAGCCGGAAGAAGCCGGGCGAGCCCTGGTAAGGCGCCACCGGCGGCAGCCCGTCCGGCAGATAGATCCGCGCGCTTTCCGGATAGAGCCGCAGCACCTTGGCGGAATTCGCGATCTTCAGCGTGGTGTACCAGTCCTGCGGCAGGCCGCGCCTGGCCAGCGCCACCGCGGGCGCCAGCAGCTCGGCGATCCCCATGCCGCTGCCGAAGCGCTCCGCCATGGTGCCGTAGCCGGCGACCGAGGACGGGATGACGAAGGAGAGCGGCCCGTGGATGTTGCGGTCGCCCTCGACCTCCGGCCAGGAGAACAGGTCCTGCTTCATCCGGCCGGTCATCGGATAGTCGGCCGGGTCGCTCGCCGCCGGCGCGACGGGGCCGAAATCCAGCAGCTCGGCCGTCGGGCTGCCGGCCTTGTGGAACAGCGCGAAGCCGATGCCGCCAAGGCCCGAGTTCCACGGCTCCATCGCCGCCAGGGCGAAGGCGGTGGCCACCGCCGCATCGGCCGCGTTGCCGCCGGCCTCCAGCACCGCGACGCCAGCCTCGGCCGCCGCCCGGCTCTGGCTGGCCACCATGCCCCGCTGGCCCCGCGCCACAGGCTTGGTCACCTGCCAGTGCTGGGTGGTGAAAACCGGCGGCTCAGCGGAAAGGGTCATGGGGTCTCTCGCCATCTCTCGGATCGGCGCGCAGCCTCGACCTGTTCCGAGGCCGGAGCAAGAGAGACAGCGGCAGGTCGGGGGAATGAATTCCCCCGAACCCCCTTCTTTTTTCTGATCCCCGGCCATTCCCACACCCGCGCTGAGCGGCAGGCGATACCAGGGAGGAAGGGCGGGACGCGTTCATGACAATGGCGCTCCCTCGCAGGTCGCACTGCCCCCGGGCCGTTTCACGTCCTGTCCCCACCTGGACACGGCAGTCACCGTAGAAAGAAGAAGGGGGTCCAGGGGGAATTCATTCCCCTGGCCTGCGCCTTCCCTGCCCCCTTCCCCCTCCCTGCCGATGCAGGTTAACTCCGACCGAAGGTTCAAAGCGGAGGATTGCCATGGCGCAGGTCGGTTCGTTGCAGGTGGCGCAGCCGCTGAAGGATTTCGTCGAGGCCGAGGCCCTGCCCGGCACCGGCCTCCAGCCTGCCGCCTTCTGGGAGGCCTATGCCGGCATCCTGGCCGAGCTCGCGCCGCGCAATGCCGCCCTCCTGGCCGAGCGCGACACCCTGCAGGCCAAGATCGACGCGTGGCACCGCGCCCATCCGGCCCGGCCCGTCGATGCCGCGGCCTATACCGCCTTCCTGCGCGACATCGGCTACCTGCTGCCCGATCCCGGCGCGGTCGCGGTGACCACCGACAATGTCGACCCGGAGATCGCCAGCATCGCCGGGCCGCAGCTGGTCGTGCCGGTGAACAACCCGCGCTATGCGCTGAACGCCGGCAATGCGCGCTGGGGCAGCCTCTACGACGCGCTCTACGGCACCGACGCCATCCCGCAGCACGGGGCTCTCGCGGCCGGGCGCGGCTTCAACCGCGCCCGCGGCGAGAAGGTGATCGCCCGCGCCCGGGCCGTGCTCGACCAGGCGGCGCCGCTGCTGGGCGGGTCCTGGGCCGACGTTTCTTCTCTTTCCATCGTCGGTGGCGTGCTGGTCGTGGGCCTGGCCGATGGCGGCGCCACGGCGCTGCGGGATTCCGAGAAGTTCGCCGGCTTCCGCGGCGCGGCCGAGGCGCCGGAGGCCATCCTGCTGGCCAATCACGGCCTGCATCTGGAGCTGAAGCTCGATCGCGCCCATCCGATCGGCAAGGACGACCCGGCCGGCATCGCCGATGTCATCCTGGAATCCGCCGTCTCAACCATCATGGATTGCGAGGATTCCGTCGCCGCCGTCGATGCCGAGGACAAGGTCGCCGTCTATCGCGCCTGGCTCGGCCTGATGAAGGGCGACCTGGAGGCGAAGCTCGAGAAGGACGGCCGCACCATCACCCGCCGGCTGAACCCGGACCGCGACTACACGACGCCCTCGGGCGGCAGGCTGACCCTGCATGGCCGCAGCCTGATGCTGGTGCGCAATGTCGGCCACCACATGATGACCGACGCGGTGACGCTGGACGGCGCCGAGACGCCGGAGACCATCCTGGACGCGCTGGTCACCGTCGCCATCGCCCTGCACGACATCCGCGGCAAGCGGCTGAACTCCCGCGCCGGCAGCGTCTATATCGTCAAGCCGAAGATGCACGGGCCGAAGGAAGTGGCCTGGGCCAACGAGCTGTTCACCCGCATCGAGACGGCCTTCGGCCTGGCGCCCAACACGCTGAAGATGGGCATCATGGACGAGGAGCGCCGCACCACGGTCAATCTCCGCGCCTGCATCGGCGCCGCCTCGGGCCGGGTCGCCTTCATCAACACCGGCTTCCTCGACCGCACCGGCGACGAGATCCACACGGCGATGGAAGCCGGCCCGGTGCTGCGCAAGGGCGACATGAAGGGCGCCGCCTGGATCAAGGCTTACGAAGACTGGAACGTCGACACCGGCCTGTCCTGCGGGCTGCGCGGCAAGTCGCAGATCGGCAAGGGCATGTGGGCCATGCCGGACCGGATGGCCGACATGCTGGCGCAGAAGTCGGGCCACCCCAAGGCCGGCGCCAACACCGCCTGGGTGCCCTCGCCGACGGCGGCCACCCTGCATGCGCTGCACTACCACGAGACCGACGTGGCGGCCCGGCAGGAGGCGCTTCTCGCCGGTGGCGCCCGCGCCGAGCTGAAGGACATCCTGACCATCCCGCTGTCGCCGTCCAACTGGGCGCCGGCCGACGTGCAGGCGGAGCTCGACAACAACGCCCAGGGCATCCTCGGCTATGTCGTGCGCTGGATCGACCAGGGCGTCGGCTGCTCCAAGGTGCCGGACATCAACGATGTCGGGCTGATGGAGGACCGCGCGACGCTGCGCATCTCCGCCCAGCACATCGCCAACTGGCTGCGCCACGGCGTCGTCAGCCGCGGCCAGGTCGAGGACACGCTGAAGCGCATGGCCGCCGTGGTCGACCAGCAGAACGCGGGCGACGCCGCCTATCGCCCGATGGCCCCGGGTTATGACGGCGCCGCCTGGAAGGCCGCCTGCGACCTGGTCTTCGAGGGCACCACCCAGCCCAACGGCTATACCGAGTTCGTGCTGCACCGCCGCCGCCGCGAGGCCAAGGCGGCGGGCTGACCCGATGGACAGCGCCGCGCAGCTCGCCGCCATCGCCGGCGGCGACCGCGCAGCGCTGCGCGCCCTCTACGATGCCGAGGCGCCGCGGCTCTTCGGCATCGCCCTCGCCTTGCTGCGCGACCGCGACCGCGCGGCCGACGCGCTGCATGACGGCTTTCTCAACATCGCCCGCCGGGCCGGGCAGTTCGACGCCTCGCGCGGCGCGGCCTCGGCTTGGACCGGGGCGGTGGTGCGGCATGCCGCGCTGGACATCGCCCGCCGCCAGGGCCGCGAGATCCCGACCGACGACCCGGCGCTGGGCGACATCCCCGTCGAGGCCGAGGCCCTGACCCAGGTCGCCGCCGCCGATGACGGCCGCCGCCTGCGCGACTGCCTGCTGGCGCTCGAGGAAAGCCGCCGCCGCGGCATTCTTCTGGCCTTCGTCCACGGCCTGTCACACGCCCAGATCGCGGCGAAGCTTGAGCTGCCGCTGGGCACGGTGAAGGCCTGGATCCGCCGCGGCCTGGCGCAGCTGCGGGGCTGCCTGACATGACGCCTGACGAAATCGAGGACCTGGCCGGCGAATACGTGCTCGGCACGCTGGAGGCCGGCGCCGCCCGCGCCGTCGCCGCCGATCCCGACCCGGCGCTGCAGGCGGCGATCGCCCGCTGGGAGGCGCGGCTGGCCCCGCTCTCGGCCCTGGCCCCGCCGGCGCCGCCACCGCCCGGACTGTGGGCGCGGATCGAGGCCTCGCTCGCCGCGCCCGTGGTGGTGCCGCTGCAACGGACGAGAAACTGGCTGTGGCCGGCCTGGGCGGCGGGGGCCTCCGCCGTCGCGGCCGGGCTGGCGGCCTTCCTCTGGCTGCAGCCGGCGCCCGCGCCGCAGCTGATGACCGTGCTGCTGTCGCGGCAGGACCAGCCCGCCTGGCTGGTGCAGGCCGAAGGCGGCGGGCTGCGGCTGGCCGCACTCAACCCGCAGCCGGCGCCGGAAGGCCGCGTGCTGCAGCTCTGGGCGCTGCCGCAGGGGGCGACGGCGCCCACCTCGCTCGGGCTGATCCCGCCCTCCGGCGCGGTCAGCATCGCGCCGGGCCGCGTCGCGCCCTCGCCGGGGATGCTGATCGAGATCACCCTGGAGCCGCCGGGCGGGTCGCCCAACCCGCGGCCGAGCGGGCCGATCCTGTTCATCGGAAGGCTGGCGGCGGCGGCGGGCAGCTGATTCTTTTTTCCGCGCCCGCTGCGTCCAGCCGCCTTCCTGCTCCGTAACGCCGGCGAAGGGCATTCCGCCCGGCCTGCGTCCAAGGAGCTCCCGATGTCCCTGCGACCCGTCCTGCTGGCGGCCACCGCCCTGCTCAGCCTTGCCGCCGCGCCCCTCCACGCCGCCACCCTGCTGGGCCTGACCGCCGACAACCACCTGGTCAGCATCGACAGCGACACCCGCCAGGCCGCGCGCCCCGTCACCATCCGCGGCGTGCAGGGCAGGCTGCTGGGCATCGACCAGCGGCCGGCGGACGGGAAGCTCTATGGCGTCAGCGATGCCGGGCAGATCGTCACCATCGACCCGGCGACCGGCCAGGCGACGCAGGTTTCCCGCCTGTCGGAGCCCTTCGTCTCCGGCGGCCGCGCCGTGGTCGACTTCAACCCGATGGCCGACCGGCTGCGGCTGATGGGCATGGGCGGCACCAGCTTCCGCATCCATCCCGACACCGGCGCCGTCACCCGCGACGGCGCGCTGAAATACCAGGCGGGGCCGCTGGCCGAGACCATGCCGCGCATCGTCGCCGGCGCCTATACCAACAGCACCAAGGGCGCCGCGGCGACGCAGCTCTTCACCATCGACACGCTGCTGCGCCAGCTGAACCTGCAGGCGCCGCCGAATGACGGCGTGCAGCAGCCGAAGGGCGAGGTCGCCGCCACCCTGCCGCCCGGCGTCGCCTTCGACATCCTGACCGACGCGGCCGGCGGCAACACCGCCTTCCTGCTGGCCGGCGGCACGCTGCACACCGTCTCGCTGGAGACCGGGCGGGCCACCGCGCTCGGCCGCGTTGCCCGGCTGCCGGCCGCCGAGGTGATCGACATCGCCGCCTGGCGGTAACCCTTTTCCCCCCGGGCGCCGGGGGGATCCTGGTTGGCGCGCCGGCGGCTGAGCCCTCCCTCGGCGGCGGCGGCGCCAGGAGCCGGCGGCGGTCTCTTCCGGCCCGCCGCCGGTTTTCCTTTTCCGGCGCAACAGCGCGCCCCCTGCGGCATTCTCCGGGCAGCACGCCGGAGAAGGACCCAGGCCATGACCACCGAACTATCCCTGCTGGGCTGGAGCCTGGTCCTGGCGCTGGTCCAGGTGCTGCTGCCGGCGCTGCTGCGCAACGGCGAGACCGGCATCGCCTACAATGCCGGCGCCCGCGACGAGCCCGGCCCGCCGGTCGGCCGCGTCACAGCCCGGCTGCGCCGCGCCCAGGCCAATCTCTTCGAGACCTTGCCGCTTTTCGCCGCCGCCATCCTGGTCGCCCATGTGGC
This sequence comes from Teichococcus deserti, assembly GCF_001982615.1. GTDB lineage: Bacteria > Pseudomonadota > Alphaproteobacteria > Acetobacterales > Acetobacteraceae > Pseudoroseomonas > Pseudoroseomonas deserti. Next base: position 6,914 of record NZ_MLCO01000178.1, on the reverse strand, counting down.
GGGGCGGAACGGCGCGCTGACCTATTATGGCGCCTGGGCCTTCCTGGCCGGCCGGCTGCTGCACCTGCCGCTCTATGCCGCGGGCGTGCCGTATCTGCGCAGCCTGGCCTGGGTGCTGTCGCTGGCCGGGCTGCTCGCCGTCTTCGTGGCGATCCTGATCTAGCTCTCGGGCGTCGGCCGCTCGTCCAGCAGCTTCTGCATCAGCACCAGGTCCAGCCACTGGCCGAACTTGCAGCCGACCTGCGGCAGGCGACCGACCTCGCGGAAGCCCAGACGCGCATGCAGCCGCAGCGACGGCACATTGCCGGAATCGATCGAGGCCATCATCGCATGCCGCCCCTGCGCCCGCGCCAGGCGCAGCAGCGCCTCCAGCAGCCGCCCGCCCAGCCCCAGGCCGCGTGCCTCGGGGCGCAGATGCACCGAATGCTCGGCGGTGTGGCGGAAGCCGGGGAAGCAGCCGCGGAAATCGGTGAAGCTGGCGAAGCCCAGCACGCTTCCCCCGGCGCCTTCCGCCACCAGCACCGGATGGCCCTGGGCCTGCCGCTGCGCCAGCCAGGCGGCGCGGTGCTCCGCGCTTTCCGGCAGGTCGGCATAGACCGCGGTGCTGGTCGCCACGATCTCGTTGAACAGCTCCAGCATGCCAGCCAGGTGCTGCGGCCCGGCTTCCAGGATCAGCGGCAGCGGTGCGGTGATCGGGGCCAGCCCGTCGCGCAGCAGCTGCTCGGCGATCAGCCCGTCCGGCAAAAGCCCCGGCGGCAGCAACCCGGCCGGGGCGTCCAGCCCGATCACCGGCGACATGCGCGGTCCCGCATCGGCAGCGGCAGGGCGCGAGAAGCTTGGGGAAGCGACGGCATGGGGGTTGTCTCAGCTTGCGACAGGCCAACCTCGCATTGACGTGTCGTTCATGGAAATCACAGCAGCGAAAGCAACACCCGGCTGAACGGCAAGGCTTTCGCTACGAGACGGATCGCACAGGTTTTGAGGTTTCTCGCCAAAATGGAACCCTATCGAAACCATTCCCGAGTCGCCACGAACCTGCGGACTCGATTCGCCGGCCCGAGTCGCTCCCTCCCCTCTTGGCGCCGTGCCGCCGGCCCCCCATAAGCCAGCCCATGAAGCGTTTCTGGGACCAGGCCGTCGCGACCCCCACCGCCGAAGGCCACGCCGTGCTGCTCGATGGACGCCCGCTGCGCCTGCCCGGCGCCGGGCCGCTGAACCTGCCCTCAGCGCCGCTGGCCGAGGCGGTCGCCGCCGAATGGCAGGCAGCCGGCGGGAGCAAGGGCGCCGAGTTCCGCATGGAGGACGTCCCCCTGACCCGGGTGGTCGCCACCGGCCTCGAGCGCATCGCCCCCGACACCGAGCCCTCGATCCTGGCGCTGGCCGAATATGGCGGCACCGACCTGCTCTGCTACCGCGCCGCCGAGCCGAAGCTGGCCGCCCGCCAGCGCCTGGAATGGCAGCCGCTGCTGGAATGGGCGGCCGAGACCTATGGCGCGCCGCTCGGCGTCACCACCGGCATCATGCCGATCAGCCAGCCGGCCGCCTCCCGCGCCGCCCTGGCCGCGGCGCTGGCCCGCCGCAACGCGCTGGAGCTGGCGGCGCTGGGCGTCGCCATCCCGGCGCTGGGCAGCCTGGTGCTCGGCCTGGCGCTCGCCGAAGGCCGCATCGACGCCGACGAGGCCACCCGCCTCGCCTTCCTCGACGAGGACTTCCAGCAGGAGCTCTGGGGCACCGATGCCGAGGCCGCCGAGCGCCGCCGCAACGTCGCCGCCGAGGTGGCGCTGGCCTCCCGCCTCTTGGCCCTGGCGCGGCGCTGACGCAGGCTATCTCTCGCCAGGATTTCTCCACGGACAGGAGCGCGACCAGGATGGACGCCAAGCGGGTGCGGATCGAAGGCCGGGTGCAGGGGGTGGGCTATCGCGACTGGATGGTCGCCGAGGCCAACCGGCTGGGCGTGCAGGGCTGGGTGCGCAACCGTGCCGATGGCAGCGTCGAGGCGCTGGTGGCCGGCGACGCGGCCGCGGTCGGCGCCCTGCTGACCGCCTGCCGCGCCGGCCCGCGCCTGGCCCGCGTCGACGTCATCACCGAGGAATTCGCAGACCCCCCCGAGCTGCCCGGCTTCCACCGCGAGCCCGGCCGTTGATCCAGACCCCGTCGACCGAGGCCTCCCGCGTGATCGACACGCCGATCGTCCTCTACGCCTTCGACCGCCCGGACTACCTGGACCGCGTCGCGGCCTCCCTGACCCGGCAACGCGGCGTGACCATCGACCCGCAGCGCGTCTACCTGCTGCAGGACGCCGCCGTCTCCCCCCGCACCGGCAAGCGCTTCGCCAGGGACGAGGACATCGCCGCCTCGATCGCCGCCTTCCGCCGCCACTTCCCCGACAGCCCGGTGCTGGCCGCCCCCCACAACCTGGGCGTCGCCCGCAACATCCTGCGCGGCGAGCGCCTGGTCTTCGACGAGCTGAACGCCGAGCTCGGCTATTTCTTCGAGGACGACCTCGAGCTCGGCCCCTGGTACCTCTTCGCCCTCGAACGCCTGAAGGAAATCACCGCCCCCTTCGAGCGGGTGGCCTATTTCGGCGCCTATGGCGACCACCGCCGCGACTATCCCGGGCCGGTGGTGAAATACATCCCGCTCGAGCACCACTGGGGCTTCGCGCTGCGCCGCCACGCCTGGCGCCGCATGATGACCTGGCTCGCGCCCTACTACGCCCTGCTCGAAGGCCGCGACTACAACGCCCGCGACCACGCGGCGATCTACGAGCTGTTCCGCCCGCTTGCCATCGCCTCCGAAGCCTCCTCCCAGGACGCCGCCAAGTCGATCGCCTGCCTGGAGCTCGACATGACCCGCGTGCTGACCACGGTCTCCTTCGGCCGCTACATCGGCGAGCGCGGCAACTCCTTCTCGCCGCAGCACTTCCGCAACATGGGCTTCGACAAGATGACGATCGCCCAGAGCGAGACCTACGACTTCCAGCCGATGACCGAGGCCAAGCTGCTCGAGGTCGACGGCTTCCACCGGCGGCACTACGAGCGGCTGCGGCGCGAACGGTTCGACGAGATCGTCGAGCGGCACAAGAAGAAGTAGGAAAGCCGGGGGAATGATTTCCCCCCGCAAACGTATACGTTTGCGCCCATCTTTTTTCTGTTCTGTCAGCAGGAACAGTCCGGATGCTCCGCAGGCACACCATCGCATCGCCAGTCGGGCCGCTCACCCTCTACGCCACCGACACTGCCCTGCACGCCATCCTCTGGCCCGGCGAGAACCCCCGCCGCATCCGCCTCGCCGAGGCCGTCGACGCCCCCAGCCCCGTGCTGGACGACACCATCCGCCAGCTGAACCAGTATTTCGCCGGCACCCGCCAAAGCTTCGACCTGCCGCTCGCCGAGAACGGCACCCCCTTCCAGCGCAGCCACTGGGCCGCCCTGCGCGCCATCCCCTATGGCGAAACCCGCAGCTACGCCGCCCTGGCCAGCCAGGCCGGCAAGCCGGGCGCCAGCCGCGCGATCGGCGCCGCCAATGGTCGCAATCCGATCTCCATCGTGACACCCTGCCACCGCGCCATCGGCAGCAGCGGCGCCCTCACCGGCTTCGCCGGAGGATTGGACGCCAAGCGCTGGCTGCTCGACCTCGAGGCGCGCCACCGGAGGTGACCCCCATGCGCCACACGGTCTTCGACACCGCCGCCGGCCCCTGCGGCCTGGCCTGGACCAGCAGCGGCCTCGCCCGCTTCCAGCTGCCCGCCGACGACGCCGCCTCGACGGAGGCCGCCCTGACCCGGCACATCGCCTCCACCCGCGCGGCGCCGCCGCCGGCGGTGGAAGCCCTGATCGAGGCCGTCCGCCGCTACTTCACCGGCGCGCCCGAGACCTTCGAGGACATTCCCCTCGATACCGACGTCCCCGACGAAACACAGAGAAAAATCTACGCGGCGACCCGCGCCCTGCCCTGGGGCACCACCACCACCTATGGCGGCCTGGCGACGCAGCTCGGGCTTGGCCGCGAGGCGGCGCGCGACATCGGCGTCGCCATGTCGCGCAACCCGGTGCCGCTGATCGTCCCCTGCCACCGGGTGCTGGCCGCCGGCGGCGCGCTGGGCGGCTTCTCGGCCCCGGGCGGCGCCGTCACCAAGCGGCTGATGCTGAAGCTGGAAGGCGTGCCCCTGCCGCCGGAACAGGGCAGCTTCTTGCTCTGATATCCCCCCATGGGAATCGAGCTTGTCACGCATCCTTCCCCTTCCCGCGCGGCGCAGGACGGGCAGACTGTGCAGGCAGGACGACTCCTGCGCTGCAAGAAGGCGCACAGCATGGCCAAGGCGACGGCTGGAAAAATCCGCATCGGCATCGGCGGCTGGACCTACGAGCCCTGGCGCGGCCCCTTCTACCCCGACCGCCACCCGCAGAAGCGGGAGCTGGAATATGCCGCGGCCCGCCTCGGCAGCATCGAGATCAACGGCACCTATTACGGCTCGCAGAAGCCGGAGAGCTTCGCCCGCTGGCATGACGAGACGCCGGATGATTTCGTCTTCTCGCTGAAGGCGCCGCGCTTCGCCACCAACCGCCGGGTGCTCGCCGAGGCCGGCCAGAGCATCGAGCGCTTCGTCGCCAGCGGCATCCTGGAACTGAAAGAAAAACTCGGCCCGATCAACTGGCAGTTCATGGCCACCAAGGCCTTCGACCCCGACGACTTCGCCGCCTTCCTGAAGCTGCTGCCCGCCAGCGCCGAGGGCCGCACCCTGCGCCACGCCGTCGAGGTCCGCCACGACAGCTTCAAGCATCCCGACTTCATCGCCCTCGCCCGCGAGCATGGCGTCGCGGTGATCACGGCGGCGGATTCGGCCTACCCCCAGATCGCCGACGCCACCGCCCCCTTCGTCTATGCCCGCATCATGGGCACGCGGGAGGACGAGGCCGATGGCTATGCCGCGGCCGACCTCGACCGCTGGGCCGCCCGCGCCCAGGCCTGGGCCACCGGCAAGCCGCCCGAAGGCCTCGACCCGGTTGCGGCGCCGGAGAAGAAAGCCCCTCCCCGCGATGTTTTTCTCTACGTCATCAGCGGCCACAAGGTGAAGAATCCAGCCGCCGCCATGGCGCTGATCCAGCGCTGCGGCTGAATGGCGCAGCCCGACCTTTTCGCGCCGCCCTCGCCCGCCCGGGACATCCTGTCGCCCGGCGCCCTGCTGCTGCGCGGCTTCGCCCTCGACGCCGCGCCGGACCTGCTGGCCGGCATCGCGGCGATCGAGGCCCAGGCGCCGTTCCGCCACATGGTCACCCCCGGCGGCTTCACCATGTCGGTGGCCATGACCAGCTGCGGCGCGCTCGGCTGGGTCACCGACCGCCGCGGCTACCGCTACGCGCCGCACGACCCCGACACCGGCGCCCCCTGGCCCGCCATGCCCGAGGCCTTCCGCGCCTTGGCCGAGCGCGCCGCCGCCGAGGCCGGCTTCCCGGGCTTCGCCCCCGACACCTGCCTGATCAACCGCTATATCCCCGGGGCGAAGCTCGCCCTGCACCAGGACAAGGATGAGCGCGACACCGGGGCGCCGATCGTCTCGGTCTCGCTCGGCCTGCCGGCCACCTTCCAATGGGGCGGGCTGCAGCGCGGCGACACGGTCCGCCGCCTGGCGCTCGAGCATGGCGACGTGCTGGCCTGGGGCGGGCCGTCCCGCCTGTTCCACCACGGCATCCTGGCGCTGAAGCCGGGCCACCACCCGGCGACGGGCGCCACCCGGCTGAACCTGACCTTCCGCCGGGCGGGTTAGAGCGTGATGGCTTGAGGTGGACTCACCGAAAAGCCTGAATCACGCGATCAAACAAAAGGCTAGAGCGGATTGCCTGCGTCCTTCAGCAGGCAACCCGCTCTAGCCTTTCGGCGCCGCCGCCAGCATCGCAGCCCCCAGCGCCGGCGCGCCATGCTCGGCCAGGCCCTGGGCGGCGCCCTCGATGTCGCGGCGCTCCTTGTTCTGGCTGAGCTTCGACTTGCCCTCCAGCCGCGTCAGCACGATCTCCAGCCCGACGATCTCCTTCATCCGGGCGTCGAGATAGCTCTTCTCCGCATCGGCCATCTTCCAGGGCTGCGCCAGCGAGGCCTCATGCACCTTGGTCAGCCGCGCCAGCAGCGGGCGCAGGAAGCGCTCGTCGTCGCGCAGCACGGCGCGGCCATGCGCATGCACCACGCGGTAGTTCCAGGTCGGCACCTGGCGATGCGCCTCATGCTTGCTGGGGTACCAGCTGGGCGAGACATAGGCCTGCTCGGCGCGGAAGATCACCAGCACCTCGGCGCCGTCCCCGATCGCCGCCAGCGCCGGATTGGCCCGGGCCAGATGCGCCTCCAGCCGGTCGGGCGCGCCGTCCTTGCCGGGCATGATCAGGAAGGGGATGTGGTTGGCGTCCAGCCCCTCGGGCCCCTGGGTCACCAGGGCGCCCAGCGGGTGGGCCTCGACCAGCGCGTGCAGCGCCGCGCGGTCATGCTCGGAGAAATGCGGCGGCAGATACATGGCGGGGCTTCTTCGCGCGAATGCAGGGGTCGCCCAGCTTTGGCGCAAGCCGCCCGGCCTGCGCAGGACCAGTTGGCGCCGATCCGGCTGGTCCAGTAGTGCTTGGCGGCCGCCCCGCCGCGCGCGACACTGGCCGGGCGGCCTCAAGGAATTCCGACGACAGATGGTGGTCCAGCCACGCCCGGGCGGGCGCGCGATCTATGCGACGCTGAAACAGCAGATCCTGGCCGGCGCCTATGGCAGCCAGGGGCTGCTGCCTTCCTCGCGCGCCCTGGCGGTGGAGCTCGGCGTCTCCCGCACCACCGTCACCGCCGCCTATGAACAGCTCGCTGCCGAGGGGTTTGTTTCGATCCGCCAGGGCGCGCGGCCGCAGGTGGCGGGGCTGGCGCCCTCCCCCGCCGCGCCGCCTGCC
>NZ_MLCO01000177.1 GCF_001982615.1 Teichococcus deserti | reverse complement strand
AAGCGTCAACCCGGGATGGTCCGGCGCAGCTCGGCCGCGGCGGCCAGCAGCGCCGGCAGCAGCCGGTCCTGCACCACCGCGTCGCTGGCCCGCGCCGTCTGCACGCCGATATTCATCGCCGCGACGCAGCGGCCGCGCTGGTCGCGCACCGGCACGGCCAGCGACCGCAGCCCGAGCTCCAGCGCCTCCTCGACCAGGGCATAGCCGCGGGCGCGGGCCTCGGCGACGGCGGCGCGGATGGCGGGGCGGGTGGTGCGGGTATGGGCGGTCAGCGCCTCGGGGGTGAGGCTGGCCAGCAGGTGCTCCATCGTGCCTTCGGGCAGGGCGGAGAGCAGGGCGCGGCCCAGCGCGGTGCAATGCGCCGGCAGCCGGCTGCCGACCGAGAGGCTGACCGACATGATCCGCCGGGTCGAGGCGCGGGCGACATAGACCACCTCGGCCCCGTCCAGGATGGCGGCGGAGCAGCTTTCGCCGGTGGCCTCGCGCACCGCCTCCAGCTGCGGCTGCAGCAGCTCGGGCAGGCTGGCGCTGGACAGCCAGGCGCCGCCGAGGCGCAGCACCCGCGGCGTCAGCCGGAAGCCGCGCCCGTCGCTTTCGGCATAGCCGAGCTCGACCAGGGTCAGCAGGCAGCGTCGCGCGCTGGCCCGGGTGAAGCCGGTGGCGCGGGCGATCTCGGCGATGCTGGCGCGGGGGCGGGTCTGGTCGAAGGCCTCGATCACGGCGAGGCCGCGCGACAGGCCCCCCAGCAGGTCGCGCGGCTCGGTTTTCTGCTTCATGCGCGCGCCCTCGTCACCTCGGCCGCGACCTGGACCAGCTGGGCGCGCAGCCAGGCATGGCGCGGGTCCTGCTGGTCGCGGCGATGCCAGGCCATGTAGAGCGGCAGCTGGTCGAGCGGCTCCTCGCTGTTCCCCAGCAGCGGCGGCAGCTTCACGCTGGCCAGCCCCGCCAGCCCGCCATGCCGCAGCAGCCCGGGCAGGGTGGCCAGCATCTCGCCGCCGCGGAGAAACGCAAAGATGCCGGTGAAGCCGGGGACGCGCAGCGCGATGTCGCGGGTGATGCCCTCGGCCTCCAGGCGACGGTCGAATTCCAGCGGCTCGCCCTCGGGGTGCAACACCGTGATGTGGCGCGCGGCCAGATACTCGGCCGCGTCGCGGGGGGCGGCGCGGCAGGCCGGGTCGTAGAAGCAGGCATAGCGGTCGGTCAGCAGCCGCTTCTGCAGGATGTCGGTGCCGGCTGGCGGGATCGGGGTAATGATTAGGTCGCAGCCGCGCTCCCGCAGCAGCGCGGCCGAGGGCGCGCCGGAGGGCACCACCAGCAGGCTGACCGAGGCGACGGTGGCGCGCAGCCGGGCGAAGAAGGCCGGCAGCAGCAGGTCGCGCTGGAAGTCGTTGGCGGCGATGGTCAGCGACAGCCGGGCGCGCTCGGGCAGGAAGTCGGCCGGCCGCGCCAGCCCCTGCAGCCCGTCCAGCAGCGCCTGGGCGGGGGCTGCCAGGCTGCGGGCATGCGGCGTTGCGGTGATGCCGCGGCCGGACTTGACGAAAAGCGGGTCGCCCAGCAGCCCGCGCAGCCGGATCAGCCCGTGGCTGGCCGCCGACTGGCTGAGGCCGAGCCGCGTTGCAGCACCGGTGACCGAGCCTTCCTCCAGCACCGCCAGGAACAGGCGCAGCGCATGGCCATCCAGCGCCAAAGCATCGATTCCATTCATGCATCATATGCTAGCAACCCGGTTCCTTCATGGAAACGCGCAGCGCAGACTGGCGGCATGCGGGGCCCCTGCCCGCGGAGGAAACACGATGTCCCACACCACGCTGCCCGCGGGTGGCGGCTCCAATTTCGGCCCTGGCGCGGCGGGCAACGTCATCAAGCGCGACCGCGCGCTGCATGCCCCCGCCTTCACCCCCGGCTACAAGACCAGCGTGCTGCGCAGCCCGCGTTTCGCCCTGGTCTCGCTGGAACCTGGGCCGGGCGAGAATGCCGGTCCGCGTTTTGACGGAAAAATCCTGGCGCCGCTGGAGAACGACCTGATCCGCAACTACGCCAAGACCGGCGAGGCGGTGGGCGAGCGGATCATCGTCTTCGGCAGGGTGCTGGACGAGACCGGCCGCCCGGTGCGCAACACCCTGATCGAGGTGTGGCAGGCCAATGCCGGCGGGCGCTACCGGCACAAGAACGACGCCTACCTCGCGGCGCTGGACCCGAATTTCGGCGGCGCCGGCCGCTGCATGACCGATGACGACGGCAACTACTTCTTCCGGACGATCCGGCCCGGCCCCTATCCCTGGCGCAACCACGGCAGCGACTGGCGGCCGGCGCATATCCACTTCTCGCTCTTCGGCGATGCCTTCGCGCAGCGTCTGGTCAGCCAGCTCTATTTCGAGGGCGACCCGCTGGTGCCGCTCTGCCCGATCCTCGGCACCCTGCCGGACCAGGACGCGCGGGACCGGCTGGTGGCGAAGCTGGACATGAAGATGAGCGTGCCCTTCGACTCGCTGGCCTATCGCTTCGACATCGTGCTGCGCGGAAGGCGGCAGACCTTCTTCGAGAACAAGCCGGAGGGGCACTGAGCCATGCCGATCGAGTACCTGAAAGAGACCCCGTCGCAGACCGGCGGCCCCTATGTCCATATCGGCACCATGCCGGCCTTCGCCGGCCTCGAGATCCGGCAGGAGGAGCAGCAGCACGTTATCCCTGGCCCGGGTGAGCGCGTGCGCCTGGTCGGCGTCGTCTGGGACGGCTCCGGCCACCCGCTGCGCGACGCCATGCTGGAGCTGTGGCAGGCCGACAGCGCCGGCCGCCACAACGCGCCGGATTTCTCTGGCTGGGGGCGGGCGGCCGCCTCGTCGGAAACCGGCGAATGGGAATTCGACACCATCCGCCCGGGGGTGGTGCCCTGGCGCGACGGCACGCCGCAGGCACCGCATGTCTCGCTGCTGATCTTCGCCCGCGGCATCAACATCCACCTGCACACCCGCCTCTACTTCCCCGAGGACGAAGCGGCGCTGGCCGCCGACCCGGTGCTGCGGGCGGTGGAGCAGACCGGCCGCCGCGCCACCCTGGTGGCCAGGCGGGTGGAGGGCGGCGACGTCCCCACCTATCGCTTCGACATCCGCCTGCAGGGCGAGGGCGAGACCGTTTTCTTCGACATGTGAGCCCGGCTGGACCCTGGCCGGCGCGGAAGACTGCCGACCAGGGTCTAGCTTGTTGTTTGGGCGAGTGATTCACGCCTTTCGGCGATTCCGTCCCAGGCGATCACAGGCTAGCCTCCTCTCCAGGACACCGGGGAGGAGGCTGGATGCCGCGCAGGACGCAGGTAGGGATCATCGGCTGCGGCCCGGCCGGGCTGTTCCTGGCGCATCTGCTGGCCCGCGCCGGCATCGACAGCCTGATCCTGGAGGCCCGGTCCCGCGCCGCGGTGGAGGGCACCATCCGGGCCGGCGTGCTGGAGCATGGCGTGGCGGCGCTGATGCAGGAGCTCGGCCTGGCCGGGCGCATGCTGCGCCAGGCGGACCGCCACGCCGGCATCACCCTGCAATGGCGCAGCCAGCGGCTGCATCTGGATCTGGCGGCGCTCACCGGCGGCAAGGCGGTCACCGTCTATGCCCAGCACGAGGTGCTGAAGGACTTGGTCGCCGCCCGGCTGGCGGCGGCGCCGGGTTCCATCCTGTTCGAGGCCCCGGCGCGGGCGGTGGAGGGGATCGAGGGCGACCACCCCGCCATCCTCTTCGAGACGGCGGAGGGCGGCGCCGGGCGGCTGGACTGCGACCACATCGTCGCCGCCGACGGCTTCCACGGCATCGGCCGCGGCGCCATCCCGGCCTCGATCCGGCAGGAATACGGGAAGACATATCCCTATGGCTGGCTGGGGGTGCTGGTGGAGGCGCCGCGCTCCTGGCCCGAGCTGATCTATGCCAGCCAGGGCGACGGCTTCTCCCTGCTGTCCACCCGGTCGCCGACGGTGCAGCGGCTGTACCTGCAATGCGATCCGGCCGATCCGGTCGAGGCCTGGGACGATGCCCGCATCTGGCGCGAGCTCGGTTCCCGCCTGGCGACCGATGGCTGGACGCTGACACAGGGAAAAATCTTCCAGAAATCGGTGATCCCGCTGCGCAGCTTCGTCTGCGCGCCGCTGCGGCATGGGCGGCTGTTCCTGGCGGGGGACGCCGCGCATATCGTGCCGCCCACCGGGGCCAAGGGGCTGAACCTGGCGGTGGCCGACGTGCTGGTGCTGTCGCGCGCCCTGTCGCGCGCCATCCATCGCGGCGATGCCAGCGGCCTCGACGCCTATAGCGACACGGCGCTCGCCCGCGTCTGGCAGGCGCAGCGCTTCTCCGCCTTCATGACCCGCATGCTGCATCGCGACCCGGGCGAGACGCCCTTCGACACCCGGCTGCGCGAGGCGCAGCTGGAGCAGATCGCGCTGTCCCCCGCCGCGGCGACGGCGCTGGCGGAGAATTACGTGGGCCTGCCGTTTCCGGCAGAGGATTAGGCCGCCCTCACGCCCCCACCCGGCTGTCCTCGGCCAGCAGGCGGCGGCGGGGCAGGGTCAGCCAGGCGCGGGCGCCGATGCCCTGGACGGCCTCGATGGTCAGCTCGCCCTCATGGGCGTGCAGCAGCTGGCGGGCGACCATCAGGCCGAGATTCAGCCCGCGGGTGCCATGGCCGTCGCTGGCGGCGCCCAGGTCCTCGGCGGCGAGGCCGGCGCCTTCGTCCTCCACGGTGATGGCCACCGTCTCGGCGCTGCGGACCAGCTGCAGGGCGATGGCGTCGCCGTCGCGGGTGTGGCGCACGGCCCGCGTCAGCACCTGCACCAGGGCGCCGCGCAGCGCCCGCGGATCGGCCAGCAGAACGGCGCTGTCCAGACCCTCGCCCAGGCGGAACTCGCGGCGGCCAGGGGCGAGGGTGAGGGAGACCTGCTCGATCGCCTGGCGCAGCAGCGGCGCCAGCGGGGTGGGGCTGTCCCGGACCACGCGCGGCCCGGCCTGCTGGGCGGCGACGTCGTGCACGTCGGCGGCCAGGCAGAGCAGGGCGCGGGCATGGGTCTCGAGCTGCGGGTCGGGATGGGCGGTGGAGCGGCCCATCAGGGTCAGGCCCAGCCCGCGCAGCTCCTGGGCGACCAGGTTGAACTGGCGGCTGCGGTCGGAGAGCTCATGCGCCATCCGGGCGGCGCGGGCCTCGGCGCGGCGGCGGCGGAAGGCCTGCCACAGCAGCAGCGCAGCCAGCGGCGCCAGGAAGAGGGGGATCGAGAGCCAGTAGGACGACATGCGCTCATGCTGCGCGATGCCGACTAAGGCTTCGTGAAGATGGAACACGAAAACGCGCTGAACTTGCGTTCAGCGCGTTTCAAAGTCTCGCAATCCAGCGTGCTGCCCCGTCGAGGGCAGCACAACTGGAGGAAATCAGGCGGCGACCGGGGTCGCGGCGGCCTTCTTCTCCTGCGCCTTCTGGATGCGGCGCTTCAGGGTCAGCGCCTCCGGCGGCAGGTTGCGGTTCGGCGTGCCGAGCAGGAAGGAGTCCAGGCCGCCATTGTGCTCCACGGTGCGGATGCCGTTGGTGGAGATGCGGATCTGCACGGAGGTGCCGAGCACGTCGGAGAAGAACGAAGTCTCCTGCAGGTTCGGCAGGAACCGGCGACGGGACTTGTTGTTGGCGTGGCTGACGTTGTTGCCCGTCAGCACGCCCTTGCCGGTGATGCCGCAACGGCGAGCCATGGCGCTACCCTTCAAAAGACGATCGGGGTCGCGGCAGGCCGCGGACCCAACATGAAAAACAGACGGGGCGTATGGCCCGGCGCCTGGGGAGAGTCAAGGATTCGAGCAGCCCGCCCGGCCCTGCCGCCCCGAATTTAGGAGCTTGCCCTCAGGAATTCGGCACCGACTGGCGCATTTCCGCGAGCTCCCCGGATTCAACCGAGGCCAGCGCGCTGCGCAGCACATTGGCGATGGCCTCGTCGCGCATGGTCCGCGCCATCAGCCCGAGCGCACCGCCGAGCAGGGCCGAGGCCACCGAGATCGGCGCGATCTTCTGCTCGAGCATGTATTCGATGGCCTTGTCCACCACCGAGCCGGCATGGCTGAGGTCTTCGGGGGCCACGCCCTGGGGGTCGAGTTGCATCTGCTGCCCTCCTGATACGGTCAGTCACACTCGGGGCAGGACATAGTCAAAGCCGCGCCCCGGCAAAAGGCCCCCGCCGCGCAGATCAGCCGCGCGCCCTGGCAAAAAGACCTGCCGCGCGGACAAGGCCGCGCGGCGGGAGTAGCGCGTTCAGGCCCGCGGGTCGTGGGCGGGGGCGCGGCCTTCGTCGGCCTCGACCCCGGCGGCACGGGCGGCGGCCTGGGCGGCGGCGGCGGCCTCGGCGGCGGCGACCGCCTCGGACTGGCGGCGCCACATCTGGGCGTAGAGGCCACCCTTGGCCATCAGCTCCACATGGCCGCCGCGCTCGGCGATCTGGCCGTCCTGCAGCACGATGATCTCGTCGGCCTCGACCACGGTGGACAGGCGATGGGCGATGACCAGCGTGGTGCGGCCGGTGGAGACCCGCTTCAGCGCCGCCTGGATCTCCTGCTCGGTGCGGGTGTCGAGGGCGCTGGTGGCCTCGTCCAGGATCAGCACGCGCGGATCCTTCAGGATGGTGCGCGCGATGGCCACCCGCTGCTTCTCGCCGCCGGACAGCTTGAGGCCGCGCTCGCCGACCCGGGTGTCGTAGCCCTCGGGCAGCTTCATCACGAAGTCATGCACCTGGGCCAGGCGGGCGGCGGCCTCGACCAGCTCGGGCTCGGCATCGGGCCGGCCATAGGCGATGTTGTAGCGGATGGTGTCGTTGAACAGGACGGTGTCCTGCGGCACCACGCCCACGGCCTGGCGCAGGCTTTCCTGGGTGATGCCGGCAATCGGCTCGCCGTCCAGCAGGATGCGGCCCGCTTGCGGATCGTAGAAGCGGAACAGCAGGCGGGAGATGGTCGACTTGCCGGCCCCCGTCGGACCCACGATGGCCAGCGTCTTGCCCGCGGGCACGGTGAAGGAGACGCCCTTCAGGATGGTGCGGTCGGGGCGGTAGCCGAAGCGGACGTCGTCGAAGACCAGCTCGCCGGGGCCGGCCTTCAGCGGGCCAGCGCCGGGGGCGTCGGCCACCTCCTGCTTCTCCCGCATCAGGGTGAACATCTCCTCCATGTCCACCAGGCCCTGCTTCAGCTCGCGATAAACGAAGCCCAGGAAGTTGAGCGGCAGGTAGAGCTGGATCAGGTAGGTGTTGACCAGCACGAAGTCGCCCACCGTCATCCGGCCGGAGGAAACCCCCTGGGCCGCCATCAGCATGACGGCGGTCAGGCCGATGGCGATGATCGCCGCCTGGCCCATGTTCAGGTAGTTCAGCGTCACCTCGGAGCGGGTATAGGCCTGCTCGTAGCGCGCCAGCGTCGCGTCGTAGCGCCGCTCCTCATGCTTCTCGTTGCCGAAATACTTGACCGTCTCGTAGTTCAGCAGGCTGTCGATGGCCTTGGTGTTGGCCTCCTGGTCCATGGCGTTCATCGCCCGGCGGAAGCGCAGCCGCCAGTCGGTGAAGATCAGGGTGAAGGCGATGTAGAGGCCGATGGTGCCCAGCGTCACCAGGGCGAAGGACAGCTCGAACATGCCCCACAGGATGCCCGCCACCAGCAGGATCTCGATCAGCGTGGGCACGATGTTGAACAGCATGAAGTCGAGCACGAAGTTGATGCCGCGCGTGCCGCGCTCGATCACCCGGCTCATGCCGCCGGTCTGCCGGTCCAGATGGAAGCGCAGCGACAGCGCATGCAGGTGGCGGAAGACGTTCAGGGCGATGACGCGCCCCGCCCGGGCCTGGACCTTGGTGAAGATGGCGTCGCGCAGCTCGGCCATCCAGGAGCTGGTGACCCGCAGCAGGCCATAGCCCAGGATCAGCGCGACCGGCACGGTGACCATGGCCGCCGCCGTGCCGGCCTTGGGGCCAAGCGCGTCGACGGCGCGGGCATAGACGATGGGCACGATCACATTGGCGCCCTTGGCGGCCACCATCAGGATCAGGGCGACGACGACGCGGGCGCGCAGCGCGGGCTGGCCGGGCGGCCAGAGATAGGGGGCGAGCGTCAGCAGCGTGGCAAAATGGCCGCGCGGCCGCGGCGTCCCGGGCGGGGAAGCTGTCACGGGGGGGTAGTCTCCAGTTGTCCCGCGTTACATGGCCGGAGTTGCCGGGGCGGAAAACCCCATCGGCATGACAACCCGGCCATGAAGCGGGGCCATGGCCGGGCTGCACCCCTCTTGCCTCCGCGCCGCGGCAGGGCAAGACAGGGGGCATGGATGGATTTGCCCGGCATATCGCCGCCTGCAACAACCTGGCCTCGCCGGCGGGTTATGTTCCGTTTCGCATCGGCGCCGAGCAGGTCGGCTGGCTGGAGCCCGACCTGGCGCGTTGGCTGGCCTATCGCCCGCGTGACTTCCATTTCGACGCCGAGGGCGTGTCGCTGCCGGCGCGGCTGCGCAGCCGGGCGGCCCGCGAATCGATCCTGGCGGACGCCGCCATGGGGCTGGAAAAGGCCGGCTACCTGAAGCTGCGCGACGAGCTGTTCGACGTGCGGGCGACGGTGGACGGGCCGGTGCTGGCGACGCTGGACCGCGGCGCCATCCCGGCCTTCGGGGTGATCGCGCAAGGCGTCCACCTGAACGGGCTGGTGCGACGCGCCGACGGGCTGCATCTCTGGCTGGGCAAGCGCTCGCGCGCCAAGGCCATCGCCCCCGGCGAATGGGACAACATCGTCGCCGGCGGAGCGCCGGCCGGGCTGACCATGGAGGAAACCCTGGTCAAGGAGGCCTCGGAGGAGGCCGGGCTGGCGCCGGAGCTCACCGCCCGGGCCCGCCGGGTCAGCGCCCTGTCTTATGTGATGAAGACCGGGGAGGGGATGCGGCGCGACACGCTGCATGTCTTCGACCTCGACCTGCCCGAGGATTTCGAGCCGGTGCCGCATGACGACGAGGTCGAGCGCTTCGAGCTCTGGCCGATCGCCCGCGTGCTGGAGCTGGTGCGCGACAGCGACCAGGT
Source organism: Teichococcus deserti (assembly GCF_001982615.1). Taxonomy (GTDB): domain Bacteria; phylum Pseudomonadota; class Alphaproteobacteria; order Acetobacterales; family Acetobacteraceae; genus Pseudoroseomonas; species Pseudoroseomonas deserti. Next base: position 2,195 of record NZ_MLCO01000177.1, on the reverse strand, counting down.
GAAGTTCAACGTCAACCTGGTGCTGATCGACCTGTTCCTGCGCGAGGGGCTGATCGACGCCGCCAGCCAGGAAGGCCGGGTGATGGCGGCGTCGCTCAAGGCCTGATCACGCCGCCCGGATATCGCCGAGAAAGCAATCCATCCTGCCGCGCAGGTCCTCGGCGCGGCGGGCCAGCTCGCCGGCGGCGGCGCGCACCTCGCCGGCGGCGCTGCCGGTGCGGCCGGCATCCTCGCTGACGCCCTCGGCGTGGCGGGAGGCGGCCTGGGTGCCGCGGGCGGCCTCGGCCACCGCGCGGCCGATTTCCTGGGTGGCCTCCGCCTGCTGGCCGGCGGCCTCGGCGACATGGGCGGTGGCGGCGTTCAGCGCCTCGATGATGCGGGCGATGTCGCCGATCGCCTGCACCGTGCGCTGGGTCTCGGCCTGCATGGCGCCGATCTGCTGGCCGATTTCTTCCGTCGCCCGCGCCGTCTGGGTGGCGAGGTTCTTCACCTCGGAGGCCACCACGGCGAAGCCTTTCCCGGCCTCCCCGGCACGGGCGGCCTCGATCGTGGCATTGAGGGCGAGAAGATTGGTCTGGCCGGCGATGCTGCTGATCAGCCCGACCACCTCGCCGATGCGGCCGGCGGCGTCGGCCAGGCCGCGCACCGTCTGCTCGGCGCGGCCGGCGGCGCCCTCGGCGGCGCGGGCCTGGGCGGCGCCGTCGCGCACCTGCCGCGCCACCTCGGCGATCGAGGCGGTCAGCTGCTCGGTCGCCGCCGCCACGGTCTGGACGTTGCCGCTGGCCTGGCCGGCGGCGCCGGCCACCGCATCGGCATGCTCGCGTCCGTTGGCGGCGATGCCGGCCATGCCGGCGGCGGTGGCGTCCAGCTGGGTGGCGGCGGCGGCGACGACGCGCAGCACGCCGGCGGTGTCCTCCTCGAAGCGGGCCAGCAGGGCCGAAACCCGCTGCGCCCGGGCCAGCTCGGCGCGCTGGCCCTCCTGCTGCGCCGCCTGCATCTCCAGCCGCTGCTCGGAGCCCTGGCGCAGGGTCTCGACGGCGCGGGCCATGGCGCCGAGCTCGTCGCCGCGCTGCCGGCCGGGGATGTCGAGCGCCAGCTCCCCCTCCGCCAGCCGGCCGAGCAGCCGGGTCAGCCCGTTCAGCGGCCCGACCAGCCGGCGCAGCAGCAGCGCGAGGCTGCCGGCGGCGATGGCCAGGATCGCCAGCAGCATGGCGCAGGCGACCAGGAAGCGGCTTTGCGCCGCGCCGGCATTCTCCGCCGCCGTGCGCAGCGCGTCGTCGAGGGCCACGTCGCGCAGCGCCAGCAGCTCGGCCTGCATCGGCGTGGTCCAGCGGCGCATGGCCGCGATCTCCTCCGGCCAGTCGGGCAGGCCGCCGGCCCAGGCGGGCAGCACCCGGTCCAGCAGGGCGCGCAGCCGGGGCAGCACCGTCTCCTGCATCAGCGCGGCGTGGCGGCGGAGCGCCGCCTGCAGCGCGGCATTGTCGGCCATCATGGCGGAGAGCCGCGCCGCCTGGGCGGCGGCGGCCTCGGCCCGGCCCAGATGGCCCAGCACCGTCTCGTAGCCGGCGCGGTCGATCGGCCGCCCGGCGCGCCAGCCCAGGATGGCGGCGACGCTGCGGCCGACATAGTCGCGCTGCTCCATCACGGCGGTGGCGAGCTCGACCGGGGGCAGCAGCTCGGGCTGCAGATCGGCCAGCCGGTTGGTCACCTGCGCGCCCAGCCGGGCCAGCCCGCCGACCAGCGCCACCCGCGCCTCGGCCAGGTCGGCGGGCAGGGCGGCATCGCGGGCGGCGGGGGGCTGCGACCAGCCGGTTTCGGCGCGGCTGCGCAGGCCGCCCAGGCGCGGGCCGACCTGGCGGGCCAGGGCCAGCTCCGGCGGGTCGGCTGGTGTGGCGGCGGGCAGGCCGGCCAGCAGGGCGGCCAGCAGCCGGTCGGTGACGGGAGCGGCCTGGCGCAGCGGGGCCAGGTCGGGCTGGGCGGCCAGGATGCTGGTGCTGAGCTGGCCGATCTCGACGGCCAGCGCCGTCTGCAGCCGCTGGGTGGCGCTGATCAGCGCTGCGTCCTGCCGGGCGCGGACCGCGTCATCCCAGGCGCCGTAAGCCCGCGCCGCCAGCCAGGCACTCGCAACAATGCCGGGCAGGCTGACCACGCCGAAGCCGGCCAGGAACAAGGTCCGGATGCGCATCGCCTGCCCC
>NZ_MLCO01000176.1 GCF_001982615.1 Teichococcus deserti | reverse complement strand
GGTCGTGGCCGTGGCCCCGGTGGTGCTGAGCAGCGAGGCGGAGGCGCAGCCCTACCCCTACCGCCGCCCCTACCGGCCGCCGCCGCGCCGCTACTACCGCCGCCATTACCGGCCGGCCTACCGGCGCCCGCCGCCGCGTTATTCCCGCCGCCGCTACTATCGCCGCCCGCCGCCGCGCCGCTGGTGAGGCCCGCACCCTTCCCCCGCCCCGCGCGGGGGAAGGGAAAGTTTCGCGGCGGGTCGCGCATGATCCTTTCCTTCGCCGCATCCCGCGCCAAACTCCCGCGTTGAGGAAGCAACCTCACACGGAGACGCGCCATGACCCAGCCCCTCCTCGCCCGCCGCGGGGCCCTGATCGCCGGAGCCTCGCTGCTGGCGACCGCCCTGCTGCCGGGGCGCGTCTTCGCCCAGGCCGCGGCGCCGGCCGCCGCCACCGGTCCCTACACCCTGCCGCCGCTGCCCTACGCCAACAACGCGCTGGAGCCGCATATCGACGCGGCCACCATGGCGCTGCACCACGACCGCCACCACGCCGCCTATGTCACGAACCTGAACGGCGCGCTGAAGGACCATTCGGCCCTGGCCGGCATGAAGCTGGAGGAGCTGCTGGCCAAGCTGCCCGAGGCGCCGGAAGCCGTGCGCACCGTGCTGCGCAACAATGGCGGCGGGCATGCCAACCACGCCATGTTCTGGCAGATCATGGGCGGCCAGGGCGGTGCGCCCACCGGCGAGCTGGCCGAGGCGATCACCCGCGACCTCGGCGGCTTCGACAAGATGAAGACCGATTTCAACGGCGCCGGCGCCCGCGTCTTCGGCTCGGGCTGGGTCTTCGTCACGGTGGACCAGGCGGGCAAGCTGGCCATCGCCAGCCGGCCGAACCAGGACACGCCGCTGATGGAGGGCGGCCGCGTGCTGCTGGGCAACGACGTCTGGGAGCACGCCTACTACCTGAAATACAACAACCGCCGGCCCGAATACCTGGCCGCCTGGTGGAACGTGCTGGACTGGTCGAAGATCTCCCAGCGCTACGCCGCGGCCAAGGCCGGCACGCTCGGCATCTGACGCAGATGTGGGGCCGGATCGCCTGATCGCGATTCGGCCCGCTCGGCGCCGGCCGGCAGGATCGGCGCCATGCATGTCCTGCTGATCCGCCTTGACGCGCTTCGCTTCGCCCTGCTGAGGGCCCGCCACCGCGCTGCCCGCGGCCTCTACCGCCTCGCCTGGGGCGGGCTTTCGTCCATGACGCTGTTCGCGGCGCTGCCGGCACAGGCAGAGATCCGCTTCGACCGGATGAGCGGCGCCGCCCTGCTCGGCGCGCTGCGCGGCGAGACAGGGCCCGGCGACCCCGGCGGCGAAGCCGGCCGCGCCTTCGTCGCCGCCCGCGCCAGCGCCTATATCGACGGCGTGCTCGACGCCGGGGTGACGCCGGCCTGCGCCCACCCTGCCCTCAAGCCGCATGAGCGCGACGCGCGGGTCTTCAACTACCTGTCCGCCCTGCAGCCGGTGCGGCTCCGCGACGGCGCCGCGCCGCTCGTCCGCCTCGCGCTGCGCTGCTGATCAGGCCGCCGCGAAGGCATGGGCGTGCTCGGCGTCCCAGGCCAGCGCCGCCGGGCCGCCGGGCTCGGGCAACTGCCCGCCGCCGATGGCACGCTTGACCAGGATCTCGCCGCCTTCGCCCAGGCCCAGCCGCAGCCGCACATGGTCGCCCTGGAAGATCGCCTCGCGCAGCACCGCCGGCAGCGCATCCTCGCCCAGGGTCGAGGCCTCGACCGGCGCCACCGCCACCCGCTCGGGGCGGATCGCGAGAAGGCAGCGGCTGCCGGCCGGGCCGGAATCGACCGGCCGCGCCCAGACCTCGGGCCCGCAATCCAGCGCCACGCGGGCCAGCCCCTCCTCCAGCCCCAGCACGCGGCCGGGCAGCCGGTTGTTCTCGCCGACGAAGCCGGCGACGAAGGCATTGGCCGGGGTCTCGTAGATCTGCCGCGGCGGCGCCAGCTGGCGGATCAGCCCGCCCTCGAAGACGGCGATGCGGTCGGACAGCGTCAGCGCCTCCTGCTGGTCGTGGGTGACGTACATCATGGTCAGGCCCAGCCGCTGGTGCAGCGCGCGGATCTCGTACTGCATCTCCTCGCGCAGAGCCTTGTCCAGCGCGCCCAGCGGCTCGTCCAGCAGCACGATCGGCGGCTCGAAGACCATGGCGCGGGCCAGGGCGATGCGCTGCTGCTGGCCGCCCGACAGCTGCGACGGGCGGCGGTCGCCGAAGCCCTCCAGCCGCACCATCGACAGCGCCCGCTGCACCCGCGTCGCGCGCTCGGCCTTGGCCACGCCGCGCACCTCCAGCGGGAAGGCGACGTTCTCGGCGACCGACATATGCGGGAACAGGGCATAGGACTGGAACACCACGCCGATGCCGCGCTTGTGCGGCGGCAGGCGGGCGATGTCGCGCCCCTCCAGCAGGATGCGCCCTTCGCTCGGCAGCTCGAAGCCGGCCAGCATCATCAGCGTCGTGGTCTTGCCCGAGCCCGAGGGGCCGAGCAGCGTCAGCAGCTCGCCGCGCCGCACCTCGAGGTCGAGCTGCCGCACCGCATAGCCGCCGGACGCCGGGCCATAGGCCTTGCGCACGCCTTCGAACCGGACCAGGGCTTCCGCCATTCGCACCATCCCCCAACGCCACGCCGAGCCCGACAGGCATCGGGCGTGGCGCCCCCGCTTGTCAACCGCCGCAACCCCCGCAACTCTGCGGGCGACAAGAACGGAGGATCGTCGATGACCGATGCGGATGCCAGCCTGATCGCCACCCGCGAAGCCGCCACCGGCCGGCTGCTGATGAACCGCCCGCGGGCGCTGAACGCGCTGGATCTGCCGATGATCGACGGATTCGCGGCCGCCATCGCGGCCTGGCGCGACGACCCCGGCATCCGCCTGGTGCTGCTGGAAGGCGCCGGCGACCGCGCCTTCTGCGCCGGCGGCGATGTCCGCCAGGTGCGCCAGCAGGTGCTGGACGGCGACCGGGCGGCGGTCGATGCCTTCTTCTCCCGCGAATACGCGGTGAATGGCGGCATCGCGGCCTTCCCGCAGCCCTGGGTCAGCCTGATCGACGGCATCTGCATGGGCGGGGGCCTCGGCGTCTCGGTGCATGGCAGCCACCGCATCGTCACCGAGCACGCGCTGCTGGCCATGCCGGAAACCGCCATCGCCCTCTTCCCCGATGTCGGCACCAGCTACGTGCTGCCGCGGCTGCCGGGCGGGCTCGGCCGCTGGATCGCGCTGACCGGCGCCCGGCTGAAGGGCGCCGAGGCTGTCGAAGCCGGCCTCGCCACCCATTACGTCCCGCGCGAAAAGCTGCCCGCGCTGCGCCAGGCCCTGCTGGCCCATGGCGACGCCCGCATCATCGACGACTTCGCCGAAGCCGTCCCCCCCGGCCGCATCGCGTCCCTGCGGCCTGCCATCGACCGCTGCTTCGCCCATGACGAGCGCGCCGCCATCGAGCGCGCCCTGGAAGCCGAAGCCACCGACTGGGCGGCCGAGCAGCTCGCCATCCTGCGGCGTGTCTCGCCGACCAGCGTGGCGGTGACCCTGGAACTGCTGAAGCGCGGCGCGTCGCTGGACCTGCCGGGCTGCCTGGAACAGGAGCTGGTGCTGACCCGCACCGTCACCCAGCACCCCGACTTCGCGGAAGGCGTCCGCGCGGTGCTGGTCGACAAGGACCAGTCGCCGAAGTGGCAGCCGGTGGCATCGATGAAAGAGATGTTTGAAGATTAAGACAGGGACAGGCCAGGGGAATGAATTCCCCTGGACCCCTTCTTTTTTCTGTCAGACTGCCGTGTCCACGTGGAGACAGGACGTGAAACGGCCAGTCGGCAGCACGACCTTCGAGGATGCGCCGATTTCATCCATCGGCGTCCCGCCGCGATGCCCTGATATCGGCTCCGCCAAAGCGCAGGTCGGCAAACGGCCGGTCATCAGAAAGAAGATGGGGGCTTGGGGGAATTCATTCCCCCAACCTCCCCGCTGAACAGCGTCGCCAAAAACGCCAGCACCGCGAAGCCCAGCCCCGCCCCGAACACCGCCGCGTGGCTTTCGCCTGTCGCCTTGAACAGGGCAGCCAGCGCGAAGCCGGTGCCCGCCTGGGCCAGCGCGAAGAGCGCGGTCGCGCGCACCCAGAGGATGCCGGTGGCGCTGCCCGCCTGCTCGCGCGCGGCGCCGAGCACCACGGCGCTGATGCCGATGCCGGCGAAGCCGCTGAGCGGGGCCGCCAGCAGCACCGCGGCACCACCGGGCAGCAGGGCGCAGGCCAGGGCTGCGACCTCCACCATCATCCAGACCATCAACGCGCGGCGGCCGCCCAGCCAGCCGACCAGCCGCCCGCCGGTCAGCGTGCCGGCGATGCCGCCCAGGCCGAACAGCACCCAGATCATCGCCAGGGCCAGGCCTTCCAGTCCCCGGCCGCGGGCGCCCAGGTCGGCCAGATAGACCATCGGCGCCACCATGCCGGCGGCGGCCAGGGCGTAGGTCACCATCAGCTGGGTGGCGCGCGGCACCTGGCCGCCGGCGGGGACGCCCATGGTCTCGGCCGGCGGCGGGTCGGGCCAGAGCGGGCGCAGCACCAGCCAGAAGGCCAGGCTGGCGGCGCCCAGGCCCAGCCACAGCCCGCTGATCCCGGCCTGCAGCAGCAAGGGCACCAGCGTGGCGCCCAGCACCACGCCGAAGCCGACGCCCGACATCACCACCCCCGCCGCCGCGCCGCGGCGGGCCGGCGGCACCACGGCCTGCACCGCGGGGCCGGCCAGCGCCATCAGCACGCCGCCGGCCAACCCCGCCAGCCCGCGCCAGAAGCCGAGCCAGGCCAGCGCGGCGGCGCCCTCCAGCCGCAGGGCGCAGGCGAAGAAGGCCAGGGTGGCGAGCGCCATGCCCAGATCCATGGCGCGCGGCACGCCCAGGCGGCGGCCGATGCCGCGGCCGCCCAACGCGCCCAGCAGGTAGCCGGTCAGGTTGCAGGCGCCGAGCAGCCCGGCGCCGCCGCCATCGACCCAGCCGGCGGCGACCATGGCGGGGAAGATCGGCACATAGGCGAATCGCGCCAGGCCGATGCCGACCAGCAGGGCGCCGGCGCCGGCGGCGGGCACCAGCCGCGACCGGCCGGTCATGCGCGCAGGCTCATCGGCGGGGGAGGAAGCAGGGCATGGATGCTGGCCTATCAGCCCCTCGCCGCGTGGCAAAGCCTCGGGCAACGCAAACCTGGGGTGACGCAAATCAGCATTGCCCTACGGCCGCGTCTAGTTCTGCCGCGGCTGGGCGGCGCGCAGCGCCCGGCGCAGCTTGGCGACGCCGGTGCGGACATGGCCGTCATGGCACAGCTGGCTGCCTTCCTCGGCCAGGTCGCGGGCCACCTCCTGGCGCGCCGCCGGCAGCCGGGCGAAGCGGGCGGACAGCTCGTCGCAATAGGCAAGGCCGGGCGCGACCAGCCGCAGCTCGGTCGCGGCAACGGGCATGGCCCCCACCATCAGGGCCAAGAGACAAGGCAGGCGAAGCAGCATGGGCGGCACTCTGGCGGCCGCCGCCCTGCCCCGCGATGGGCAGGGGATGAAGCCTCGGTCATTCGTGATCCTGCGCCAGGATCAGGTGGCCCAGATCAGGCGGCCAGGTCAGACGGCGGGCGCGGCGGCGGCGGGCAGGCGGAACAGCACGACGAGGCCCGGGAAATCCGGCGGGCCGTCGCCATTCTCGAACCACAGCACGCCGCCATGCAGCTGCACCACCGCGCGCACCAGCGACAGGCCGAGGCCGGAGCCCGGCGTGGTGCGGGCCTGGTCGGCGCGGAAGAAGCGCTCGCCCACCCGCTCGCGGTCGGCGAGCGTCAGGCCGGGGCCTTCGTCGGCGACGCGGATGATCAGCTGGTCGTGGTCGCGGGCGGCCGAGAGGGTGATGTTGCCGCCCGGCGGCGTGAACTTCACCGCATTGTCCAGCAGGTTCGCCACCACCTGCAGCAGCAGGTCGCGGTCGCCGGTCAGGTTCAGCGGCGCGGTCCAGCCGGTGTGCAGCGTCTGGCCGCGCGCCTCGGCCGAGGCGCCGTAGAGCTCGGCGGCGTCGGCCAGCAGCAGCGCCAGGTCGAGCGGGGCGAAGGCGGCGCGGCGGGCGCCGGCCTCGACCTCGGCGATGCGCAGCACCGCCTGGAAGACGCGGGTGACGTTGTCGAGGTCGGCGATGCCGCGCTCGATGGCACCGCGCAGCGCCGCGGGGTCCTCGTCCTCGGAGAGCAGCGCCTCCTCCAGCCCGTTGCGGGCGCGGGCAATCGGCGTGCGCAGGTCGTGGGCGATGGCATCCGAGACGCCGCGGACGCCGTCCATGAGATGGGCGATGCGGTCGAGCATGGTGTTCATGCTGGCGCCCAGCCGGTCGAATTCGTCGTCATGGGCGGAAAGCGGCACGCGCGGCGACAGGTCGCCGCCGGCGATCAGCGCGGCCGTCGCGACGGCGGGCGTCAGGCGGCGCTCCAGCGCGCGGCGCATCAGCCAGGCACCGAGCACGGCGAAGAGCAGGGCGGCGCCGGCGGCCCAGGCCAGACCCTCGGTCAGCAGGGCGCGCAGCCGCTGCTTCTCGCTGACCTCGCGACCGACCGCCAGCGTCGCGCCGCCGGGCAGCTCGAGCAAGTAGAGGCGGGCCTCGCCGGGAGCTTCGTCCTCGTGCTCCAGCGTCAGGTGGTGCCAGGATTCGGCCGGGCCCTCGCCGGCGCCGGGCGGCAGGCTGACCAGGTTGCCGGCCAGCCGCTGGCCGCGCGGATCGAGCAGCAGGTAGAGCGCCTGGCCGTCGGCATCGAGCGCCAGCCGCTCGCCGATCGCCTCGATCACCGCATCGGTGCCGGCCTCGCGCCAGCGCTCGGCGAGCGCCTGGGCATCGGCGCGGATGGCGGAATCGGTCTGCCGCTCCAGCGTCCCCGCCGTGCCCCACCAGAGCACGCCGGCGAAGCCGAGCCCGGCGGCCAGGAACAGCGCCGCGAACAGCGTCGCGAAGCGGAAGCCCGCGGAGGAGAGCAGCCGCCAGAGCGGCCCGGGATGCTGCTGGCGGCGGTGCGGCATGGCGGTCAGATCAGACTCAGGGCTCGGCGCGGATCATGTAGCCGGCGTTGCGGACAGTGTGGATCAGCGGCTTCTCCTGCCCCTTGTCCAACTTCTGCCGCAGGCGGGAGACATGCACGTCGATCACGTTGGTCTGCGGGTCGAAGTGGTAGTCCCAGACCTTCTCCAGCAGCATGGTGCGGGTCACCACCTGACCGGCATGGCGCATCAGGTGCTCCAGCAGGCGGAACTCGCGCGGCTGGATGTCGATCTTGCGGCCGGCCCGCGTCACGGTGCGCGACAGCAGGTCGAGCTCCAGATCGGCGACCTTCAGCCGCGTCGCCGGGGCGTCGACGGCGGGGCGGCGGCCCAGCGCCTCGACCCGCGCCAGCAACTCGGCAAAGGCGAAGGGCTTGACCAGATAGTCGTCGCCGCCGGCCTTCAGCCCCTTCACGCGCTCGTCGACGCCGCCGAGGGCAGAGAGGAACAGCACGGGGGTGTGGTTGCCCTGGCCGCGCAGGGTCTCGACCAGGCGGACGCCGTCGACGCCGCCCGGCAGCATCCGGTCCAGCACCAGCAGGTCGAAGCTCTCGCCGGCGGCCATGAACAGCCCGTCGCGGCCATTGGCGGCGTGCTCGACCGTGTGCCCGGCCTCCTGCAGGCCCTTCTTCACGAAGCGGCCGACCTCGGCATCGTCTTCCACCAGCAGAATGCGCATGGTGCATGCTCCATTTGTCGCGGCCCCCCGCTCCGCACGGATCGGAGAGGAGGCGGGCCGGGACATGCACCATGCCGTGCGCCGCGGCAACACGCCAGTCGCGGCGCGGCCAGGCAGGCCATTACCGGAATGTCACGCTGAGGCTCGCCGCCTTGTCGCGCCGAAAGTTTCGATATATCTAAACTATATCGATATATCGAATCGGGGAGAGCGATGCGGGATTTCGGCGGCCGGGACCCGGCCCGGCGCGGCGAGCGCATCTTCGAGCATGGCAGCCTGCGCCTGGTGCTGCTGCACCTGATCGCCGAGAAGCCGCGCCACGGCTACGAGCTGATCAAGGCCATCGAGGACCGCCTGGCCGGGCAGTATTCGCCGAGCCCGGGCGTGGTCTATCCGACGCTCACCCTGCTGGAGGAGCTCGGCTACGCCACCGCCGTCGCCGCCGGCGGCAGCCGCCGCCGCTTCGAGGCCACCCCCGCGGGCCTCGGCTTCCTGGAGGAGAACCGCCCGGCGCTGGAGGCCATGCTCGCCCGCATGACCCCGGAAGCCCGCGCCGGCCGTCCTCCCCAGATCATCCGCGCCATCGAGAACCTGCGCCTGGGCCTGCATCTGCGGCTGGCCCGCGCCCCCCTCACCGAGGCCGAAGTGGAGGCGATCGCCGACCTCCTCGACGCCACCGCCAAGCGCCTGGAGCGCCTCTGACCATGAACGACGCCGCCACCCCCGACCCGCGCGCCACCGAGCGCCGCCGCCACCCGATCCGCCTGCGCCGCCTCGCGGTGCTGTCGGTGGAAGACCTCTCCCCCTCGATGCGCCGCGTCACCCTGGGCGGGCCCGAGCTGGAAGGCTTCGTCAGCCTCGGCTTCGACGACCACGTGAAGCTGTTCTTCCTGGCCCCCGGCCAGGACGCCGCCATCCTGCCGCAGCAGGGCCCCGACGGCCTGGTCTTCCCCACGGAAGAACGCCCGCTCGCCCGCGACTACACGCCACGCCGCTTCGACCCCGTCGCGCAGACCCTGGTGATCGACTTCGCCCTGCATGAGGCCGGCCCCGCCACCGCCTGGGCGCTGCAGGCCGCGCCGGGCCAGACCCTGCTGACCGCCGGCCCGCGCGGCTCGATGGTGATCCCGACGGCCTTCGACTGGCATCTGCTGGTCGGCGACGAGACCGCCCTGCCCGCCATCGGCCGCCGCCTGGAAGAGCTGCCCGCCGGCAGCCGCGCCCTGGTCGTCGCCGAGGTCGAAGGCCCCGGGCACGAACTGCCCCTGCCCAGCGCCGCGCAGGTCACCGTGGTGTGGTCGCATCGCCGCCGGACGACGCTGGCCGGGACGCTGCGCGAGGTGGCCTTCCCGGAAGGCGACTTCTTCGCCTGGGTGGCGGCGGAATCCGTCATCGCCAAGGAACTCCGCGCGCTGCTGGTGGCCGAGAAGGGCGCAAACCCGCGCTGGACCAAGGCCGCCGGCTACTGGAAGCGCGGGGCGGCGGGAGTGCATGACAGCATTTCGGATTGAAGGACGACAAGGCGGCAGGTCGGGGGAATGAATTCCCCCGAACCCCCATCTTCTTTCTGATCACCGGCCGTTCGAGGACCAGCGCCAAACTGGCACCGTCGTCAGGGCATCACGGCGGGGCGCCGTGTTCATAAACAACAGCGCGACCGCGAAGGTCGCGCTGCGGTTCAGTGTGGCGTCCCGCGTGGCCAGGTCCGCGCGGCAGCACTGACAGAAAAAAGAACGGGCGCGGCGCACTGCGCCGCGGGGGAATTCATTCCCCTCGCCTGCCCCAACCTTCCTGCTTCAGGCGGGCAGCGCCGCATCCGCCAGCACCTGCAGATGCCCGTGCGAGCAGCGCTCGACCCGCGCCGAGACGCCGTAGACTTCTGCCAGCATGGCCGGGGTCAGGGTGGCTTCGGGAGTGCCCTGGGCGCGGATGGTGCCGCCGGCGAGCATCACCACCTCGTCGGCGTAGCGCGCTGCAAGGGCCAGGTCGTGGACGACGACCACGGTGACCAGCCCGTGCTGGCGGGTCAGCTTGCGCACCAGCTCCATCACCGACAGCTGGTAGCGCAGGTCGAGGGCGCTGGTGGGCTCATCCAGCAGGAGCACCTGGGGGCGGCGGACCAGCGCCTGGGCCAGGCCGGCCAGCTGGCGCTGGCCGCCGGAGAGGCGGTCCAGGCCGACGAGCGCCAGATGCGGGATGCCGAGCTGCTCCAGCAGGTCGAGCGCCCGCTCGGTGGCGGCGCTGGCGGACAGCTGGCCCTCGGCGGTCGGGCTGGCGCGCAGCGCGCCCAGCAGCGCCTCCATCACCGTCAGCGCGACGCCCTGGGGCAGGCTCTGCGGCATATAGGCGATGTGGCGGGCGCGGTGCTCGAGGCGCAGGCCGATCATCTCCTGCCCGTCCAGCCTGACCGAGCCTCGGGCCGGCAGCAGCCCGGCCAGGCCGCGCAGCAGGGTGGACTTGCCGGCGCCGTTGGGGCCGATCAGCGCGGTGATGGCGCCGCCGCGCAGGGCGTCGAGGCTGGCGCCGTGCAGGATCTCGCGCCGGCCATAGCCGAGGGTCAGGCCCTGGATCTCGAGCTGCTTCATGCGCGGCGCCCCCGGGTGAAGACCAGCGCGATGAAGACGGGCACGCCCACCAGCGCGGTGACGATGCCGATCGGCACCAGCAGGCCGGGCACCAGCATCTTGCTGGCCAGCGAGGAGAGCGACAGCAGCAGCGCACCGCACAGCGCCGCCGCCGGCAGGAAGAAGCGATGGTCCTCGCCGACCAGCAGGCGGGCGGCATGGGGACCGATCAACCCGATGAAGCCGATGGTGCCGACGAAGGCGACCGAGACGCCGGAGAGAAGAGAAACCCGCAGCAGGGCGCCGTCGCGCAGCCGGTCGGCATCGATGCCGAAGGACAGCGCCCGCTCCTCGCCGAGGCGCAGCGCGGTCAGCTTCCAGGCGGCGCGCGCCGAGAAGGGGATGGCGATGGCCAGGCACAGCGCCATGATGCCGATCTTCGGCCAGGTGGCGCGCGCCAGGCTGCCCATCGACCAGAAGACCAGCTGCTGCAGCGCCTGCTCGGTGGCGACGAATTGCAGCAGGGCGACGGCGGCGTTGAAGGCGAAGACCAGCGCGATGCCGAACAGCACCAGCGCCTCGACCCCGGCGCCGCGCAGCTTGGACAGCGTCCGCAGCAGCATCACCGAGAGGAAGGCGAAGAGGAAGGCATTGCCGGACAGCAGCCAGTCGGTCGGCACCCAGGGCAGGCCGACGCCGAGCACGATGGCCAGCGCGGCACCCAGCGAGGCGGCCGAGGAGACGCCCAGGGTGAAGGGGCTGGCCAGAGGGTTGTTCAGCACCGTCTGCATCTCGGCGCCGGCCAGCGCCAGCGCGGCGCCGACGAGGACCGCCATGATCGCATAGGGCAGCCGCACGTCCCAGACGATGACCGAGACCGGGCCGGTGGCGGCCCCCGGGTTCAGCAGCACCCCCACCACGTCGGACAGCCCGAGCCGCGAGGGACCGGTCGCGATGTCGAGCAGCAGCGAGCCGAGCAGCAGCAGGCTGAGCACCGCCAGCACGATGACGCGCTTCAGCAGCAGGGCGCGGTAGCCGGCGGCGGCGCCGCCCAGGGTGGCAGCGCTCATGGGGCAGCGCTCATGCCGGGAACAGGCAGGGGGAGGCGTCAGGGGTCACGGGCTGCCCTTCCAGGGGGATGGTCTGGGGGCAATCCATAATCACTCGCAACTGCGAGACCAAGCCCTGTCTGCGGGCAGCCGCCCTGCGGTGGGGAGGAGGGTGCCCCCTCCCCGGCCGCGATTCAGCCCGGGTTGCTGGGACGGCGGCCGACCTGGACCGCCAGCTCGCGCGAGCGGCCCTCGCGGGTCAGGGTGACGCGCACGGTCTGGCCCGGCGGCGTGCCGGCGACGCCGCGGATCAGCGCGCGGGAGGTCTCGATCCGCTCGCCGTTCAGCGCGGTGACCACGTCGCCCTGGCGCAGCCCGGCGCGGGCGGCGGGGCTGCCGCGCTCGACGCTGCGCACCTGGACGCCGCGGTTGCGGCCGCCGGGGACCTGCTCCTCGCCCATATCCTCGACGGCGACGCCGAGCCAGCCGCGCTCGACCCTTCCGTCGCGGCGCAGCTGGTCGATGACGCCGCGCGCCAGGTCCGAGGGGGTGGCGAAGCCGATGCCGGCCGAGGCGCCGGAGGGCGAGTAGATCGCCGTGTTGATGCCGATCACCTCGCCGGCGACATTGAACAGCGGCCCGCCGGAATTGCCCGGGTTGATGGCGGCGTCGGTCTGGATGAAGTCGTCGAAAGGCCCGGCGCCGATCTCGCGCCCGCGCGCCGAGACGATGCCCGAGGTCACCGTGCCGCCCAGGCTGAAGGGATTGCCGGCCGCCAGCACCCAGTTGCCGACGCGCAGATTGCCCGAGCTGCCCCAGGCCACCGCCGGCAGCGGCGCACGCGGCTCGACCCGGAGCAGCGCCAGGTCGGTCAGCTCGTCGGTGCCGACGACGCGGGCGGTCAGCTCGGTACCCGACTGGGTCGAGACCACGACGCGCACGGCATTGCCGACCACGTGGTTGTTGGTGACGATATAGCCGGCCGGATCGATGATGAAGCCGGAGCCCGCGCCCTGCACCTGCTGCGCGCCGCGCCGCTCGCGGAAATAGCGCTCGAAGGGGCTGCCGCGCAGCTCGGGCGGGATCTGCGTCGTCGTCTGCTCCGACAGCACGGCGATGTTCACCACCGAGGGCAGCACCTGCTCGGCCAGGTCGGCGAAGTCGGGCAGCAGGGCGCGCGCCGCGGCGGGGGCCGGGCGCAGCAGGGCCGGCGCCGCCGGCAGCACGGCCAGCGCGGCCAGGCCAGCGACGAATTGACGGCGGGGGGCAGGCATCAGGGCGAGTTTCCTTCAACGGCGCGTCTGGGGTCGTCACGCCGGTCAATGCGCTATGTGGCGCGGGGTTGGGCCCGGCTTCAAGGTTCTTTCGCGCTGCGGTCTCAGCCTGGAGTCTCGGGCCAGTCATGCCGTGGATAGCGGCCGCGCATGTCTTTCCGCACATCCGCCCAGGCGCCGCGCCAGAAGCCGGCGAGGTCTGCGGTCACCGCCACCGGCCGCCCGGCCGGCGACAGCAGCGCCACCTGCAGCGGGATCCTGCCCCCCGCCAGCTTCGGCAGGTCCTTCATGCCGTAGAGCCACTGCGCCCGCGCCTCGAGCCGCGGCACCTCGCCGGTATAATCGATGGCGGCGCTCCGCCCAGCGGGCAGGTCGAGCCGCGGCGGCAGCGCCTCGTCCAGCTGCCGCGGCAGCGGATGCGGCAGCAGGCTGCGCAGGATGTTGGTGGCATCCAGCGCCTTGAGCTGGCTGAGCTTCGCCAGCCCCGACAGCCAGGCGGCCAGCCAGGGCGCGCCATCGACCGCCAGCGCCGCGTCGGAGACATCCGGCCAGTCGCCGCCGACCACCTTGTGCATCCATCCCATCCGGGCGCGGGTCTGCTCGGCGGCCTTGCTCCAGTCCAGGTCGCGGAAGCCCCGGGACGCTGCGCCCTCGGCCAGGGCAGCGGCCACCGCGGCGGGATCGGCATGGGGAAGCGTCGATTCCTCCAGCACCAGCGGGCCCAGCCGCAGCCGGCGGCGGGCGATGACGGCGCCGCTGCGCGCATCGAAGGCGGCGCCCTCCTCCCGGATCAGCCGGTCCGGGAATTTCTTTTCCAATGCCTCGCGGGTCAGCGGGGCGGCCATGCGGATGCGGGCCTCGGTGCCGGCGAGTTCGAGATCCGCTACGGCCAGCAGCGGTGATTTCCCCAGGCGGTCGGTCGCCGGCAGTCGGGCACCCTGGCCCGAAGCCAGGCGGAAGGCGCCGTCCATGGTGCCGCGCTTGGCGGCGATGCGGTCGGGGAAGCCGGCAGCCAGCAGCAGCCCGGCATCGCCCTCGGCCACCGTGCCGCCGGGGACGCCCAGGCGCCGGCGGTGCAGCGACACGGTGCGGCGGATGCGGCCGATGGCGGCGCGGTCGGCATTGGGGTCGTCGGCGCCGGCCAGCAGGTCGAGGCGCAGCTGGATGTCCGACGGCGCCTCGCGGCCGCGGATCGGGTCGCGCTCCTCCAGCAGGGCCGCGAGCTCGGCGGCGAGCGCGGCTTCTTCCGCGTCGGAGGCCTCGGCCATTATGCGGGCCAGGCGCGGATGCGTGCCCATCCGCGCCATGCGGCGGCCCATCGCCGTGATGCGGCCCTGCCCGTCCAGCGCGTCGAGATCGCGCAGCAAGGCGCGGCCGGCGGCCAGCATCCCCGCCGGCGGCGGGTCGAGGAAGGCCATCTCGGCCGGGTCGCTGCCCCAGGCGGCGCAGTCCAGCGCCAGGCCGGACAGCTCGGATTCGAGGATCTCCGGCCGATCGGCCAGCGGCAGGCCGCGATGCAGCGCCTCGGTCCAGAGGCGGATGGCCACCCCCGGCTCGGTGCGGCCGGCGCGGCCGGCGCGCTGCTCGGCGGCGGCACGGGAGATGCGCAGCGTCGCCAGCCGCGCCAGCCCCGTCGCCGGGTCCAGCCGCGGCGCGCGGCGGTAGCCGCCATCGACGACGATGCGCACCCCGGGCACGGTCAGCGAGGTCTCGGCGATCGAGGTGGCCAGCACCACCTTGCGCCGGGGGCCGGGGTTCAGGGCCTTGTCCTGCTCGGCCGGCGGCAGCTCGCCATGCAGGGGCAGCACATCGGCATCGACGCCGCCGAGCCGGTCGGCGGTGCGGCGGATCTCGCCCCAGCCGGGCAGGAAGGCCAGGACATCGCCGGGATGGGCACGCAGCGCCTCGCGGATGGCGGCGGCCATGGCCTCGGGCAGGTCGCGCGGCTCCTTCAGGTCGCGCGGGCGGTGAAAGACCTCGACCGGGAAGGCGCGGCCGAGGCTTTCCACCACCGGCGCGCCGCCGAGCAGGTCAGAGAAGCCGCCCGCCTCGATGGTGGCGGACATGGCCAGCAGCCGCAGCTCGGGCCGCAACCCGCGCTGCAGGTCGAGGCAGAGGGCCAGCGCCAGGTCGGTGTCGAGGTTCCGCTCATGCGCCTCGTCGAACAGGATGGCGGCGACGCCGTCGAGGCCGGGATCGGTCTGCAACCGGCGCACCAGCAGGCCTTCGGTCACCACCTCGATCCGGGTCGCCGACGAGACGGCGCGGTCCAGCCGGGTCGACAGGCCGACCTTCTGGCCCAGCGGCTCGCCGATCAGCTCGGCCATGCGGCGGGCGGCGGCGCGGGCGGCGACCCGCCGCGGCTCCAGCACGACGATTTTTTTGTCCGTCGCCCAGGGCTGGTCGGACAGCATCAAGGGGACCAGCGTGGTCTTGCCGGCGCCGGGGGGCGCCACCAGCACGGCATTCGGGCCGGCGGCCAGGGCCTCGGCCAGGCGCGGCAGGGCTTCGGTGACGGGCAGGACGGGGAGGCTGGTCATGGGGGTTGCTGTAGCGCATCCGCGGCGCCGGCGCAGGGGGCGGCCTTTGCCGCGGCGCGCTGCCCTGCTTTGATGCGGCATCGGATCGGAGGGTTTTTCCATACGCGCAGGATGCTGGGGGATCGCGGCCTTGCTGCTGGCCGGCTGCGCCACGGCCCCGGTGGAGACCCCCGTGGCCAGCGCCAAGGCGGCGCAGCCCGGCCCGCTGCCGACCCGGCTGCTGCGCCGCATGGCGGTGGAGAAGCACGCGCAGGAACAAGCCGCGCTGCAGTGTGCCGACCAGCCGGATCGCGCCTTCTGCGCCCGGCAGATGCAGGCCTCGATGCTGCAGCGGGAGGAGGCGAGCTCGCTCGACCCCGGCATCCTGGCGCCCGGCTTCCGGCTGCTGCCGGAACCGCCGCGGCACTACTGAGGCGGGGTCAGTTGCCCGCCAGCCGCCGGGAATCGGCGTAGAGGACGGCGCCGCCGGTCGAGGCCATGGCCTCGTAGCCACGCTCGGCCATGGCGCGGGTCAGGCCGCTGCGCAGCGCCTGGTGCAGGCTGCGGCTGCGCAGCGCCACCAGCACCAGCCAAGGCCGCGTCCGTTCCCAGTCGAGCGTCGCCAGCACTGCCAGCTCCGCCCCCGGCACGTCGAGGGCCAGGAGATGCAGCGCGGTCTCCGGCAGGGTCTCGTCCAGCACCTCCTGCAGCGGGCGGACCGGGCGGGGCAGCGTGCCGCGCGGCTCGCGGCCGCGGCGCGCTTGGCCGGCCATGATGGCGGCGCGGTTGGCGTCGAAGGTGTCGATGGACGGATTGCCGAAGCGGTGCAGCGGCAGCTCCCCCGCCTCGGCCGCGATGCCGACGGGGAGAAAGATGTCGCCGGGGCGCTGGGCCGCGAAGTCGGCGGCGAGCTCTGGCCGCGGGTCGAGGCACAGCCCGCGCCAGCCCAGCCCATGCAGGCCGAAGGTGAAAGAGTTCCTGGCCGGCGCGCCGCAGCCGATATCGACGTAGGTGCCAGGCGTGTCCGCCGGCAGGCCCAGCCGCGCCGCCAGGGCAACGGTCAGAAAATCCTCGCCGGCGGGGGCGTAGCTGGCGCGGGCGAAGCGGGTCGCGGCGGCGGCCGAGGACGGCGCCTGCGGCAGCGGTGCCGGGATGGCCACGGCCGGCAGGCCCGGGATGCCCGCCAGGCGGGTGCGGATCGCCGGGCCATAGGGCAGCAGCGACCGGTCCTCGCGGTCGTTGCGGTTGTGCATCCGGAAGTGGTCTTCCTTGCGGATCTTGTCCGGATGCGAGTCCGGCTTGGTGGCGCGGCCGCGGGCGACCTTGGCGTCCCATTCCTCGCGCGACTTGGTGAAATAGTGGTGCAGGCAGATGACGTCGTGGCTGACCGTGCCGCTCTTGCCGGTGCCGGCGGCGATCTCCTCGCCATGGATGGTGGCGTAGCGGATGCCGGGGGCGAAGGCGTGGTTGTGCAGGTTGGGCACCGCCAGCGCGTCGGTGCGGGCCAGGGTCTTCACCGCGCGGTTGCCGGAATGCTGGGTGCCGGCGCAGCGGGTGAAGCGCTCCACCACCAGGCCGGGGCCGCGGCTTTCCTGGCCGCCGGTGCCGAACAGCTTCCAGTTCACCGCGATGGCGCCGCGATCCCCGTGTGCGTCCAGGAAGGCCTGCAGGTCGTTGCCATGGCCGGGCACGTAGAGGAACTCGTCGATGTCGATATAGGCCAGCCATTCGTAATCGGGCCGCAGCCGCGCCAGCCCGTCGGCATAGGCGCGCTTCTGGGTGCTGCCGTCGCTGTGGCTGGGCCAGTCCAGCGTCTCGAGCACGCCGGCCGATTGCAGCGCCTGCAGCACAGACGCGCTCTCGTCGTCGCTGCCGTTGTTGTAGACCAGGATGTGGTCGACGCCGATCATCCGGTGGTAGAGCGCCCATTCGGCGAGATAGGGCGCCTCGTTCTTGGCGATCGCGCAGATCGCCAGCCGCCGGCGGGGGTCCATCGCCATCCTGCTCCACTCTCCCGCCAGGGTATCGAACCAGCCGGCTTCTACCATGCCGGCGCAGGGCGGGACAGCAGGCCGCCCCGGGGTCTAGGATCGGGGCCAAGATCCGTCCCGGGAAGGAATCCGCCGGCATGACCCGCATCGACCGTTTCCGCGCCCTGCATGCGGCGCCCGGCGCCTTCGTCATCCCCAACCCCTGGGATGCCGGCAGCGCCCGGCTGCTGGCGGGGTTGGGCTTCCAGGCGCTGGCCACGACCAGCGCCGGGCTGGCCTTCGGCCTCGGCCGGCGGGACGGCGCGGCGGGGAAGGCAGAAACCCTGGCCAATGCGCGGGCCATCGTGGACGCCGTGGAGGTCCCCGTCTCCGCCGACCTGGAGAACGGCTTTTCCCACGATCCCGAGGGCTGCGTCGCCACCATCCGCGACGCGGCGGCCGTGGGCCTGGCCGGCGGCTCGATCGAGGATGCCAGCGGCGACCCGGCCCGCCCGATCTACGGCTTCGACCAGGCGGTGGAGCGCGTCGCTGCCGCGGCCGAGGCGGCGCGCGACCTGCCCTTCGTCCTCACCGCCCGGGCCGAGAATTATCTTCATGGCAAGCCGGACCTGGACGACACCATCCGCCGGCTGCAGGCCTTCTCCAAGGCGGGGGCCGAGGTGCTCTACGCCCCGGGGCTCACCGAGCTTAGCCAGATCCGCACCCTCTGCGCCGCGGTCGACAAGCCGGTGAACGTGGTGATGGGCCTGAAGGGAAAGCCCTTCACCGTCGCCGAGCTGGCCGAGGCGGGGGTGAAGCGCATCAGCCTGGGCGGCTCGCTGGCGCGCACGGCGCTGGCCGCGCTGCACCGCGCCGGGGTGGAGATGCGCGACCAGGGCAGCTTCGGTTTCGCGGCCGAGGCCCTGACGGGGCGCGAGGTCGAGGCCTATATGGCACCGCACAAAGGTGATCGGGGCTGACACGTTTCGTCACCCCATTAACCCTTCCGTCGGGCTCGGGAATAAGGTTTCAATTCGTTCATGTCGCGCATCCCGGCTGCCCTCGCCCTGATGGCTTTCGCTGGCCTGGCCCTGCCGCGGCAGGCCGCGGCGCTGGAAAGCCTGGCGGTGCAGTCGCCGCGCGCCTCGGTCACCCTGGCCGCGGCGCCGGCGGCGGTCGCGCCCGGGCAGCCCTTCCGCGTCGGGCTGAAGCAGCAGCTGACCCCGGGCTGGCACACCTACTGGATCAACCCGGGCGATGCCGGCACCCCGCCGGAGATCGAGTTTTCTCTCCCTGACGGCGCCCAGGCCAGCGGCTTCGACTGGCCGGCGCCGCAGCGCATCCCCTTCGGCCCGCTGGTCAATTACGGCTATGAGGGCGCGGTGGTGCTGCCGCTGACGGTGACGCCGCCCGCCTCGCTGAAGCCCGGCGACGTCTTCACGCTGGAGGCCCGCGCCAGCTGGCTGGTCTGCGAGAAGGTCTGCATCCCCGAGGAAGGCGTCTTCCGCCTCGACTTCCCGGTCGAGGC
>NZ_MLCO01000175.1 GCF_001982615.1 Teichococcus deserti | reverse complement strand
CCCTGCCTCCCACCGCGCCAAGGCCGGCCGCCCTTCGCGCCAGGGGTTGGACGCGCTGGAGGCCGAGGCCGCGGCGCTGGCTGGCCCGCCGCATCTGGGCGCCATCGCCGTGGGCTGCGCGCTGGGCTATCTCGATTTCCGCTTCGCCGGGCTGGCCTGGCGCGAAGGGCGGCCGGCCTTGGCGCGGTGGGAGGCAGGGATGGCGGCGCGGCCCGCGATGCAGGCGACACGTCCACCGCCGGCATCACCCGCCGGAAATCATTAACCGGATTAAGATTTGGGCAACCAAACCAGCGCAGAGCCGACAAAGGACGACACTTCTCGGGGACTCTGCCGCATGCGTATCCGTACCTTCCTGCTGGCCTGCTTCTGCGGGGTCGCGGTTCCCGGTGCGGGCGCCTCGCTCTGGCTGTCCTCCAATGCTTTCTCTGCCTGGCAGCGCGCCGAGGAAGGCCAGCGCTCCACCGATGCCGTCAGCGACGCCCAGCGCGCCCAGACCGCCATCGCCGTCGAGGTCGGCGCCTTCGCCTCGAACCTGCGCATGCCGGTGCCGCAGCTCGACGTGCTGCGCGAGGCCGCGCTGCAGACCGACCGCCGCCTGCAGGCCGCCGCGGCGACCGCGACCGAGGCCGGCTTCCAGGCGGCGCTCGCCCGCGACACCCTGGCCCGCATCCAGCAGGTGCGCGCCCGCGCCCATGCCGAGATGGCCAAGCCGCTGGAGCAGCGCGACGCCAACCTGCCCAACGTGACGCAGGAGACGCGCAACCAGTCGGTCGAGGCGCTGCGCCGCCTGGCGACGGAAGCCGCCGACCGCGTCACCGCCACCGCCCCCGGCGCCGCCCTGCTGGTCGAGGTCGCCAGCGCCGCGATGGATTTCCGCGACTTCATCGGCCGCCGCAGCGTGCCCGTCACGGCCTGGGTCGGCGGGCTGGCGGTGACGCCGCAGGCCTATGACGACATGCTGGTCTTCACCGGCCGGATGGAGCAGGCCTGGTCCGGCGCGCAGCGGCTGATCGCCGAGCTGCCGAATGCCGAGCGGCTGCAGCAGGCGGTGGTGGCGCAGCGCGCCATCCAGGCCGAGCTGGAGCCGCGCTGGCGCCAGATGCTGGTCCTCGGCCGCACCGCGCTGATCCAGGGCAAGGTCGACTGGGGCACCACGGTGGCCGAGTTCCGCCCCTGGTCGGTGAAGTCCCAGGCCGAGATCCTGTCTCTCCGTGACGCCGCGCTGGATGACGCCATCGCGCTGACCGATGCGGCCTCCGACCGAGCGCTGATGATCTTCTCCGGTGCCCTGGCCCTGGCCCTGCTGGTCGGCGCTGCGGCGGTGCTGTCGGTCGTGCTGCTGCTGAAGCGCCTTGTCGCCCCGGTGCGCCAGCTGACCGAGGGCGTCGGCCGCATCGCCGCCGGCGAGCTGGAGATCGCGGTGCCGCATCGCGGCCGCGCCGACGAGGTCGGCGAGATGGCCGAGGCGGTGGAGGTGCTGCGCGCCAATTCCGTCGAGCGCCGCCGCATGGAGGAAGCCGCCGGCAAGGCGCAGGCCGAGCGGGTCCGCCGCGCCCAGCATCTCGAATCCCTCGTCCGCGACTTCGAGGGCCGGGTCGGCGAGATGACCTCCATCGTCTCCTCCGCCTCCTCCGAGCTGGAGGCCACCGCCCGCTCGATGAGCGACACGGCGGCCATGACCAACCGCCAGGCCGGCACCGTCGTGGGCGCGGCCGGCGAGGCCAGCAGCGGCGTGCAGACCGTCGCCGCCGCGGCGGAGGAGCTCGCCGCCTCGATCCAGGAGATCAGCCGCCAGGTCGGCCAGGCCACCGCCGTCGCCTCGCGCGCGGTGGAAGACGCCCAGCGCACCGACGGCGTCGTCCAGGTGCTGGCGGTCGGCGCGCAGAAGATCGGCGACGTGGTCAAGCTGATCAGCGACATCGCCGGGCAGACCAACCTTCTGGCGCTGAACGCGACGATCGAAGCCGCCCGTGCGGGTGAAGCCGGCAAGGGCTTCGCCGTGGTCGCCTCCGAGGTGAAGTCGCTGGCCGGTCAGACCGCCAAGGCGACCGAGGAGATCAGCAGCCAGATCGGCCAGATCCAGCTGGCGACCGGCGAGGCGGTGACCGCCATCGGCGCCATCTCGCGCACCATCGAGGAGGTCAGCAGCATCGCGGTCGCGATCGCGGCGGCGGTGGAAGAGCAGAGCAGCGCCACCAGCGAGATCGCCCGCACCGTGCAGCACACGGCGGAAGCCACCGAGCAGGTGACGGCCAATATCTCCGCCGTCAGCCAGGGCTCGACCGAGACCGGCGCCGCGGCGACCCAGGTGCTGGCCGCCGCCTCCGAGCTGGCGCGCCAGTCGGAGCAGCTGACCGAGCGGGTCGGAACCTTCGTGGCGGAGGTGCGGGCGGCCTGAGGCGGGCAAAGTTGACCTGAGACGCAGCAGGGGGCGGTAATTTTTCCGGTCCCTGCAACCTTTTGCCGTTGCGACGGTTACGCGCTTTGCCATCCTTAGCAAAGAACCGCCGCCATGACCCGCATCGACACGCCGCGCCCGGCGCCTGTCTCCGATCCTCTCGGCGCGGAGGGTGCGGGCTGGTGGCGGCGCAGCTTCGCGCAGGACCCGGCCTCGCGCCCCGGCCAGCCTCCCATCGTGCCGCTGCCGCTGCTGGCGGTGCCGCCCGCGCCCAGACGCCGCCCAGCCCCCCGCATCGTTGCCTGAGCGGATTGCGGATTTCACGCATTCTTCCATCGCCCGGCTTGAAGAAATCACCAGGCCGGAAAGACCGGCGACAGTAGAGTCGACACAGGACGATACTCTTCGCAACAGAGTCTGTAGTCGACTGATCGGACGGGAAAATTGCCGGGCGTTGTGCTGCAACCCCGGCATGGATCGTTGCTTGTCCGTCCGTGCTGCCGCATGGTCCCATGATGTTGCCGACAAACCTGTCATCTTCTGCCGTTCCGGCACGGGCAGGGACGCGCCCTGCCGTCCAGCCGCCGCGGGGGGGCTGTCCCTCTCCATCTTTCGGGAGGGCGCCGCCGTGAGCCCGCCCGGCGATGATGCGGGCGGCACGCCGCCCGACCCTCTGGTCCTCGTCGTCGACGACGAGCCCGCCTGGGCCGAGGAGCTCTGCAGCACCGTCGGCCGCTATGGCTTCCGCGGCCGCGCCGGCCATTCCTGGGACGACCTGCAGCGCATCATGGCGGAGGAGGCGCCCGACGCCATCCTGCTCGACCAGCGGCTGGGCCGGGTCGACACCGTCTCCCGCCTGCCGGAGCTGCGCCAGGCGACCGATGCCACCATCATGGTCATCACCGCGAATGTCAGCGAGGTCGACCGCATCCTCGGGCTGGAGAACGGCGCCGACGACTTCCTGGTCAAGCCGATCTCGGGGCGCGAGGTGGTGGCGCGGCTGCGCGCCCGGCTGCGTCGTCGGCCGGAAGGCGCCGCCCCCGCGCCGCCCCGCGCCGCCGCTGCGACGCCGGCCGGCAGCGGCTGGCGCTTCGATCCGCGCGGCGGCGGGCTGTGGCGCCCGGATGGCAGCCGCGTGCATCTGAGCCTGGCCGAGTTCCGCATCATGGCCGCGCTGCACCAAGCCAGCCCGCAATCGGTCAGCCGCGATGCGCTGTCGCAGATCGCCTTCGGCCGGCCCTGGCATTTCGGCGACCGCGCGGTGGACAACAGCATCCTTGGCCTGCGTCGCAAGCTGGGTGACCTGCGGCTGGGCGGCACCATCCGCACCATCCGCGCGGTGGGCTACGTCTTCACCGGATTTCCGGAAGACTGAAGGTAGCCGGTCCCTCCGGCCGAGCCCCGAGGCAATAAGAGGTGTCATCGGAACGGTCCGGATCCGTTCCGACACCGGCGGACAGTCCCAGCACAACACGGGCGACATTCGCCGGGCGTCGGCGCGCGGCCTGACACAGACCGTTTGTCGCCCACGACGTCGAACAAAATCAGCGTCAAAGCCGTGATCTGACTGCAGGATCAGCCAGCTGAGCGTTTCCTTCCGAACTCCTTCGCATGTTGCTTACGACGTCGTGAGTGCGCGGGGCAGTGACCGAAAACGGTCAGCCTCAGGCGCTGAGCCGCGCCGCGGCGACGCCAATGCGACGCGCTCGGCGCTGAAGCTGCTGCGCGCCGCGGCGGTGATGGGCGGCGGCCATGCGACGCAGCTGACGACGCTGGGCAATGCCGCCGGCGCGCTGGTCTCGGCCCAGGTCATGGCCATCGCGCCGGCGGTGACCACGCCCGCGCCGCCGGTCGAGGGCGCGCTGGTGCTGGGCCCGGTGGGCTCCCGCGCAGCACCCCGCAGATCCGCCTGCCGCGGCTGGGCAGCGTCACGCTGACCACGGTCGGCTGCGGCGGCGATCCGCTGAACGATGCCAGCGTCAGCATCCTGGCGCGCAGCGGCATCGCCAGCCTGCAGTCCGGCAGCGTCAACGCGCTGCGCTTCGACGGCCAGCGCCAAGGCCGCGCTGGCGCTGCGCGGCTTGGGCCAGCGCGTCACTGGCCTGCCGATGAGGCTCTGCCTGGCGCCGCTGTTGCGCTGAGTTGCCAGGGACCGCGCGACGCCTATCCTCCTCGTCCACACCGGGGAGAAGAGGAATGCGGACGCTCAGGGCCGGCCTGATGGCCGGGCTTTTCATCGCGGGCTTCGGCACCGCGCAGGCGCAAGCACCACGCCAGGACGAGTTCTTCTGGCTCGGCGAGATCAACAAGGCGACCGCGGTGATCAACACCGAGGAAGGCCTGCTCGACCGCGCCGTCGCGCCGCGCATCGCGGGCGGGCTGGCGGCCGTGCTCAAGGCAGGGGCGGCGCCGGGGGCGCGGCGACCCTCCACCGTCATCACCTTCGAGCCGCTGCTGATCGAGGCCGCGGGGGTGGAAGCCACGCTGCTGCATGCCGGCCGCTCCAGCCAGGACATGCATGCGACCTACCGCGCCGCCATCCTGCGCGACGACCTGCTGCAGCTGGCGGACGCCTTGCGCAGGACGACGGCGACCATGCTGCGCCTGGCCGGGCAGCATGCCGGCACCATCGTGCCCAACTACACCAACGGCGTCGCGGCGCAGCCCAACAGCTACGGCCACTATCTGCTCGGCCATATCGCTGGTCTTACGCGCGATGCCGACCGGATCCGCGAGGCCTATGCCCGTGTCGACCGCTCGCCGATGGGCACCACCGTGCTGAACGGCACCGGCTGGCCGCTGAACCGGGCGCGCATGGCCGGCTATCTCGGCTTCGGCGCGCTGGTCGACAATGCCTATGACGCCAGCCAGATCGCCTCGGCCGAGATGCCGGTGGAGGCCGGCGCCATCGTCACCGGCATCGCGCTGCATGCCGGCAGCTTCATCGAGGACGTGATGACGCAATACGCGCAGTCACGGCCCTGGATCCTGCTGCAGGAGGGCGGCGGCAACACCTATGTCTCCAGCGCCATGCCGCAGAAGCGCAATCCGGGCCTGCTGAACGACACGCGCAGCCAGGCCTCGACGGTGATCTCGCTGGCGATGGGGCGGGTGATGCAGGCGCACAACATCCCGCCCGGCATGGCCGACGCCAAGAGCGTGCGCGACAACAGCACCATGATCGCGGCGACGGTGCGGCTGCTGCAGCAATGGGATCGCATCCTGGGCGCGCTGGTGATCAGCCCGGAGCGCGCGCTGGAGGAGCTCAACAGCGACTGGACCGCCAGCCAGGAGCTGGCCGACCTGCTGATGCGCGAGCACCGCCTGCCCTTCCGCGTCGGCCATCATTTCGCGTCCGAGATCGTCGATTTCGCCAAGGCGCATGACATCCGCCCAAGCGATTTTCCCTATGCCGAAGCGCAGCGCATCTATGCCGAGACGCTGCGCGAGATAAAGGTGGAGGGCGGCCCGCTGCCGATCACCGAGGCCGCCTTCCGGCAGGCGCTGGACCCGGCGGCGATCGTTGCGGCGCGCGCCACCAGCGGCGGGCCGCAGCCGGCGGAGATGACCCGGATGCTGGCCGCGGCCGGCACGGCGCTGAGCGATCAGGAGAAATGGATCGCCGGGCGGCGGGGCCATATCGCGGCCTCGCTCGCCCGGCTGGATGCCGACTTCGCGGCGCTGCTGCCGCGGTAGTTCTTTGCTGTTTCGCGTGATTTAGACGGTTCGGTGATACCGCCTCACGCCATCACGCTCTACTTCGCCCGCGTCAGCGCGGGCGAAGGCCGCCGCTTGGCCAGCTCCATCAGCCGGGGCTTGGCCAGGCGGAACAGGCACCAGACGGCGATCAGCCCGACCGGCAGCAGGCTGCCCCAGAGGCTGTAGCGCCCGGTGGTGGCCAGCAGCCCGGCGCCCACCGCCCAGAACAGCGCGCGGATCATCTCCTTCGGCAGCGTCTTGTGGTCGCCGCCGCTGCGATAGACGATGTAGACGATCCACATCATGGCGACCTGGCTGAGCGCCAGCAGCACGCCCATCATGGTCGGGTGGATCAGGAAGAAGACCGGCAGGTACTTCATCATCTGCAGCACGGCATAGAGCGGCAGCCGCCCCTGCACCGGCTGCTGGTTGTAGAAGTGGAAGGCCAGCCGCAGCAGCACCATCAGTATCACCCAGGCGGTGATCGCCGGCAGCAGCTCCAGGCTCGAGGTCGAGCGGGTGAAGGCCGCGGCCAGGCAGCCGACGACGCCGAGGCCGATCGCCCAGACCCAGCCCGAAGGCTGGATCGGATAGTCGCGGAAGCGCGCGACCTCCTTGCTCAGCGTCGGCTTGGCCTCGCGCTTGGCCGCCACCATGTCGTTCTCGAAATAGCCCATCTCGTAGACGCAATGCAGCGACAGCAGCAGGAAGGGGATGCTGATGGCATGCCGCAGCAGGTCGTCGAGGTCGCGCGAGGTGCCCAGCAGCAGGATCGCGAAGTCGACCAGCAGCACCTTGTCCAGCATGTGCAGCAGGCCATACTTGGCGCGGATGCTGTAGCGCAGCGGGAAGTAGCGGCGCTCGGCGGCCGCCACCGTCTCGCCCTGCGGCGGGATCAGGATGCCCTGCCGCGCCGCCAGCAGCAGGTCGCGGTCGTCAAGCGAGTCGGAGATGGCGGTGGAGGCGGCGACGGCGCGGCGGCCATAGGCCTCGTCCAGCAGCGCCAGCTTGCCGCGCGAGAAAGCGCTTCGCGAGGGTGTCAGCGGCGTTGCCAGCAGCGCCACGCCGTCCCAGCGGCTGCCGCGCAGCATCGGCCGGATCAGCCAGGCCATGCCGAAGCTGACGATGACGCAGCGCGACGCGTCGATCGGCGCCAGCGCCTCGGCCACGCTGTCGCTCGCCCGGGCGGCGAAGAGCGCCGGCGCCCGGCGCCGCCAGGCCAGGATGGTCCAGGGCATCAGCAGCATCAGCAGCAGGCAGCAGACATAGTCGCGCAGCCGGAACCAATGCGGCAGGCCGGTCAGCCGCCACGGGATCAGATCGCGCACCAGGAAATCGATGGCGGCGGCCATCCAATGCGGCCGGCAGGACAGGATATAGAGCTCGGTGCTGTTGCCGCCGAGCAGCGTGTGGTCGAAGTCGACGAAGACCGGCGCGGTCTCGGAAGGGGGGTCCTCCGCCAGCGCCGTCGCCAGATCCCGTTGCGGGAGATGGTCCCGGCCCTGGGTCATGCCCGTACTCCTGCTTCCGTGATGCAACGCGGAACATGCGAGAGATGAGGCGCAGCGAACAGGCGAAACTCGCTCCGGTGCCGTGGCAGCCCCGCGATTTTCCGCATCAGCCTGGGCTGGCCTCCCTGCTGCAGCGCAACCGTCACCGGTATCATCGCCAGCGCCGGGCTTGCGAGAATCCAGCCGACAAAACCGCGAGCGACCGTGGGCAGGCAGTCTACCAGGGCAGAAGCCCTTCCTCGCCGGCGAAGATGCCGCTCGCGTCCTCTGGCCCGAGCAGGGCATGGCGCAGCACCACCATGGCGCCCTGCGCCGCGCTGCGCGGCGCTGCCCAGGCATTGGCCGCCGTCGCGATCGGGCCGGGACAGACGGCGGTCACCTTGATCCCCTGCGGCGCCAGCGCCTGCGCCTGGCTGAGCGTCAGCGCGTTCAGCGCCGCCTTGCTGGCGAGGTACATGGCCCCGCCGGCCGAGGCTGTGGTGCTGCGCCGCACCAGGCTGGCGGCGCGGTCGGAGACATTGACCACCCGCGCCGCGGGCGAGCGCGCCAGCAGCGGCGCCATTGCCTCGGTCACCAGCGCGACGCCGAGCAGATTGACGCCGAAGCTCTCCTCGAAATTCTCGCGCAGCGTCAATTCGGGATCGCGCTCGCTCTGCACGCCGGCATTGTTCACCAGAATGTCGAGCCGGCCGTATTCACGGCCAATCAGTGCCGCGAGCGCCGCAATCGACCAGTCGTCGGTGACGTCAAGCAGGACCGGCTGCAGCCAGCCGGCCTCCGCATGGCGCGCCGCGGCGTCATGGCCGCGCGCCAGGCTGCGGCAGCCCAGCAGCACATGCGCCCCCTGCCGCGCCAGGCCGCGGGCCACCGCCAGGCCCAGACCGCGATTGGCGCCAGTGACCAGGGCGAGGCGTTGATCGGCAGGCATGGGCATCGGCTCCGGCAGGGCGGGGCCCGGGCGGCACGCCCGGGAGCTTGCGAGGGCAAGCCGACGCCCCCATAAGACCTCAACCTAGGTTAAGGTCAAGGGCCATGGGCGAGACGCGGCCGAGGAGCGTGCTGTCGGTCGGCGAGGCGGCGCGGCGCGCTGGGGTCGCCGTCTCGACGCTGCATTTCTACGAGGCCAAGGGGTTGATCAGCGTCAGCCGCAGTGGCGGCAACCAGCGGCGCTATCCGCGCGAGGTGCTGCGGCGCATCGCCGTCATCCGCGTGGCGCAGCGGGCAGGCATTTCCCTGGCCGAGATCCGCGAGGCCTTCCGCGCCATCCCGGAGGGCCGCGCGCCGAGCCATGCCGAATGGGAGCGGCTGTCGGCCGACTGGCGCGCCATGCTGCAGCAGCGGATCGACGGGCTGCTGCAGCTGCGCGACCAGCTGGACAGCTGCATCGGATGCGGCTGTCTGTCGCTGCCGGATTGCCCGCTGCGCAACCCGGCCGACCGCATGGCACAGGAGGGCGCCGGGCCGCGGCTGCTGCAGCCGAAAGGGCAGTGAAGCACTATATTCTATCGTGAAAATCCCGGCGCGGAGTTGCCGAACCAGCCGGCGCGACCTATATCCGCCGCCACAGGATCGGCACCGCGCAAGAAGGGCCGGCAGGGGAACGGGGACGTCGCCTTTAAGACCGTCCAGGAACCGTTGAATGTTCGCGACCCCCCGCCAGACGACCCCCCGCCAGATGCGTCTTGGCCTCTTCCTGCTGTCGACCGGCCACCACATCGCCGGCTGGCGCCATCCCGGCGCCCAGGCCGATGCGCCGGTGAATATCCGCCATTACGCCGAGATGGCGCGGCTGGCCGAGGCCGCGCGCTTCGACATGCTGTTCCTGGCCGACAACAACTGCGTGACGCAGACCGACTGGCCGGCGGTACGCCGCACCAGCCGCACCAATATCTTCGAGCCAATCGCGCTGCTTTCGGCGCTGGCCATGGTGACCGAGCGGATCGGGCTGGTGGCCACCGGCTCCACCACCTATGCCGAGCCCTACCACACGGCGCGCGGCTTCGGCACGCTGGACCATCTGTCGGGCGGGCGCGCGGGGTGGAATATCGTCACCACCTCCAACGCCAACGAGGCCTGGAATTTCGGCCGCGAGAGCCATCTGGCGCATGCCGACCGCTATCGCCGCGCCGCCGAGTTCATCGAGGTTACCAAGGGTCTTTGGGATTCCTTCGCCGACGACGCTTTCGAGCGCGACGCGGAATCCGGCATCTATTTCGACGCGGCCAAGCTGGATGTGCTGAACCATCGCGGCGAGGAGTTCGCCGTCCGCGGCCCGCTGAACCTGGCGCGGCCGCCGCAGGGCCATCCGGTGCTGGTGCAGGCCGGCGGGTCGGAGGCCGGCCGCGACCTGGCCGCGCGCCTGGCGGAAGTCATTTTCTCGGTCAGCCAGACGCTGCCGGAGGCGCAGGCCTTCTATGCCGACATCAAGGCACGCCTGACCGCCGCCGGCCGCGACGCCGACGCCGTCAAGGTTTTGCCCGGCTTCTTTCCGGTCGTCGGCCGCACGCGCGCTGAAGCCGAAGACCAGATGGCAGAGCTGCAAAAGCTGCTGCATCCGGATGTGGGGCTGTCGCTGCTCTCCTTCCTCACCGGCGGCTTCGACTTCTCGAAGTTCGATGTCGACGGGCCGCTGCCGGAGCTCCCGGACACCGATGTCGGCAAGGCGCGCCTCAAGGTCATCGCCGATCTCGCCAGGCGCGAGAACCTGACCATCCGCCAGCTCTATGAGCGCATCGCCGTCTCCCGCGGCCACCACATGATCGTCGGCAGCCACACGGAAGTCGCCGACCGCATGCAGGAATGGTTCGAGGGCCGCGGCGCCGACGGCTTCAATGTCATGCCGCCGACCTTCCCCGCCGGCTTCCGTGCCTTCACCGACCTGGTGGTGCCGGAGCTGCAGCGCCGCGGGCTGTTCCGCACCGAGTACAGCGGCGCGACGCTGCGCGAGCATCTCGGCCTGGCGCGCCCCGAACGTGCTTCGCGCGGCACCCCCGCGCTTCCTTCGAACTGACCCCGCCGGAGCCCCTGGCCATGATGTCCCTCCTGCCACGGCGCGCGGCGCTCGGCCTGCTCGCCACCCCCGTCATCCTGCGCGGCGCTGCGGCGGCCACCACCGGCTGGCAGCCGGACCGGCCGATCCGCATCATCGTGCCCTTCCCGGCGGGCGGCGGCGTCGACCTGGTCGGCCGCGTGCTGGCCGATGCCTGGGCGCCGGTCTTCAACCAGCCGGTCGTCGTCGAGAACAAGGCCGGCGCCGCCGGGGCGCTGGGCATCGAGCAGGTGTTCCGCGCCGCCCCTGACGGCACCACGCTGGGCGTCACCAGCGCCGGCAACGTCACCATCGGCCCGCTGCTGCGCCGCACCCCCTACACGCCGCTGACCATGACCCATGTCAGCCGGCTGACCACCAGCCCTTTGCTGCTGGTGGCGCGCAAGGACCTGCCGGCGGCTGATCTCGACGCCTTCCTGGCCTGGGCCCGCGCCAAGCCGCAGGCGGTGCGCTTCGGCTCCGGCGGCATCGGCTCCAGCCCGCATCTGGCGATGGAACTGCTGAACCTGCGGCTCGGCACCGACATGCTGCATGTGCCCTATCGCGGCACCTCGCCGCTGCTGGCGGATCTGGCCGCCGGCACGGTCGATGTCGGCTTCAGCGACGCCGCGGTCTGGCCGATGGTCGACCAGGGCGTGCTGAAGCTGCTGGCGGTCTCCACCGCCGAGGCCTGGCCGCGCAGCCCGGCGACCCCGGTGCTGAACGGCCGCGCCGGCGCGTTCAACGTCAGCAACTGGTACGGGCTGGTGGCGCCCCCGGGCCTGCCGCCGGCGATCCTGGCGCGGCTGGAGGAGGAGGCGGCCAAGGCGCTGGCCCTGCCCAAGGTGCGCGAGGCCTATGCCACCTCGGGCTTCACCGCAGCGCCGCTGCCGGAGCGCGACTTCGCGCCCTTCCTGCAGCGCGAGGTCGATCTGTGGAAGGGCGTGATCGAGGCGGCGAAGATCGAGGTCGAGGGCTGATCTACAGCCCGCTGGCGGCGACGAAGATCGCTGCCAGCTTCTCGATCCCGGCCTGGTCCGCGGCGTCGAAGCGGTCGGGCACCGGGCTGTCGAGGTCGAGCACGCCGAGGACGCCGTCCTTGCCGACCACCGGCACCACCAGCTCGGCGCGGGAGGCGGCGTCGCAGGCGATGTGGCCGGGGAAGGCGTGCACGTCGGGCACCAGCACCGAGGCGCCGCGCTCGGCCGCCGCGCCGCAGACGCCGCGGCCGCGGGCGATGCGGACGCAGGCCGGCTTGCCCTGGAAGGGGCCGAGCACCAGCTCGCCCGCCTCGCGCAGGAAGTAGAAGCCGGCCCAGTTCAGCTGCGGCAGGCTGTGGAAGATCAGCGCCGAAAGATTGGCGGCATTGGCGATCATGTCGCGCTCGCCCTGCAGCAGGGCTTCGGCCTGCTGCGCCAGCTCGGCGTGGAACTCGGCCTTGCTGCCGGCCGCGATGGGGCGTGCCTCGAACATCGTCCGGGTCCTCCTTGCTTCGCGGCCGGCATAGCGGGTCTGCCGGGCTTATTCCACCCGGGCGCCGGATGCCTTCACCAGCGGCGCCCAGATCTTCACTTCCTCGGCGACATAGGCGGCGAAGCGGTCGGGGGTGTAGCCGCGCATGCCGGGGGTGCCGAGCTCGTCGAGCCGCGCCTTGATCGCCGGGTCGGCCAGCGCCGTGTCGACGGCGGCGGCCAGGCGTTCCTGGATCGGCTTCGGCGTCCCGGCCGGGCCGAACAGCCCGTACCAGGAATAGGCCTTGTAGTCCGGCAGCCCGACCTCGGCGGCGGTGGGCATGTCCGGCATCAGCGGCGAGCGCTCCGGCGTGTTGACGAAGAGGCAGCGCACCTGGCCGGCCTCGTGGAAGGGCTTCAGCAGGCTGGGGATGTCGTGGGTGAACTGCGTCTCGCCCGAGACCAGGGCGGTGAAGCTCTGCCCGGCGCCGCGATAGGGCACGTGCTCGGCCTGGGCGCCAACCTGCCGCAGGAAGTTGCTCGAGGCGATATGGCCGGTCGTGCCGACGCCGCTGCTGCCGTAGGAATAGGCGTTCGGCCTGGCCTTCAGCGCGGCGACGAAGCCGGAGAGGTCGCGCACGTCCCAGCCCTTGGCGGTGACGCCCAGGCAGATCGGGATGAAGACCGTCGGCGCGATGGCCGCCAGGTCCTTGACCGGATCATAGGGCAGGTTGGCATAGAGGCCGACGGCGATGCCGGTCGAGGACAGCGTGGCCAGGACGAAGGTCGAGCCGTCGGGGGCAGACTTGGCGACGAAGTCGGTCCCCACGGTGCTGCCGGCGCCGGGCCGGTTCTCGATCACCACCGACTGGCCGAGAATTTCGGACAGCTTCGGCGCCAGCATGCGCATGGTGACGTCGGTGCCGCCGCCGGTGGCGAAGGGCACGATGACGCGGATCGGCCGCGACGGCCAGGACTGCGCCCGGCTGATCTGCGGCATGGCAAGGCCGGCGGCGGTGAGGGCGAGCAGCCGGCGGCGGCTGGCGGCGAGCATGGTCATGCTGAACAATCCCCTGGGCGTGGCGGCTTAGTGCGAGCCGCCATTGACCGGCAGCACCTGGCCGGTGACGAAGCTGGCGAGGTCGGAGGCGAAGAACAGCACGCTGTCGGCGATGTCCTGGGCCGTGCCCATGCGGCGCAGCGGGATGCCCTCCAGCACGCGCTTCTGGCCCTCGGCGCCATAGCCTTCCCATTGCCGGGTGACGGCGGGCACGCCGGTCAGCATCAGCCCCGGCGCCACCGCATTGACCGTCACGCCATGCGGGCCGAGCTCATGCGCCAGCTGCCGGGTCAGGCCGATCACCGCATGCTTGGCGGCCGTGTAGGCCTGGATGCCGGTGCGCGACGGCCGCAGCCCGGCGCCGGAGCTGATATTGACGATGCGGCCCTGGCCGGCGCGCTTCATCGCCGGCGCCGCGGCGCGGCAGAGGGCGAAGGCGGCGTTCAGGTTGACGTCGAAGATGGCGTCCCAGGCCGCATCCTCGACGTCTTCGATGGCGCTCTGCTGCTGGCCCAGCGTGCCGCCGGCATTGTTGACCAGGATGTCGATGGCGCCGCCCGCCTCGGCCTCGACCGCGGCGATCCAGCGCGCGGCGGCGGCGCGGTCGCGCAGGTCGACCACGGCGGTGGACATCCCTGTCTGGCGCGAAGCGGTCTCCGCCAGCAGCGCCGCGTCGATGTCGGTGGCAAAGACGCGCGCGCCGCGCGCGGCGAAGGACTGGGCGACGGCGCGGCCGATGCCGGCGGCGGCGCCGGTGACCGCGACGACGCGGCCCGAGAAGTCAAGACTCACGGCTTCTTTCCCTGGAGCGGAACCGCCTCGTCCTGACCATGCCGGGCGGCCAGGATGACCAGCGCGATGGCGGCCGAGGCCTCGATATGATGGATGCAGGCAGCCTCCGCCGCGTCGGCGTCGCCGGCGCGGATGGCGGCCAGGATGGCTTGGTTCTCGGCCATGCTCTGCGCCACGCGGCCAGGCCATTGCACCGAGCTGAAGCGCAGCAGCGCCAACCGGTTGTGGATCGACTTCAGCATGCCGGCGATCACCGCATTGCCGGCGCCCGCCGTCATGGCGGCGTAGAAGGCGGCATTGGCGTCGATCACCCCGGGCCCGTCGAAGGTTTTTGCCGCGACTTCCATGGCGTCCATGGCGGCGTCCAGCGCGGCGAGCTGCGCCGTGGTGCGGTGCTGCGCGCAGAGCCGGCCGACATGCCCCTCCAGCAGGGCGCGGGCGGCATAGGTCTGGCGCGCCTCCTCCAGTGGCAGCGGCCGCACCACCGGGCCGCGATGCGGGATGATGGTCACCAGCCCCTCGGCCTCGAGCTGGCGCAGCGCCTCCCGCACCGAGCTGCGGGCGGCACCGGTCACGGAACAGAGCTCACGCTCCGGCAGGCGCTGCCCGGCGCGGTAGCGGCCGGAGACGATCGCCTGTCGCAACTGACAGGCCACCGCCGCGCGTACGCTGCCCGCCGCCTCGGCCTCAGACGGCACGGCTTTCTGGCTGTTGGAAGCAGGCAGGCTTTCGAGAGGCAGGGCCGCGGACATGGCGGGAGCCTCAGGCTTCGTCCGACAGGTGTCAATCAATTTGTCAGACGAAATTCACTGGATTGACGGACATTCCGGGTGGGTGCAGAGCGGAGCCAGCCATTCAGGGGAGATGCGCCATGGCGGGACCGGTTTCGGAATCCATCATCATCTGGGGCGCCGGCGCGATCGGCGGCACCATCGGCGCGTATCTGGTCCGCGCCGGCCATGACGTGACCTTCGTCGACGTGGTGGAGGAGCATGTCGCCGCCATCAATGCCGAGGGGCTGACCATCGACGGCCCGGTCGCCGCCTTCACCATGCCCGCCCGCGCGGTGACCCCGGCGCAGCTGACCGGCCAGCACCGCCTGATCCTGCTGGCGGTCAAGGCGCATCACACCGAGGCCGCGACCCGCGCGCTGCTGCCGCATCTGGCCGCGGACGGCGCCGTCGTCTCCTGCCAGAACGGGCTGAACGAGCTGATCATCGCCGACATCGTCGGCCGGGCGCGGACCATCGGCGCCTTCGTCAATTTCGGCGCCGACTATATCGCCCCGGGCCGCATCACCTATGGCGGCCGCGGCGCCGTGGTGGTGGGCGAGCTGGACGGCGCCACCACGCCGCGCATCACGGCGCTGCACAAGCTGATGCTGCAATTCGACGAGGACGCCGTGCTCAGCGACAATATCTTTGGCTATCTCTGGGGGAAGGGGGGCTATGGCGCCATCCTGAAGTCCTCGGCGCTGACCAATGATTCCATCGCCGACTACATCGCCGATCCGGCGAGGGCGAAGATGCTGCGGGCGCTGGTGCGCGAGGTGCTGACCATCGCCCGCGCCGAAGGCGTCTCGCCGCTGGGCTTCAACGGCTTCGATCCGGCGGCCTTCCTGGACCAGGACGAGCCGGCGATCCAGGCTTCCATGGTGGCGATGGAAAACTACAACCGCGGCTCGGCCAAGTCGCATAGCGGCATCTGGCGCGACCTGGCGGTGCGCAAGCGGCCGACCGATGCGGGCGCGCAGCTGGCGCCGATGCAGGCGGCGGCGCGCCGGCACGGCCTGCCAACGCCGCTGGTCGACAGGCTGGTAGCGCTGATCGCCGCGGTCGAGCGCGGCGAGCGGCAGATCGGCGACGGCCTCGCCGAAGAGCTGGGAGCGCTGGCATGATCGCCGCGCAGGATCTCGCCGCCGGCGTCGACAGCGCGAGGCTGATGGACACGCTGAGCCACCTGGCGCGCTTCGTGAAGCTGGCCGGCACGCCGCCGGAACGGGAAAGTCTCGAGGGGCTGAAATTCCGCCTGGCTTCCTATGGCTATGCCACGCGCATGCTCCTGCACGACGCCTATGTCAGCCTGCCCGGCGCCTGCCGCGTCACGGTCGATGGCCGCGGGCTGCGCGCCATCACCCATTCCATGGCGCTGGCTTCCCCGCCCGGCGGCACAAGCGGCCGGCTGGTGCATCTTGGCGCCGGGGGCGAGGCCGATTTCGCGGGGCGCGACCTCGCCGGCTGCATCCTGCTGGTCGAGGGCATCGCCAGCCCGGCCGTCGCGGCGCGCGCCGCCCGCGCCGGCGCGGTGGCGCAGCTGCATGTCAGCCCGCATGCGCATCTCCACGAGATGTGCATCTCGCCGCTCTGGGGCAGCCCTTCGCCCGAGACCCTCTCCCAGCTGCCGCGCACCGTGGCGGCCAGCATCGACCGCGCCGAGGGCGAGGCGCTGATGGCGCGTCTCGCCGCCGGCGAGGCGCCTGAGGTGGTCATCGAGGCCGAGATCGATGCCGGCTGGCGCCCGACGCCGATCCTGGTCGCCGAGCTCGACGCGCCGACCGGCGCCGAGGCGCCCTTCATCCTGTTCTCCGGCCATCACGACACCTGGTACGAGGGCGTGATGGACAATGGCGCCGCCAATGCCTCGATGCTGGAGGCGGCCCGCCTGGTCGCGCAGCATCGCGACGGCTGGAAGCGGGGGTTGCGCCTGTGCTTCTGGTCGGGCCATTCCCAGGGGCGCTATTCCGGTTCCGCCTGGTATGCCGACGAGCACTGGCAAGAGCTCGACCGCCGCTGCGCCGTGCATGTGAACATCGATTCCACCGGCGGCACCGGCGCGACCCTTCTGTCCAACGCCCCCGCCAGCCCGGAACTGGCCGCGCTCGCCGAGGCGGCGCTGCAGGCCGAGGGCGGCCAGCCCTTCGGCGGCAAGCGCCCGGCACGCAATGCCGACCAGTCCTTCCACGGCATCGGCCTGCCGAGCCTGTTCACCACGCTCAGCGAGCAGGCGCCCGGCGGCGTGGCCATGCGCAACGCGCTCGGCTGGTGGTGGCACACGCCGGACGACCTGCTGGACAAGATCGACGAGACGCTGCTGGTGCGCGACACCCGCGTCTATGCCCATGCGCTGTGGCGGCTGCTGAGCGACGCCGTGCTGCCGCTCGACTATCGCGGCAATTCGTCTGCCTTGGTCGCCGAGATCGAGGATCTGGCGGCGAGGCTGGGCGACGCTGTCGATCTTTCGGCCCTGCTCGCCGAGGCGCAGGCGCTGCGCGACCGTGCCGCGGCGGTGGCCGGCCTGCCGGAGGTTGATCGTGACGCCGCCCTGATGCGGCTGTCGCGCAGCCTGGTGCCGCTGGAGCAGACCACCGGCGACCGCTTCGCCCACGACCCTGCCTTGCCGCTCGGCGCCTCGCCGGCGCTGCGGCCGCTGCACCGGCTGGCCGGCGCGGAACCCCGCAGCGAGGCCTGGCAGCAGGCCGCCGTCGAGGCGCGCCGCTGCCGCAACCGCCTGGCCGAGCAGCTGCGGCTGCTGCGCGCCGCCTGGTGACAGCCTGGGCGGGGTGACCATCGCCCCGCTCGCCCCGAAGCCCGGCCTCCCCTTCGAGCCTGCCCAGTAACGAATCATTGATCTTCTTGTGGAAGGGTGCTCAAGGGTCGTGGCGTCGCCGTTTCTCGCGGGGTGGATCTCCACCCGGAGCCGGCGCCGCCGCGTGGGTTTTTCCGGCCTGAACAAGCACTTATCCAGGCCTCGGGGGGATTGATGACGGGTATTGAGACGGCGGTGCGGGATGCGCTCGCCAGCCGCGCGCGGCTTTCCACCGACGCCAAGGCCATCGGCGCCGAGGACGATCTGTTCGATCGCGGCCTGACCTCGCTGATGACGGTCGACGTCATGCTGGCCCTCGAGGCCCGCTTCGACCTGGAATTCCCGGAAGAGGCGCTGACCCGCAATTCCTTCCGTTCGGTCGCCTCGCTGCGCGACCTGCTGGTGAGCCTGGGCGCCGCCGCGTGACCAGCCCGGGGGGCCTTGCCGAGGCGATCGCGGCGGAGAGCGCGTCCGGCACGGCGCCGCTGCCGGGCGCCATCGAGGGTCCGGCCGCCGTCGCCGCCGCCCATGCCGAGGCCGTCGACCGCGAGGGCCGCTTCCCGGCCGAGGCGATCGCGGCGCTGCGCCAGGCCGGCCGACTCGGCATGCTGGTGCCGGCCGCCATGGGCGGGCCCGGCGGCACGCTGGCGGATGCGGTGCGCGACTGCTTCGCCGTGGCGCGCGGCTGCGGCTCGGCCGGCATGGTGCTGGCCATGCATCACAGCCAGATGGCCTGCCTCGTCGCCCATGCCGGAGACGCCGCCTGGCCGCGCGAATACCTGGCGCGCGCCGTGCGCGACGGGCTGCTGCTGGCCTCCGTCACCTCCGAGGAAGGGGTGGGCGGCAACCTGCGCCGCTCGCTCTGCGCGCCGGAGCCGGCTGCGGCCGATGATCCGGACCAGCGCGCGCATCTGGTCAAGCGCGCCACCAACATCTCCTACGGCGCCCATGCCAGCGCCCTGCTGCTCTCCGCCCGCCGCGCCCCCGACGCCGCCGAGGCCGACCAGGTGCTCTGGCTGCTCGGCCCCGACGACTACAGGCTGGAGCGCACCGGCGGCTGGGAGACCATGGGCATGCGCGGCACCCGCTCAGAGGCCTTCGTCGTGCGCGCCCGCGCCGGGGCCGAGCAGGCGCTGTCGACCGGCTTCGGCAGCATCGCCACCGAGACGATGACGCCGGTGACGCATATCCTCTGGGCCGGCCTGTGGATCGGCATCGCCGCCGACGCGCTGGACCGCGCCCGCGCCGCGGTGAAGGGCAAGCTGCGCAAGTCGGGCGGCAGCGCCGCCGGCGCCCCCGGCACGCCGCGCCTGGCCGCCGCGACCGAGCGGCTGCTGGCGGCCGAGGCGCTGCTGGCCTCGGCGCTGCGCCGCTATGGCGAGCCGGGCAGCGCGCAGTCGCGCGAGATGCGCCCGGCCGAAGTGAACATGCTGAAGACGGCCGTGTCCGAGGCGACGCTCGACGCCGTCGGCCAGTGCCTGATCGCCGCCGGCCTGGCCGGCTATCGCGTCGATGGGGCGCATGCCCTGTCGCGCCACCTGCGCGACCTGTGGTCGGCGCCGCTGATGGTGCCGAACGACGCCATCCGCGCCGCCTCCGCCACGCTGATGCTGGGCCCGCGCCCGCAACTCGGGAGATTCCTGTGAGCGACGTCATCACCCCCCGGATGCCGGCCGAGGCCGGCCGGCCGGAAGTCTTCCGCGACGCGCTGCTCGCCGCCGGCGTGCTGCTCGATGGCGGGGGGATGGGGCTGATGCTGCGCTCCGGCGCCTTCGAGGACGCCGCCCGCGGCGTCGAGATGCTGATGGCGCGGCAGATGGCCGGCGACGACGCCGAGGTCATGATGCCGCCGCCGGCCATGCCGCTGCGCACCCTGACCCGCACCGGCTACATGCGCTCCTTCCCGCAGCTGGCGGGGACCATCTCCTGCTTCTGCGGCGACGAGGCCGGGCATCGCCGCCTGGTCGCCAGCATGGAGGCGGGCGAGGACTGGACCGGCCAGCAGGAGCCGTCCGAGGTCTCGATGATCCCGGCCGCCTGCTACCTGACCTATGGCCAGGTGGCGCAGCGCGGCCCCGTCGCCATGGACGGCAAGCGCGTCGCCGTCGAGGCCTGGTGCTTCCGCCACGAGCCGTCGCCCGATCCCTGCCGCATGCTGATGTTCCGCATGCGCGAATGCGTCTTCTACGGCACGCCGGACGGGGCGAAGGCGCATCGCGACCAGTGGCTGGCCCGCATGGGCGAGATGGCGGCGATGCTGCAGCTGCCCTACACGATCGAGCCGGCCAACGACCCCTTCTTCGGCCGCATCGGCAAGATCATGGCGCGCAGCCAGCTCGAGCTCGAGCTGAAGATGGAGCTGCTGATCCATGTCTCCGACCCGGTGAAGCCGACCGCCTGTGCCTCGGTGAACCTGCACCTGGACAGCATGGGCGCCAAATGGGGGCTGGAGACGGAGGATGGCGCCGTCGCCCACACCGCCTGCGGCGCCTATGGCATCGACCGGCTGACCCTGGCACTGTTCCGCCACCACGGCCCGGAGCTGTCGGCCTGGCCGGCGGGAGTCCGCGCCGCGCTCTGGCCCTGAGCCGCCATGCCCGAGGGTAGTCTCCCCGCCGCCGTCGAAGCGCCCCGCGCCTCGGCGGCGCCGCGCCCGCTGCCGGTGGCCTTCGGCGGCTGCACCGGCTGGTTCCATGCCGCCGCGCGCCCGACCGGCCGCGCCGTGCTGATGCTGGCCCCGGATGGCTACGAGGCGCTGTGCTCGCGCCGGCCCTGGCGGGAGCTGGCTGCACGCCTGGCCGAGGCGGGGCTGTCTGTCCTGCGCTACGACCATCCGGGCGAGGGCAGCAGCGACGGCATCGAGGAACTCCCCCCGGACTTTTCTGTCTGCGCCGACACGGCGGTCGAGGCGGCGGCGCTGCTGAAGCGGCTGTCCGGCGCGGCCGAGGTCTCGGTCCTCGGCATGCGGATGGGGGCCATGGTCGCGGGCCTGGCTGCCGCGCGGATGGATGCGGCGCCGCTGGCGCTGCTCTACCCGGTGCTCTCCGGCCGGCTGCACGGGCGCGAGATGCGCGTCCAATCCGACCGCGGGCCCGAGGGGCCGGAATTCCTGGGCTTCCCCTGGACCGACGCCGCCATCGCGGCGCTGTCCGGCCTCGACCTGCCGGCGCTGCTGGCCGCTGCCCCGCCGCGCCCGGTGCTGATCCTGGCCCAGCCGCGCATCGCCGAGGCCGCCGGCAAGGCCGCCTTGTCGCTGCCGGATGCGCGCACCATCGCCTCCGACGGCTATGACGACCTGGTCGCCGAGGCGCATGCGGTGAAGGTGCCGGAGCCCGCCTTCGACGCCATCATCCAGTTCCTGGCCAAGGACGCGCCCGAAAGCCTGGCGACCGTCCCCGAGCCTGCCGGCCGCCCGGTGATCCAGCTCGCCGGCGGCGGCACGGAAGAGACCGTCTGCTTCGGCCCGAATGACGGGCTGGTCGGCGCCCTGACCCTGCCGGCCCGCGGCCTGGCCCCCGGCGGCCCGGCGCTGGTCATCCTGAACACCGGCGTGAACCACCATGTCGGCAACGGCCGCCTGTCGGTGATCATGGCGCGCCGCGCCGCGGCGGCCGGCATGGCCGTGCTGCGCTACGACGCCCGCGCCCATGGCGAGAGCCACAACCCCGACGGCCTGCCGCTGGTCAAGATCGTGCAGCAGCCGGCGGTGGTCGATGACAGCCGCGCCGCCCTCGACCTGATGCAGCGGCTGGGCTTTCCCTCGGTCGTCATCGCCGGCAACTGCGCCGGCGGCTGGACCGCGCTGCATGCCGCGCTGGCCGATGCCCGCATCAAGCATGCGGTGGTCATCAACCTGCAGCGCTTCATCTGGACCGAGGGCCGCACCTTCGCCGTGCCCTCCCGCCGCCAGACGGTGGCCGAGCGGCAGACCTTCCAGTGGCGCGCCCTGATCGAGGCGCGGCGCAACGGCGCCAGCGCCCTCGACATGCTGCGGGCGGTGACGCCGAACCGCTACAAGATGGCCTGGAAGCGCTCGGTGGTGCGCAGCATGGCGCATGCCGGCCGCGTGCTGCCGCCGCGCCTCGCCGGCATCCTGGGCCCGGGCCGCGTCGCCGGCTGGCTGCGGGCGCTCTCGACCCGCGGCACCGGGGTCAGCTTCGTCTACAGCGACCAGGATACCGGCCTGGAAGAGCTGGAATCCCACTTCGGCGATGGCGGCAAGCACCTGGCCGGGCTGCGCGGCATGGCGCTGGTCCTGGTCCCCGGGGCGGACCACACCTTTTCCAACCGGACCATGCGGCGGGAGCTGCTGGACCGGGTGGATGCGATCATCGCGGCGGTGAAGTAGCCGTCAGGCCGCGGCCAGCGCCGCGGCCAGGTCGTCCAGAAGATCGCCGGCATGCTCGATGCCGATGGACAGGCGCAGCAGGTCGTCGGGGCAGAGCGAGCTGTCGCCTTCCGTGCTGCGCCGATGCTCGACCAGGCTTTCGGTCGAGCCCAGCGAGGTCGCCCGGCGAAAGATTTTTGTCCGTTCCGCGACCCACAGCGCGGCGGCGCGACCACCGGTCAGCTGGAAGGACAGCATGGCGCCGAAGCCGCCTTCGAGCTGGGCGGCGGCCAAGGCGTGCTGCGGATGCGCGGGCAGTCCGGGGTAATGCACCGCGCTGACCGCCGGCTGCGTCGCCAGCCAGGTGGCGAGCCGCAGGGCGGTGCGGCTGGCGGCCTCGACCCGCAGCGCCAGGGTGCGCATGCCGCGCAGCAGC
Source organism: Teichococcus deserti (assembly GCF_001982615.1). Lineage (GTDB taxonomy): Bacteria > Pseudomonadota > Alphaproteobacteria > Acetobacterales > Acetobacteraceae > Pseudoroseomonas > Pseudoroseomonas deserti. Next base: position 788 of record NZ_MLCO01000175.1, on the reverse strand, counting down.
AGCCAGGCCTCGAAGGGTGGCAGCAGCGTGCCGGCGGCGGTGCGGTGGCGCAGAATTTCTGTCCAATCGTCATCGAGCCGGGCGCAGGACAGCGCGCCGGCCACCAGGTCGCCATGGCCGTTCAGGTACTTGGTCGCTGAGTGCAGCACCCAGTCGGCGCCGAGCGCGATCGGCCGCGCCAGCACCGGCGTCGCCACCGTCGCATCCACCAGCAGCTTCCCGCCCGCCCCGTGGACCAGCCTCGCCAGGCCGGCGATGTCGGGCACCCGCCACAGCGGGTTGGTCGGCAGCTCCGCCCAGGCCAGCCGCGTCTGCCCGGGGCGCAGCGCGGCGGCCACGGCGGCCGGGTCGGTCATGTCGACCAGGCTGACCGCGATGCCCCAGCGGGCGCAGAACCGCGAGATGACCTCACGGAACTCGTAATAGCCGGCGGCCTCCAGCAGCAGGTGGTCGCCCGGCTGCAGCCCGGCCAGCACCGCCTGGGCCGCGGCGGCGCCGGCGCTGAAGCAGGCCGTCGCCGCGGCACCTTCCAGCTCGGCCAGCAGCGCCTCGGCCATCCCGGCGGCGGCATTGCCGGAGCGGGCGTAGAAGCCGGCCATGTCGGGCAGCTCGGCCGGGCCATGGCCCAGCGCGGTTACCCCGGGCTGGATCGGCGGCACCAGGCTGCCGCTGGCCGGGTCGGCGTAGTGGCCGAGGCTGGCGAGGCGGGTGGCTGTCCCTTATACACATCCGACGCTGCCGACGATTCTACGCGGGAGGATCTCGTGGGTTGCCGGGGCGCTAAAATA
>NZ_MLCO01000174.1 GCF_001982615.1 Teichococcus deserti | reverse complement strand
CCCCCGCCCGCCACGCCCGAGACGCTGTCCTTCGGCAGCTATGAGGCGCGCCTGATCTCGGCCGGCACGGCGGAGCACCTGGTGATCGCCCTGACCGGGCTGGGCGACGCGGCGCAGCCCTATCGTGGCTTCGACTGGGACCGCGCGCTGGGCCGGCTGCCGCAGGTGGACCGGCTGCTGCTGCGCGACAACAGCCGCAGCTGGTACGAGAACCCCGAGGGCCGCGCCGCGCTGATCGCGCATCTGCAGGCGCTGGTGGCGCGGCAGGGCTATCGCCGGGTGACCTTCCTCGGCGTCAGCATGGGCGCCTATGGCGCGCTGCGCCTGGGCGAGGCGCTGCCCGAGGCGCGGGTGCTGGCGATCTCGCCGCCGGTCTCGCTCGACACCGGGCGTTTCGGCCGCGGCATCATCCGCTACAAGAAGTGGCTCGACGCCCACAAGCATTTCGCCGGCACCGAGGTGCGGCGGACCGGCCAGGCCGGACGCCACCTGCTGCTGTTCGGCGACGACCAGATGCTGGACCTCGCCAATGTCGCGCTGTTCCTCGAGGATGGCTGGCCCAACCTGTTCGTCGTGCCGGGCGCCGACCACAATGTCGGGCTGACGCTGATGCAGCTCGGCCGGCTCGACCGGGTGCTGGCGCTGCTGGCCGACGGCGCGCCTCTCGCCGCCATCGCCGCCGCGGCCGGCGCCTATGCCGTGCATCCGCATTGTCCCGCCCTGCTGCTGCTGCAGGCGCGGCGCCTGTTCTGGCAGGGCGCCCTGGCCGAGGCCGATCTCTGCCTGAAGGAGGCACGCGCCGGCACGGCCGGGGCGCCGCTGTCGCTGCTGCGGCTGGAATGGCTGCGCGCCGGGCTGATGGACACCATCCATCCTGCGCTGCGCCAGGCGCGGGCGCGGCCGCTGCCGGAGGTCGCCCTGCCGCTGCCGTCGGGCCAGGGCGAGATCGCCTTCGAGGGGCCGCAGAGCCTGGTCGCCGCCGGCGTGCCGGTGCTCGGGCCGCTGGTGCTGGTGCGGCTGCGCGCGGCCGGGCCGCCCGGCACCCAGACCGTGCGGCTGAGCTTCCGCGCCGAGGCGCCGCGCCGGTTCAACGAGGGCGGCGCGCTGAAGCTCGAGGCCTTCCTGACCGAGAGCGGCGAGCATCGCCGCCTCGCCGTCGCGCATCCGCCGCAGGACCGGCTGGTGGTGCCGCTGACGCTGCAGGACGGCGCCGCCGAATTCGTGCTGCGGCGCCGCTGCTTCACCTCGGATTTCGACGCGCAGCGCGGCGAGGGGCAGGCACCCTGGTCGATGAAGCTGCGCGACCTGCGCCTCGAGCCGGCCGCCGGCTAGCCCAGCATCGGGCAGCCGCCCTCCGCCATCGGCCGGAAGGCTTCCTCCGCGGCGACCGTGCCGCTCAGCCTGTAGTAGTCCCAGGGGCCCCGGCTGTCGCCCGGCGCCTTGACCTCGAAGAGATAGGCCGGGTGCACCTTGCGGCCATCGGCACGCACCACGCCGGCGCCGAAGCAGTCGTCGTCGGTCGGCATCGCCTTCATCCGGGCCACCACCGCGCGGCCGCTGGCCTTGGCGGGGCCGGCGCCCATGTCGGCCACCGCCTTCAGGTAGTGCAGGCAGGCGGCATAGGTGCCGGCATGCTCCTGGTTCGGCCAGTTGGCCGGCGTCTTCGGGCGGATGCGCTGGTTGAAGGCGCGGGTGCGGTCATTCAGGTCCCAGTAATAGGCCTCGGCCAGCAGCAGGCCCTGCGCCGTCTCCAGGCCCAGCGCATGGATGTCGGTGACGAACATCGGCGTGCCCGCCAGCTTCACGCCGCGCCGCGCCACGCCGAATTCGCGCGCCTGCTTGATGCAGTTGACCATGTCGGTGCCGGCCATCAGCAGGCCGATCACCTTGGCGCGGCTCGACTGGGCCTGCACCAGGAAGGAGGCGAAATCCGTGGTCCCGGGAAAGGGGAAGCGCGAGGATCCCGCCACCTTGCCGCCGGCCGCGGTGACGAAGCGCCCCAGGTCGCGCTCCATCTGGTGGCCGAAGGCATAGTCGGCGGTGATGAAGTACCAGCTGTCGCCGCCGTTGCGCACGGTGGCGCGGCCGACGGCGTTCGCCAGCATCCAGGTGTCGGCGGTCCAGTGGATGGTGTTGGGCGAGCAGCGCTCGCCGGTCAGCGCCGCGCTCAGCGCGCCGCTGTTCATCTGCACGCGGTCCTTCTCCTGCACCAGGCCGGCGATGGCAAAGGCGATGGCCGAGTTGTTCACCTCGGTGATCATGTCGACGCCGTCCTGGTCGATCCAGCGGCGGGCCAGGGCCAGGGCCACGTCGGGCTTGTTCTGGTGGTCGCCCTGCAGCACCTCGACCTGGATGCCGCGGTTCGCGAGGCCGAGGTCCTCCACCGCCTGGCGCGCGCAGGCCAGCGCCGTCGGACCCGAGGTGTCGCGATAGGGGCCGGAGAAATCGGCCAGCACGCCGATGCGGATCGGCGCGGCGGCCTGCGCCCGCGCGGGCGGCGTGAACAGGGTGGGGGCCAGCAGGGCGGCACCCCCGGCAAGCAGCCGGCGGCGGGGCGTCTGGATCATTTTTTCGACACTTCCCTGGATTTCTCGGACGCGTTTTCTCCGGCGCTTGGCGTGCCGGTTGACGCCGGCAGTCTCGCCAGCCGCGGCGCGGCAGGCAAGACGTATTCTGTGATCACAGCAGCCGGCTGAAAGCCATTCCGATGCTGGATCGCTGCAACGCTTTCTGCCAGTCTCCGCCACAGAGCCGTGAACGGCCGGATACAAAGGAAGCGTTCCATGCAGAAAGTGACCCCCGGGGCCGCGCTGGCGCCGGCTGTCCCATCCTCGACCATCAGCCGCCGCGGCGCCCTGCAGGCGGCGCTCGGCATCGGCAGCCTGGCGCTGACCGGGCGCAGCGCCAGCGCCCAGGGCGCCGGGCAGAAGCCGGCGGAAATCAAGGTCGGCATCGCCACCTTCCTGTCCGGCTCCTCCAGCGTCTTCGGCGTGCCGGGCAAGCAGGCGGCCGAGCTGCTGTTCGACCAGCTGAACGAGCAGGGCGGCATCGCCGGCGTCAAGCTGCGGCCGATCTTCATCGACGAGGGCCCGGGCGTCGACCACTTCACCGGCGAATACCGCCGCCTGGTGCAGAGTGAGAACGTTCAACTGATCTTCGCCGGCATCTCCTCGGCCGACTGCCTGGCCTGCGCGCCGCTGTCGGAGGAGATGAAGCGCCCGACCATCCTGTGGGATTGCGGCACCCAGCGCGTCTTCGAGGAAGGCAAATACAGCTACGCCTACCGCACCCAGGCCAATGCCACGCCGGAAGTGCTGGCGCCGCTGCTCTACCTGCTGAAGTCGAAGCCGGATTTCCGCTCGGTCGCGGTGATGAACCAGGACTATGCCTGGGGCCGCGATTCCTGGGACATTTTCCGCACCGGCCTGAACGCGCTGAAGCCCGGCGTGCGCGTCGCGGCGGAGCTCTTCCCGCGCTTCGGCGCCACCGACTTCTCGACCGAGGTGACGCGGCTGCTGGCGCTGCGGCCGGACGTCATCTTCTCGACCACCTGGGGCGGCGAGCTCGACGCCTTCATCCGGCAATCCGCCGACCGCAAGCTGTTCGAGCGCTCGACCTTCGTCATCCCGCTGGCCGAGAGCTCGCTGGAGCGCGTCGGCAAGGCGCTGCCGGCCGGCCATATCATCGGCGCCCGCGGCGACCACTGGTTCCTGCACCCGTCGCCCCGCGACCCGGCGCTGCTGGCCAAGTTCACCGAGGACTACCGCAAGCGCTTCAACGTCTATCCGATCTACTCGACCCACCACATGTTCCAGGCGGTCTCGGCGATGAAGGCCGCCTATGAGAAGGCGATGGCGGCCAAGGGCGGCGCATGGCCGAACGATGCCGAGCTGGCGGCGGCCTTCCGCGGCCTGACCTTCCCGTCGCTGACCAGCAGCGTCACCATCCGCGAGGACGGCCAGGGGCTGGAGAACCAGCTGATCGGCACCTCGATGCACACCGACAAGTACAACTTCGCGGTGATGACCGACATGATGAGCTTCCCGGCCGAGATGATCACCACCCCGGTCGGCCAGAAGAGCATCGACTGGCTGAAGACGCTGAAGCCGGACATGCTGGACAAGCTGCCCGCCACCGTCCCCTACAAGCCCTGAGGCGCGGCCGCTGATGGGTGCCTGGTTCTCCGAGAACGGGCTGCTGGTGGGCCTCGCGGCATTGGACGGCCTGTCCTATGCCGCGGCGGTCTTCATGGTGGCGGTCGGTCTCAACCTCGTCTTCGGCGTGCTGCGCGTGCTGAACATCGCCCATGGCAGCCTCTATGCCATCGGCGGCTACAGCGCCGCCTCGCTGGGTCTTTTCCTGTCCAGCCGTGGATTGCCTGAATTCCTCGCCTACCCCGCGCTCGTCGTGGCCGCCGCCCTCGTCGGCGCGCTGCTCGGCCCGCCGATCGAGCGGCTGCTGCTGCGGCGCATGCAGGACCACGAGCCGGTGCTGCAGCTCCTCGTGACCTTTGCGTTGTTCATGATCCTCGAGGATCTCCAGAAGCTGCTCTGGGGCGTGCAGCCGGTGGTCTCCGACGCGCCGGTCCGCCTGCTCGGCACCGTCGATATTCCTTTCGGTGCCGACGTCATCCCCTTCAATGCCTACCAGCTCTATGTCCTGCCCGGCATCGCCCTGGCGACGCTGGTCGGCCTCGCCTGGTTCCTGCGCAAGACGCTGGCGGGGCGCATGATCGTCGCCGTCACCACCGACCGCGAGGCCGCCCGCGCCATGGGCATCGACGCGGCCAAGGTGACCCTGCTGACCTTCACCGCCGGCGCTGCGCTGGCGGCCCTCGGCGGCGCCTTGGCCTCGCCCACCGTCTCCCTGGTCCCGGGCGTCGGCGCCCAGACCATTGTTCTGTCCTTCGCCGTGGTCGCCACCGCGGGGCTCGGGCAGATCGAGGGGGCGGCCATCGCGGCGCTGCTGATCGGCCTCGGCCGCTCCTTCGCCGTCTATCTCGAGCCGGAGCTCGAGGTGGTCATCCCCTATGTCATCATGCTGGCGGTGCTGCTGGTGCGGCCGCAGGGCCTGTTCGGCGTCGCGGAGACCCGGCGCATATGACCCGCACCCAGGAATTGCTGCTGGCGCTGCTCGGCGCCGTGCTGCTGCTGGCGCTGGCCTGGGCGGTGCCCTGGCTGCGCTTCGTCCTGACCGTGGCGCTGGCCAAGTCGCTGGCGGTCTTCGGCATCCTGCTGCTGCTGCGCGCCGGCCAGGTCAGCTTCGGCCATGCCCTCTACCTGGCGCTGGCCGCCTATACGGCGGCCTTCACCGCCATGCTGATCCCCGAGGCGCTGATCCTGCTGCCGGTGGCCGCCATCGCCTCGGCGCTGGTGGGCCTGGTGGTCGGCCTCTTCGTGGTGCGCTACCGCGAGATCTTCTTCGGCATGCTGAACCTCGCCCTCAGCATGGTCTTCTATTCGCTGCTGGAGAAATTCTACTCCATCACCCATGGCACCGACGGCATGCGCCTGCCGCCGCTGCGCTTTGCCGGCATCCCCCTTGAAGGAGAATTCCAGGGCTGGGTGCTGCTGATCCTGGCCGTGGTGCTGGCGCTGGGCTTCGGCGCGCTGGTGCGCATCTATTTGGCCTCGCCGATGGGCCAGGCGCTGGCCGGCATCAAGACGCGCGAGACCCGGCTGGAATTCTTGGGCGTCCCCGCCCGCCGCGTGCTGCTGGCGGCCTATGTGCTGGCCGCGCTGATGGCCGGCTGCGGCGGCGCGGTGCTGGCCATGACCACCCGCCTGGTCACCCCCGCCTTGGCTTATTGGACCGCCTCGGGCGAGCTGGTCTTCATCGCCATCCTGGGCGGCGCCGGCAGCGTCTTCGGCCCGGTCATCGGCGCCGTCGCCTTCGAGCTGACCCGCGTCTATGCCGCGGCGCTGGTGGCGGACGCCTGGCAGCTGATCCTGGGCAGCGTGCTGCTGCTGGTCATCCTCTTCGCCCCCGGCGGGCTCTGGGGCATGGGCAAGGCCCTGCTCTCGCGGAGGAAGATCGCATGAGCGCCCTGCTCTCCGCCCGCGGCCTGAAGCTCGCCTTCGGCGGGCTGAAGGCGGCCGACGGCATCGACCTCGACGTCATGGACGGCGAGTTCCTGGCCATCATCGGCCCCAACGGCGCCGGCAAGACCACTTTTATCAACATGACCACCGGCTACCTGAAGCCCCAGGCGGGCAGCATCGAGTTCGACGGCAAGCCGATCCTGGGCATGTCGCCGCGCAAGATCGTGGCGCTCGGCATCGGCCGCTCCTTCCAGCTGCCGCAGCTCTTCACCGAGCACACGGTGCTGGAGAACGCGGCGCTCGCCGTTGCCGCCCGCAGCGGCATCTGGTCGCCCTTCGCCCCCCTGATGCGGCCCTCGATCCGCCAGGAGGCCGAAGCCCTGCTCGACCGCTTCGGCCTGTCCCCCGTCGCCGACCGCCGCGCCGACGCGCTGAACGAGGGCGCCCGCAAGCTGGCCGACATCGCCATGGCGGTCGCGCTCCGCCCCCGCCTGCTGCTGATGGACGAGCCCACCAGCGGCGTCGCGGCCGCCGACAAGATGGCGGTGGTCGAGACCCTGGTCCGCGTGCTGCGCGAATCCCGCGTCACCGCCGTCTTCGTCGAGCACGACATGGAGGTCGTCGCCCGCTTCGCCGACCGCGTCGCCGTCTGGGGCCAGGGCCGCATCATGGCGCTGGGCGACCCGCAGACCGTGCTCAACGACCCGCAGGTTCGCCGCGACGTCATCGGCGAGCTGCCGCAGGAGGCGCTGCATGCTCCGACTTGAAGGGGTCTCGGTCGATATCGCCGGCGCCTCCGTTCTGCGAGGCGTCTCCCTGGTGGTGCCGCCAGGCGGGCGCGTGGCGCTCATCGGCCGCAACGGCGCCGGCAAGACCACGACCTTGCGCGCGCTGATGGGGCTGCTGCCGCTGAAGGGCGGCCGCATCGCCGTCGACGGGCAGGATTGCGCCCGCGTGCCCGCCCATAAACGGACCGGTCTCGGCATCGGCTACGCGCCGGAGGAGCGCCGCCTCTTCGGCAGCTTCACCGTGCAGGAGAACCTGCTGCTGCCGGCGGAAGTCCTCGGCCTGCCGAAGGCCGAGCTCCAGCGCCGGCTCGAGGCCGTCTACGACCTGCTGCCCGAGCTTCGTACCTTCGCCCCCCGTAAGGCCGCGGGACTTTCGGGGGGACAGGGCAAGATGGTGGCGCTCGGGCGGGCGCTGATGGTCGGCAGCCGGGCGGTGCTGCTGGACGAACCCTTCCAGGGCCTCGCCCCCGCCTTGGCGCTGCGTTACGCCGAAGCCCTCGCACGCCTCCGCGACGCCCTCCCCGACGTCGCCATCCTCATCACCGAAAGCAGCCCGGAACTCCTCCGCCAGCTCGTCGACACCACCTTCGTCATCGAGCGCGGGGAAATCGCGGCCTTGTGATGAAGAATGGGGGGAGAATGAATTCTCCCCCCAGACCCCCCTCATCTTCTTTTTGCCAGTGCTGCCGCGCCATTGCGGCACGGCGGGGCGCCAGCAGCCCAGGCGGCGCAAAAGCTGTCGCGGCCAAGCCGATGCGCCTATAACGGCGCCCTTGCGGCCGAGGAAAATCGCCACTCCCATGACTGGCCTGTCGCGTCGCCTGACCTGGTTGCTCGCCCTGGCCTTCTGGGGACTTTGCTCGCTCGGCGTCGGCGGCGGTGCCTGGCTGCATATCCGCCATGTGCAGAACCAGGCCATGGGCAGCGCCCTGGCCCGCGCCGAGATCGCCTCCCGCGCCGTCGAGCAGATGCTGCTGCGCAGCTTCGAGGCCATCGACGGCATGCACGAGCAGGCCGAGGCCCGCCAGCGGCTGCTCGCCGGCGGCCAGCGCCAGGCCTCCCGCGCCATCGAGGCCCAGTTCCGCGCCATCGCCGAGCAGGCCCGCTTCGGCGTCCGCCAGATCGCCATCATCGGCCCCGACGGCACGCTGATCTGGTCCTCCGTCCCCGGCTGGACCCCGGTCGACCTGGCCGACCGGCCCCACTTCCTCGGCCCACGCGACACCCGCGGCCGCCAGCCCTTCATCAGCATCCCGCTGATCGGCCGCACCACGGCGCAATGGAGCGTCCAGGTCACCCGCCGCATCGACGACGCGGCCGGCGGCTTCGCCGGCGTCGCCGTGGTCTCGCTCGACCCGATCGCGCTCGTCCGCTCGCTGCAGGAGCTGCAGCTGGGCGAAGGCCGCCGCATCCGCATCCTGCGCCAGGACGGCGTGGTCATCGCCGACAGCGACGACCGCCCCGAGCTCGGCATGCGCCTCGAAGCCAGCGACCCGCTGCGCCGCGCCCTGGCCGTGGCGCCGAACGGCCGCGCCGAGGCCTCGAGCCCGGGCGGGCTGCGCCTGATCGGCTACCAGTCCCTCGAGACCGTGCCCCTGGTGGTCGAGCTGTCGCTGGACGCGGCCGCCGAGCTTGCGTCCATCGGCTTCGTCGGCCCGTCGATCTCGGCGGCCGCGGCGGCGATCAGCCTGCTGCTGCTGGCTGCCATCGCGCTGTCGATCCTCTGGCTGGAGCACAGCCGCACCCAGCAGGATCTGGTGCAGGCCCGGCGCGACCGCGAAAGCGTGCTGGAGCGGCTGGCCCATGCCCAGCGCATGGAATCGCTCGGGCGGCTGGCCGGCGGCATCGCGCATGACTTCAACAACGTGCTGCAGGCGGCGCTGGGCGGCGCCAAGCTGATCACCCGCCGCACCACCGATCCCGGCATCCGCAAGCTGGCCGAGATGGTGATCAGCGCCGGCGAGCGCGGCGCCTCGGTGACCCAGCGCCTGCTGGCCTTCGCCCGCCGCGGCCAGCTGCGCGCCGAGGCGATCGAGATCGCCCCCCTGATGGAAGGCCTGCGCGAGGTGCTGAGCCATACCCTCGGCGCCATCGTCGAGGTGCGGCTGGCCGTCGCCCCCGACCTGCCCCCCGCCATGGCCGATCGCGGCCAGCTGGAGGCGGTGCTGATCAACCTGGCGGTCAATGCCCGCGACGCCATGCGGCCGATGGGCGGCGGCCGGCTGGTGCTGGGCGCCGTGCTGGAGAATATCGGCGAGGGCCGGCCGGGCCTGGCCCCCGGCCGCTACCTGCGGCTCGACGTCACCGACACCGGCACGGGCATGGATGCGGCGACGCTGGCCCAGGCGGCCGAGCCTTTCTTCACCACCAAGCCGAAGGACCAGGGCACCGGGCTCGGCCTCGCCATGGCCACCGGCTTCGCCCAGCAGTCGGGCGGCACGCTGGCCATCGACAGCAAGCCGGGCAAGGGCACCCGCGTCACCCTCTGGCTGCCCGAGGCCGACGAGGTGACCTTGCGCCGCAGCCCGCCGGCCCATGCCGGGGCCGAGGTGCCGGAGGGCGCCCGCGTCCTGCTGGTCGATGACGAGCCGCTGGTGCGCCGCCTGCTGGCCGAATGGCTGCGCGAGCGCGGCCTGGTGGTGGTCGAGGCCGAAGGCGGCCGCGACGCCCTGGCCCTGCTGGAGCGGGAGGCGACCTTCGACCTGATGATCACCGACCTGGCGATGCCGGGGATGAACGGGCTGCAGCTGGTCGAGGCGATCCGCGCCCGCCAGCCGCGCCTGCCGGCCCTGCTGCTGACCGGCCATCCGGGCGATGCCGATGCGACGGTGCTCCGCCTGGTCGCGGATGCCGGCGCCTTCACCATGCTGCGCAAGCCGGTCGCGCCGGAGGCGGTGCTGGCCGGCTGCGCCGCGCTCCTGCTGCCGCAGCCGACGCCGACGCCGACGCCGACGCCGACGCCCTAGACGGCGTCATTCGGGCTCTTCGCTGGGTCCACCGCAAGCCATCACGCTCCAGCGCCCCGCCGCGCCACGCTGGCAGTCCGTGGCCGTTTCACCCGCCGTCTCCACCGGACGGCGGCAGCCCGGAAAAGAATCCACAGATTTCGTGGATAGGGGTGTGGGTAAGTCGGGGGCGGTGCGTTCGCGCAATGGAGGCCGGGGCGGGTTTTCCCTGGCAAGACCAAAGCCCTTGGCGTCCGGCCGGCGCGCGGCGTAAGGAGCGGCGCATGCGCCACTTCCCCCTCTTCCTCGACCTGCAGGGCCGCGACGTGCTGCTGCTGGGCGAGGGCGAGGCCCTGGCGGCCAAGGCCCGGCTGCTGACCGCCGCCGGCGCGCGGCTGCGCGAAGCCTCCCGCTTCTCGCCGGCGCTGCTGGACGGGGTGGCGCTGGCCTGCGCCGCCGGCGCGCCGGAGGACGAGCTGCGGGCGCTGTCGGCAGCCTGCCAGGCGCGCGGCATTCCGGTGAACGTGGTGGACCGGCCGGCGCTGTCCTCCTTCGTCACCCCGGCGGTCATCGACCGCGACCCGGTGACGGTGGCCATCGGCACCGCCGGCACCGCCCCCCTGCTGGCGCGGCTGATCCGCCAGCGGATCGAGGCCGTGCTTTCCCCGGGCCTCGGCCGCATCGCCGCCCTGGCCGAGCGCTTCCGCGGGCCATTGAGAGAAAAGCTGCCGGAGCTGGGCGCCCGCCGCCGCTTCCTGGAGCGCGTCTTTTCCGGCCGCCCGGCGCAGCTGGCCGAAGAGGGCCGCCAGGCGGAGGCCGAGGCCGCCTTCGCCGCCGCGCTGGAGGCCGCCGAGACCGCGACCGCCGGGATGGTGCATCTGGTCGGCGCCGGGCCGGGCGCGGCCGATCTGCTGACCTTGCGCGCCCTGCGGCTGATGGGCGAGGCCGATGTCGTCGTGCATGACCGGCTGGTCTCGGCCGCCGTGCTGGACCTGGCCCGCCGCGACGCCGACCGCATCGACGTCGGCAAATCCCGCGGCGCGCATTCGGTGCCGCAGGAAGAGATCAACGCCCTGCTGGTCCGCCTGGCGCGAACCGGCAGGAAGGTGGTGCGGCTGAAGGGCGGCGATCCCTTCGTCTTCGGCCGCGGCGGCGAGGAGATCGAGGCCCTGGCCGAAGCCGGCATCGCTTTCGAGGTGGTGCCCGGCATCACCGCGGCGCTGGCCTGCGCTGCCCAGGCCGGCATTCCGCTGACCCATCGCGAGGCGGCGCGCAGCGTCACCTTCGTCACCGGCCATACCAGCGACGGCCGGCTGGCGGTGGATTTCGACGCCCTTGCCCGCCCCGGCCAGACCATCGCCGTCTATATGGGCGTGACGACGCTGCCGCAGTTCTTCGCGGGCCTGGTCGCCGCCGGCGCCGATCCGACCACGCCGGCCGCCTTCATCGAGCGCGGCGGCTCGCCCGACCAGCGGATGCTGCTGGGCAGCTTCGCCGAGGTGGCGCGCGACGCCGGCGGCTGGGTCGGCGGCGGCCCGGCGCTGCTGCTGCTCGGCGAGGCCTGCGGCCGCAGCCCGGCTCTGGCCGGCGCCCGCGCGACCATGGCGCCTCAGTAGCGCAGCTTCGGATACCAGCCCTCGGGCCGCCCCTCCGGCGTCAGGTCCAGGATCGACCAAAGCGACGCGATATCGGGGGCGTCGCGCGGGTCCTGGCCGGGATCGGCCATCTCGCCGGTCATCTCGCTGGCCCAGAACAGCCGCACCCGGTCGCCGTCGCGGCGATAGACGACGAGCGCCGGATATTCGGCGCCATCCTCCATCAGGATGCCGAGGTCGCGCGCATAGTCGTCGCCGATGGTCTGCACGAAGTCCAGATCCTTCCAGCCTCGCGACGTCGCGAAGCCGCGCTGCCGCTCGACGCTGCTGCGGCCGAGGATCTTCAGCGCCACGCGCTGCGCGATATCGGCGGCATTCCCTTCGACCGCACCAAGCCAGTTGGTGCACATCGGGCAGGGTTCCTCGCGCTGCGGCCCGAACATCCAGAAATAGGTGACCAGCGTGTCGTGCCGCCCGAAGAGATCAATCAGCCCGCGCTCGGCGCCGCTGGCGTCGCGGAAGCGGTAGTCCTTCTCGATGATCGGTCCCGGCGGCAGGGCGCGGCGCTGCGCGACCAGCCGGGTCATGTGGCGGCGGAACTCGATTTCCTCGGCCAGCAGGGCCTCGCGCGCGGCGCGATAGGCCTCGCTCTGGCCGGGGAACGGGGTGTGCGCCAGGCGCGCCAGTTCGGCAGCCGGCTTCATCGGCTTTTCCTCCCGCGGTGTCGGGAGCAGAATTCCCCCGCCGCGCGATCGTTGCACCTTCGGCGCGGCCGAGGGAGGAGAGAGCGCCATGGATGACCGCGCCGCCACCGCCGCCCGCTACCGCCGCTTCGCCGCCGAGGAAGCCCGCGGCCGCTCGCCGCTCTACGAGCGCCTTTCGGACTTCGTCGCGGGCGACGACGGGATCCTCGATGTCCTGCTGACGATGCCGGCGCCGAAGCGGCAGCCCAACCTGCTGCTGGCAGCCTTCCGCCAGCTTTTCGGCGTGCAGGACAACGCCGGAAAATTCCGCGCAACCTTGCTGGCGGAACAGGAAGCCTTGCGCGCGCTGATGCTGGCCCGCGCCACCCAGACCAACGAGCCGGGCCGCTGCGCCACGCTGCTGCCGCTGCTCGCCAGGCTGAAGCCGCCGCTGGCCTTGCTGGAGGTCGGCGCCTCGGCCGGGCTCTGCCTGCTGCCGGATTTCTACAGCTACGATTTCGACGGCAGGCGCCTGGGCACGACCGGCCCGCTGCTGCCCTGCGCGGTGAACGACGCGACGCCGATCCCCACGACGATCCCGCCGGTGGTCTGGCGCGCCGGGCTGGACCTGAACCCGCTGGACGCCGCCAACCCGGAAGACCGCGCCTGGCTGGAATGCCTGGTCTGGCCGGAGCAGACCGCCCGCCGCGACCGGCTGCGCGCCGCGCTCGACATCGCGGCGATCCAGCGCCCGCGCGTGGTGCAGGGCGACCTGCTGTCGGACGATTGTCCCAGCTGGCCGCCGAGGCGCCGCGCGACGCCACGCTCGTCATCTTCCACACCGCCGTCCTGGCCTATCTGCCGCCCGAGGGCCGCGCCGCCTTCGCGGCCATCGCCCCGACGATCGGCCAGCACTGGATCAGCAACGAGGCTCCTGGCGTCATGCCCTGGCCCGTCCCGCCGGCAGCGGAGGGTGGACAGTTTGTCATGGCGATCGACGGCGCGCCCTGTGCGAGGACCGATCCGCACGGCGCCCGCCTCGACTGGCTGCCGCGCCAGGGCCGCTAAGCCCCGACACGACAACGCTTTTCGACCATCGATCCCGGAACGAGACCGCGTTCCGGCGCTGCCCCCGCATGCCCGGAGCATGCGCCGGTTTTTATATAAGCGGGCGATGCCGGACTTGATGCAGCGCAAGGACGCGGGGGGCTGCCGGCCGCTAAGCCGGCGTGGTCAGGAAGGGACAGGACCCGGTGGACTTGCAGGACCAGCAGCATGCGACGCGCCTCGCCGAGGCCCCGGCCTCGCCGGCGGCCGCGCCCGTCGCGATGCCCGCGGCCCCCCCGGCGCCCCGCGCCGCGCGGCAAGAACTGCCGGCCGCGATCCGCCGCGGCGCGCTGCTGCAGGCCGGCGCCGCGCTGCTCTGGCTGCCCATGGCCTGGATCCTGGCCGGCGCCGTGCAGGCGCTGTCCGAGGGCGCCGGTCTGTCGGCCATGACCGCCCCCGCCGCGGGCCTGCTGGCGCTGGGCACCGCGCGGGCCGGGCTGGAGGCGCTGGGCGGCCGCATGGTCTTCGCCGGCAGCCGGCGGATGCTCTCCGAGCTGCGGGCAAAAGCGCTGGACGCGCTGGCCGCCCGCTCGCCGCTGGATGCGACGCGGCTTTCTTCCGGTGCCGCCGCCAGCCTGGTCGCCGAGCAGGCCGATGCCGTGCTGCCTTACCTGCTGCGCTTCCGCACCGCCCGGCTGCGCGCCACCCTGCTGCCGCCGGTCATCCTGCTCGCCATCCTGCCTTTCTCCTGGCTGTCGGCGCTGGCGCTGCTGCTGGCGGCGCCGCTGATCCCGCTGTTCATGGCGCTGATCGGCTGGCGCGCCCGGGCGGCCTCCGAGGCGCAGATGCTCGAGCTCGGCGGCATGAACGGCTTTCTGCTGGACCGCCTGCGCGGCCTGGCCAGCATCCGCGCGCTGGGGGCGGTGGATGCCACCGCGCGCCGCCTGCGCGCCCAGGCGGAATCGCTGCGGGCGCGCAGCATGGCGGTGCTGCGCATCGCTTTTCTCTCCAGCGCGGTGCTGGAGCTGTTCGCGGCGCTGGGCGTCGCGCTGGTCGCCGTGCAGATCGGCTTCCACCTGCTGGGCCAGTTCGACTTCGGCGCCTGGGGCGACCGCCTGACCCTGTCCCAGGGGTTCTTCCTGTTGCTGCTGGCGCCGGCCTTCTTCGAGCCGCTGCGCGAGCTTTCCGCCGCCTGGCATGACCGCGCCGCCGGCGAGGCTTCTCTCAGTGCCCTGCGCGCCGCAGCCGAAACCCCCGAGCCCGCCGCCCGGCTGGTGG
>NZ_MLCO01000173.1 GCF_001982615.1 Teichococcus deserti | reverse complement strand
CAGGTCGGGAGGACGCAGGGGGGAGAGGGGCGCGCGCCCGGTCGCCGCGGCCAGTGGCTGCGGCCGGGCGCGCGCGGGGTCAGGCCTTGGACTTGGCCTTCGACTTCGACCGGGGCGCCGCGGCGGCGTCGTCCGCGTCATCCTCCCCGGCGCCGTCCTCCTCGCCGGCGGCGCCATAGGGCAGCCCCTCGGCGAGCTCGGTCAGCAGGGCGTCGGTCCGCTTCTCCTCCTGCAGGGTCTCGTCGAGCAGCTGCCCGGCCTCGTCCAGGCCGAGCTTCTGCGCCCAGCTCTTCAGCAGGCCGTAGCGGGCGATCTCGTAATGCTCGACCGCCTGGGCGCAGCCGACCAGCACATGGTCCGCCGCCTCGGTGCCGGCGAAATCCTCGAGATCCTCCTCCATCTCGGCGCTCAGCCCCTGCATCGCCTCGCAGGTCTTGGCGCGGGCCGGCTTACCGAGCAGCTCGAAGACGCGGACCAGGCGCTCCACCTGGTTGGCGCTCTCCTCGGCATGGGTGGTGAAGGCGTCCTTCAGCGCCGGCGCCTCGGCGGCCTTGGCCGCCTTCTTCAGCGCGCGCACCGACTGCTTCTCGGCGTAGTAGACATCCTTCAGGGTCTCGTAGAAGGCGTCGTTCAGCGTCTTCTCGGCCATGCCGATGGGTCTCCTTCCGCGCCGGCCCTGATTGGCCGGGGATGAGGCGGAAACGCGCGGAACGGCGATCGGTCTAATAGTGACGTCGATTTTTAATCGATCTCTTCTTATGCCAGAGCTTCTGCTTCCAGTATCTTCGGCGAATTCTTTAACATATGTTGGACCAGCGCGGCGTCACCTTGGCGCTCTTCGTGAACAGCGGCCGGCCCCGGAAGACGCGGCGCCGCCGCGGCAGCCCGTCATCTGGCCTTCCGGGGGCCGCGCGCCTATCCTGCGCCGCATGCCCCGCTCCCCTGCCGCCGATCTCGCCCCCCTCATCAAGCTGATGCAGGCGGGCGTCCCGCCGAACCGCGCCGCCACCGAGCTGACCCGCGTCCTGGCGCTGTGGAAGGCCGAGCTGAAGGAGGATGGCGAGCAGTTCCAGGACCGCCTCGCCGGCCTTGCCGAGCAGATGCTGGCCGGCATCGAGGAGATGCACGAAGGCATCGCCGAGGCCAGCGACAAGGGCAAGCCCACGCTGCGGCGGATCCTGGCGACGCATGAGGCGGTGCTGCAGGTGGTGCGCGAGGCACAGGGGGCCGGCTGAGGCCCGCCTGCGCTTCGGCAGGCGGGCTGCCGCGCCCGCCCGGTCACCAGCCGCCGTGGCGCGGGCCGTAGCCGTTCTGGTGGCGCCAGGCGCGGCGCTGCTCGCGCTCCTGCTCGATGCGCCAGGCCTCGCGCCGCGCGGCCTCGGCGATGCGCGCCTCGTCCTGTTCCCGGCGCCAGGCGCGCCATTGCTGCCGCCGTTCCCAGCCATTGTCATAGCCGCGCGGGTCCCAGTACTGCACCGTCTGGTATTGCGCAGCCAAGGCCATGCCGGGCGGGACCATGCCGGGCGGGGCGACGAAGGGGAGCGGCGCCGCCGCGGCGCCGGGCGCCCCCAGGGTCAGCGAGCTGGCGACGAGGGTGGCGGCCATGGCCGCGATGACGATCCGACGCATCTGAACCTCCCCGGAGGAAAACTCCGATGCCGGCAGTCTCCGCGGGCAGCGTGTCCGGGATCAGGCCGAAGCAAGGCCGCCGCAAGGCAGCGGCGGACCGGCCGCGCCCGCCCCGCCGTGCCTAGATCACCGAGACCTGCCGCGGATCCACCACCAGCTGGATCGCCTCGCCCGGCGCCAGCGGCGCGCGGCCGCGCTGGTGGCTTTCCTCGGCGATCAGGGTCAGGCCGTCGAGGTCCAGCGTGTAGCGCAGATGGCCGCCCAGGAACTCGGCGCGCAGCACCCGGGCGGGCAGGGCGCCGGGCTCGGCGACCCGCGCCAGGCGCAGGCTCTGCGGCCGCAGCGCCAGGGTGGCGGGGCCGTCGGCGGCGGGCTCGGCCAGCGGCAGCACGGCGCGGCCGGCGCGGAAGATGCCGCCACTCACCTCGCCCTCGATCAGGTTGGCGGTGCCGAGGAAGCCGGCGACGAAGCGGTTGACCGGGCGGTCGTAGAGCTCCGCCGGCGGGCCCACCTGCAGCACCTTGCCGCCGTCGAGCACGGCCATGCGGTCGGCGGCGGCATTGGCCTCCTCCTGGTCATGGGTGACCAGGATGGTGGTCAGGCCGAGGCGTCGCTGCAGCGCCACCAGCTCCTGCCGGACGCCGGCCCGCAGCGCGGCGTCGAGGTTGGAGAGCGGCTCGTCGAGCAGCAGCACCTCGGGCTCGATCGCCAGCGTCCGCGCGATGGCGACGCGCTGCTGCTGGCCGCCCGAGAGCTGCGCCGGGCGGCGGTCGATCAGATGGACCAGCCCCACCAGGTCGAGGGCCGCGCGCACCTTGCGGTCGCGCTCGGCGCGCCCGACGCCGCGGCGCTCCAGCCCGAAGGCCACGTTCTGCCCGACCGTCATGTGCGGCCACAGCGCGTAGTTCTGGAAGACCAGCCCGACATTGCGGCTCCAGGGCGGGGTGCGGGTCATGTCGCGGCCGCCGATGACGATGCGGCCCTGATCCGGCGTGCCGAAGCCCGCGATCAGCCGCAGCAGCGTGGTCTTGCCGCTGCCCGAGGGGCCGAGGAAGGCGAAGAACTCCCCCTGGCGCACCGAGAGCGAGACATCCTCCAGCACCCGCGTGGCGCCGTATCCAAAGGACACGGCCTCGACCTCGACGCTCATGCGGCCTCCTGGGCTTCGGATGTTCTGGCGCGGCGGCTGCGCTCGCGCTCGGCGACCGCATGCGCGGCCCAGGTGCAGAGGGCGACGGCCAGCACGGCGATGACGCCGAGCGCGGCGCCCGGGCCGCGGCCGGCAGCACTCTGCATGTAGATGTAGATCCCGTAGGAGAGCGGCGCGTCGACGTCGCGCGTCACCAGGACCAGGGTGGCGGAGAGCTCCACGGCGGCGGTGGCGAAGCTGGTGACGAAGGCCGCCGCCAGCCCGCCGGCCATCAGCGGCACGGTGATGCGGGCCAGCGTCGCGGCCTTGCCGGCGCCGACATTCTCCGCCGCCTCCTCCAGGCTGCGATGCACCTGGCGCAGCGCGGCCGTCGCGCCGCGCAGGGCATAGGGCAGGCGGCGGATGGCGAGGACGATGATCAGCATGCCCCACCAGGTGGCCAGCGAATCACCGCCGGGCAGCCGGGTGTCGAAATAGGTGCGCAGGATGCCGATGCCCAGCACCAGCCCGGGCACGGCCAGCGCCGACATCGCGGCGAGGTCGAGCAGCGCTCGCCCGGGCAGCTTCGTGCGATGCACCAGCCAGGCGATCACCACCCCCAGCACCACGTCGATCAGCGCCGCGATGCCGCAGAACAGCAGGGTGTTGGTCAGGAATTGCGGCGTCTCGCGCAGCACGGTGCCGTAATGCGCCAGGGTGAAGGCGTCGGGCAGCGGGCTGAAGGACCAGATGGTGGCCAGGCTCAGCAGCAGGATGCCCAGATGCGGCGCCAGCACCAGGAACAGCACCGGCACGACGAAGAGCCAGGCGAGCAGCTTGCCTTGCCCCGTCATGCGCCGCTGCGACAGCCCGCCGCCGCCGCGCTGCGCCGTCGCATAGTCGCGCCCGCGCAGCAGCAGGCCGGAGCCGACCATGGCCGCCAGCGACACCGCGATCAGGATGACGCTGATCACATAGCCCATCGGGTCGGCCAGCCCGACCGAGGTGACGCGCAGATAGGCCTGCGGCGCCAGCATGTTGGTGACGTTGAGCAGCAGCGGCGTGGCGAGATCGTCGAAGACCTTGACGAAGACCAGGCTGGCGCCGGCCAGATAGCCCGGCAGCGACAGCGGCAGCACGATGGTGCGCAGCAATGTCAGGCCGCGCGCGCCGAGATTCTGCCCGGCCTCCTCCATCGCCACGTCGATGTTGGAGAGCGAGGCCGCGAGGTTCATCAGGATGAACGGGAAGTAGTGCAGCGACTGGACGAAGATGACGCCGTTCAGCCCCTCCATCAGGTCGAGGCGCAGGTCGAACCAGTCCATCAGCAGCAGGTTGACCGTGCCGTTGCGGCCGAAGATCAGCTGCATGGCGACCGCGCCGACGAAGGGCGGCATCACCAGCGGCAGCACGCCCAGCGTCGCGATCAGCGCGCGGCCGGGAAAGCGGTAGCGCGCCAGGATCACCGCCAGCGGCACCGCCAGGACCGAGGCGAAGACCACGCTCAGCCCGGCGACATAGAGGCTGTTCCAGAAGCTCTCCAGGAACAGGCTGGTGCGGAAGAAATCGGCGAAATGCACCAGGGTGAAGCCGCCCGCCGGGTCCAGGAAGGCGGTCAGGATCACCCGCCCCACCGGCACCAGCAGGAAGGCCAGCAGGAAGGCGGCGACCAGGAGCGCCGCGACGACCTGGCTGAGGCTGGCCTCGACGCGCAGCCGCGCCCGCCGGGGGCGCGCGATGGCGGCGCTCACCGGGCCCGCTGCGCCTGCTCGGCGAGGCGCTTGCCTTCGGCGTAGCCAGCGACGGCGGCGCGGTCCCATTCCTCCTCGAACTGCGCCTGGCGGCCGGCCGAGGGCTGGTCGGGCTTCGCCGCGCGGAAGGCGCCGGCGATGGCGCGGTCGGCGGCCTGGGCCTCGGTGACGGGGACGGTGGTCAGCTTCGCCCGGGCCTCGGCCAGCAGGCGCTGGCCTTCGGCGGTGCTCGACTTGGCCAGCTGCGCCTCGGCGGCGCGGACGGCCTTCCAGGCCTCGACCAGCTCCTTCAGCCGGAAGGTGATGACGCGGTCGAACAGGCTGTTCAGCAGCTCATAGCGGAGCTCGGAGACGTCGTTGTCGAAGCTCACCCGGGCGCCGAGGCTCGGATTGGTGAAGGGGTTGGGGAAGCCGGCCGGCGCCCTGGCATAGGTTTCGGCACGCACCGGCAGCCGCATCACCTTGGGGTCGAGCAGGATCTGCTGGCCCTCGGGCGAGAGCAGGAAGCGGATGAAGGCCTGGGCGGCATTCGGGTTCCGCGCCCCCTCGATCATCGCGATATTGGCCGGCACCAGGGTGGTGACGGAGGGATAGACGAACTCCACCGGGAAGCCCGAGGCCTTGGCCGAGAGGCCGAAGAAGTCGATGACGATGCCGAGCCCATACTGCCCGCTGTTCACCGCATCCGGCACGCCGAAGCTGCGGTCGGAGACCTGGGCGAAGTTGCCCGCCATCTCCAGCAGCTGCGCCCAGCCCTTGGCCCAGCCCTCGCCCTGCAGGATGGTCTCGACCGTCAAATGCGTGGTGCCCGAGCGGCTGGGGGCCGAGATGCCGACATGCCCCTGATAGACGGGCTTGGTCAGGTCGGCCCATTCCTTCGGCTCGGGCAGGCGGTTCGCGCGGAGGTAGCGCGTGTTGTACATGATGCCGTAGCCGCTGACCGCGAAGCCGAAATAGCGGCCATCCGGATCGTTGGTCGGCTGGCCGCCGATGCGCTCGGGGATGCCGGACGTGTCGATGGCCGGCTTCGCGAGCAGGCTGCCCTGCTTCAGCACCTCGAAGGCATCCGGCGCGCTGGCCCACATCAGGTCGGGCGGGCTGGAGCGGGTCTCGCGGATGAAGGCCACCGCGGCATTGGTGTTGCGGTTCTGGATCTCGACCTTGGTGCCGGGATGGGCCTTCTCGAAGGCGGTGGCGAAGGGCGTGGTTACGTCGCGGGAGAAGCTGGTGACCACCACCACCCGCTGCTCGAGCTGGGCGCGGGCCACCCCCGGCAGCAGGGCGGCGGCGCCGCCGGCGGCGAGCATGGCGCGGCGTGACAGGACTGGCGACAGCATGGCGGACCTCCCCCTCGGACAGGCCCTCCGGAACATGGGCCTGCCGTTATTTTACAGTAATGTGACACGGGGCCGCGGGCTTAGGAATGGGGTTGTGCCGGGCGTTACGCCCGCCGCGCCAGCGCGCGGGCATATTCCTCCGGGAAGCTGCGCAGCGACGAGGCCAGCACGGTCGCCGCCCCGTCGACCAGCCCGCAGCGCCCGCTGCCGGGCAGCAGCTGCGTCAGGTGGTCCAGCGCCTCGAGGTCGCCGGCGCGGCCGGTCCCGGCCTCGATCCGCGCCAGGATGCGCGAGGCCTGGTGCGTGCCGATCTTGCAGGAGGGGCACTGGCCGCAGGAATTGGCGGCGAAGAAGGCGACGTATTCCGCCGTCTTGCGCAGGATGCTGGTGCCCTCGCCGACGACGATCATCGCGCCGGTGCCGAGGCGGGAGCCGCGTTCGCGCAGGCTGTCGAAATCCAGCCGCACGTCGAGATCGGCGGCCGTCAGCAGCGTGTTGGACGGCCCGCCGGTGAAGACCGCCTTGAACGGCCGTCCGGCCAGCATGCCGCCGCCATGCTCGAAGACCAGCTCGCGCAGGGTGACGCCCATCGGCAGCTCGTGCAGGCCCGGGCGCAGCACGTCGCCGGACAGCGAGTAGAGCTTGGTGCCCGGGGCGTCGCCGCGGCCCAGCGCGCGATAGGCCGCGGCCCCGATGCGCAGGACGAGCCCCGCCTGGGCCAGGGTCTCGACGTTGTTCACCAGGGTGGGGGCGCCGTCGACGCCCTGCTCCACCGGCAGGGGCGGCTTCAGCGAGGGGAAGGGGAAGCCGCCCATCACGCTGGCGACCGCCGCCGTCTCCTCGCCGCCGATATAGAGGCCGGAGCCTTCGCGGACCGCGAGGCGCAGCGGCGCGCCGATGGCGTCGGACAGCTGCCGCAGCAGCGCATGGCCGTCCCAGGCCTGCACCGCCGCCCGCATCACGGCGACGGCGGCGGTCTCGCGCGGGTTGACGTAGAGCGCGACCTGCGCGGCGCCGACGGCGAGCGCCGCCAGCAGGGCGCCCTCGATCACCTGATGCGGCGTGCGCGTCAGCAGGAAGCGGTCCTTGAAGGTGCCGGGCTCGTCCTCGTTGCCGTTGCAGATGACCCATTTTTCCGGGCTGTCCCCTGGGCCGTTCCCTGGGCCGTTCCCTGGGCCGTTCCCTGGGCCGTTCCCTGGGCCGTTCCCTGGGCCGTTCCCTGGGCCGGGCTGCGCGGCCACGGCGGCCCATTTGCGGTGCGTCGGAAAGCCGGCGCCGCCCAGGCCGCGCAGGCCCGCGGCCTCGAGCGCGGGGATGATCGCCGCCGGGTCCTGCAGCCCGCGGCGCAGGGCCGCGCCGCCCCCCGCCGCCATCCAGGCCGCGAGATCGGCGCCGACCTGGACCTCCGTGCAGGTCAGCGGTCGCGTCTGGGAAGGCGTCTGGGGCCCGCTCATGCCGCGCGGCCCCGGTCGGCGGTGGCGTCGAAATTGCCGTAGGGCGGGAACAGGATCGGCGTCCTGCGCGTCAGCGGCAGGCCCTGCGCGATCAGCCCGCGCCGCCATTCGGCCAGGTGGTTCAGGCCGATGCTGCGCGGCCGCTCGCCGCGTGCATCCTCGGCCGCCGCCTGGCCGCCGCGGCGGCCGAAGACCACCAGCTCCAGCAGCGCATTGCCCATCATCCGGTTGCGCCCGTGCAGGCCGCCGGTCACCTCCCCGGCGCAGAGCAGCCCCGGCACCGCGGTGCGGCCGGCCGCGTCGATCGCCACGCCGCCATTCTGGTAATGCAGGGTCGGGCGCACCAGGAACGGCTCCTGCGCCGCATCGAAGCCGGCCCGCCCGGCCAGATGCGTCAGCGTCACCAGCCGCTGCGCCAGGATGCCGGGCTCGCGCGCCTCCAGCCCCGGGGTGTCGAGGAAGACGCCCTCGACGCCGTCGCGGCCGATGCCGCGGCCTTCCGCGATCTCGCGCAGGATGGCGGCGGCGACGACGTCGCGCGTCGCCAGCTCGTCGACGAAGCGGGCGCCCAGGCCGTTGACCAGGGCGGCGCCGGAGGCGCGCGCCGCCTCGCTGACCAGCGCGCCGGTCATGTGCGGCGGCCAGGCGATGCCGGTCGGGTGGTATTGCAGGCTGTCCATGTCGCGCAGCGCGGCGCCCGCGCGATAGGCGAGGACCAGCCCGTCGGCGGTGGCGCCATAGTGGTTGGAGGTGGGGAAGCCCGCCGCATGCAGCCGGCCGGCGCCGCCCGTCGCCAGCAGCGTGGCGCCGGCCCGGGCCAGCACGGGGCGGCCCTGCGCCAGGTCGTGCAGCACCGCCCCGGCGCAGCGGCCGCGGTCGTCGGTCAGCAGCTCCAGCGCCGGGTGGCGGTCGAGCAGGGTGATGCCGGGCTGCAGCAGCGTCGCCTCGCGCAGCGCGCGCATCATCTCGAGCCCGGTGAAGTCGCGATAGGAGAGCAGGCGCGCGGCCGTGGCGCCGCCGGGCTTGCGGCGCAGCAGCTGGCCGCCCATCCGGTCGCTGCCGGGGGCGAGGTCGAAGCTCATGCCCTCCTGGATCAGCCAGCGGATCGCCGCCGGCCCGTCCGACACCAGCGCCGCGACCAGCGCCTTGTCGGCGACGAAATGCCCGGCGCGCAGCGTGTCCTCGAAATGCCGCTGCAGGCTGTCCTCGGCGCCGATGGCGGCCTGGATGCCGCCCTCCGCCATCACCGTGTTGCTGTCGCCGAGGCGCAGCTTGGTGGCCAGCAGCACGCGCGCCCCGGCGCGCGCCGCGGTCAGGGCGGCGACGCAGCCGGCGCCGCCGCCGCCGATGACCAGCACGTCCGCCTCCAGCACCGGCGCGCCGGCGATGTCGACATCCTCGACCAGCGCATCGGCCTGCAGCAGCGCGGCCAGCTCGGCGCGGCAGGGCTGGCCGGCGCTGCTTCCGACCGCGAGCGTCACCATCGCGCTGTGCTGCCGGTCGGGATGGAAGCGCTCGAGCAGCGCGGGCACCGGCAGGGGGCTCGCCACGGCCGGGGCAGGGGCCGCGCCGCGCCAGGCGGCGAGCGCCGCCGGATAGGGCCGCGTCATGGCGACGGCGCCGCGGCCGGGTTGGCGCCGGGGGCCTCCGGATCGATCGGCTGGCCGCCCTGCTCGATCTCCCGCAGCCGCGCGATCAGATCGGCCGGGCGCAGCGTCAGCGCGGCGGTCATGCGTCGGACGAACTGGCCGAGATGGGCCGGGTCGATGTGTTCCGGGCAGGCCGCGACGCAGAGGTTGCAGAGCACGCAATGGTCGAACAGGGCAGCGGCGGCGAAGGCCTGGCCCTCGGCGGCCAGGGTCACCATGCGCTGCACCGCGATGCCCTTGGGGCAGGCATGGTCGCAGCCGCCGCAATGGCGGCAATGTCGCGCCTCCGGGAAGACACGGTCGATCTGCTCCAGCGCCGTCCAGCTGTCGGTCAGCGCATGCAGGTCATAGGCATGCGCGCGGCGCGCGGGGAAGTGATCGACGAAGGAGACCTGCATGCCCGCCTCGGCCTGCATCTCGCAGGCCAGGGCGGTGCCGGCCAGCCGCTCGCCCGGGCGGCGCACCAGGACGCGGCAGGCGCCGCAGACGCCCTGGCCCATGCAGCCGACATTCTCCGTCAGCGGCAGGCCGGCGGCGATCCAGGCCTGCAGCAGGGTCGCGCCGGCGCGGGCGCGGATCGGCTGGCCGTCGAAGGTGAAGGCGATCTCGGGCGGCGCCTCGGATCCCGGCTCGGTCATGGCGGCCTCCTCTGCTGGCGATGGGTCAGGCTACCAGAGTCCGAGGATCTTCCACCACAGCCCGCCGAGCAGGGCGAAGACCACCAGCTCCAGCACGCACATCACGAAGCCGACCTTCCACCACTCGCCGAGCGAGACATAGCCGCTGCCGAAGATGATCGGCGAGGTGCCGGTGGCATAATGGGTCAGCGTCATCATGATGGTGGAGCCTGCGACCATCATCATCAGGAACAGCACGACATAGTCGGCCGGCACCAGCTGCACGCCGACGGTCAGGAAGGCCAGCATCATGGCGCTGATATGCGCGGTGGTGCTGGCGAACATGTAGTGGGAGAACACAAACAGCAGCACCAGCAGCGCCGCCGCCAGCTCCCAGCCCAGGCCGGCGGCGGCGATGCCGCCCTGCAGCCCGGCCGAGAGCCAGGCGATGACGCCGACCTTGTTGAGCTGCTCGGCCATCATCACCAGGGCGCCGAACCAGATCAGCGTGTCCCAGGCGCTCTTCTCCGACAGCACGTCGTCCCAGTCGAGCGTGCCGGTGATGATCAGCGCGAAGAGCCCGACCAGCGCGACGGCCGTCGGGTCCAGGGTGAAGGCCGGGCCCAGGATCATGGCGGGCACATTGGCCCAGAGCACGAGGAGCAGGCCGAAGGTGCCGATCATCACCTTCTCCTTGCCCGAGAGCGGACCCATCTTCGCGAGCTCCCCGCGCGCATAGCCGACGGCGTCCGGCGTCGCCTTCACCTCCGGCGGCGACAGCAGGGCGATGACCAGCGGCATGGCCAGCAGGCAGGTGAGCGCAGGCACGACCATGTAGAGCGCTCAGTCGGTCCAGGAGAGATGGAAATTCCCCTGTGTCACCCGCGCGACATAGTCAACCACCAGCGGATTGGGGGCGGTCGCCGTGATGAACATGCCCGAGGTGATGGTGTTGGCATGGATGTTCACCAGCGACAGGTAGGTGCCCATCTTCCGCTCGGTGCCCTGGGCCGGGTCGGAGCCGAAGGTCGCGGCGATCGACTTCATGATCGGATGCACGATGCCGCCGCCACGCGCGGTGTTGCTCGGCGTGAAGGGCGCCAGCAGCAGCTCGCACACCGCCAGGCCGTAGCCGATGCCGATGGTGCGGCGGCCCAGCAGCGCGATGAAGGCCAGGCCGATCCGGTTGCCCAGCCCGGTCTTCTTCAACCCGCGCGAGATCATGATGGCGATGACGATCAGCCAGATCAGCGGATTGGACAGGCTTCCCAGCGCATCCGCCATCGCCCCGCGCGAGGTGGTGTTGGTCACCTGCGACAGCGAGACGATGACGATCGCCATCATCGCCATCACGCCGATCGGCATCACCTTCAGGATGATGGCCAGGATGGTGGTGAGGAAGATGGCGACCAGGCCCCAGGCCTTGGGCGTCAGCCCCTCGGGGACCGGCATCAGCAGCAGCGCGACGAGGAAGAGGGTCGTGATGATGGCGGGCTTCAGCCGGAAAGGCACGGCATCGTTGAAATACACCAGCATCGCTCGAAGACGCTCAGGCATCGCGGGCCCCTGTCATCCTGGGGATCGGGCCGTCACGGCCTCGGCGCCCGATCCTGTTGATCCTGCGCCCGGTGCGGCGCCGCCCGCGATCCGGCAGCCGGCCGGCCGGGCGGCGTAGCTTTGCCGCAGGATCGACCGGCCGGCAACCGCAACGAATTTTTGCGACACGCGCCGCCGGCCGCACCGAATCCAGCCACGGTCGCCGGGCCAGAAATCGCGACATCGACAGCCAGGAGTCTCGAATGTGCGGGGAATCCACCGCCGCGGCGAAGGCGGCGCTCAACCGCGACGTTGGATTTCTTCCAGATTGTATAAGGGGAGATGCATGCGGCCGCCACCAGGCGGCCGGCGTCGACCGTGCCCTGCCCGGTCAGGCGATCGAGCCTCGGGCGCGCTCCTGGCGGGGAGATGGTGGCCGCGGCGACGCCTGACCGATCCGCCGCGCGTCGGCGCCCGCAGCCGGATCTGTCGCCGGATCGAGGAAGGTGTAGAGCGCGGCGATCTTGCCCTCCCGCACCAGGATCACGTCCAGCCCGGTGACCCGCGGCGCCTCGCCGGGCGGGCCGAAGCCCCAGGCCAGGCGGCCCGCCTCCTGCACCGCCTGGACCGGCCCGGCGACCCGGAAGCTCCAGCCGGGGGCACGCGCCAGCAGGGCCTCCACCTGCCGGTCCAGCGCCGCATGACCGGTCGCGCGGCCATGCGGGTCGGCGAAGACCACGTCTCCGGCGAAGAGGTCCGCGATGGCGCGGCGGCGCCGGGCCGGATCCCGCTCGCCGAAGACCTCCAGGAGGTTGCGGGTCAGCAGGGAAGCGATGATGTCGTCCATCGGGGACCTCCCGGGCCGGGACGCGTCAGACCTGCGCCAGGCCGCCATCGGCGAAAAGCTCGGCACCGGCGACGAAGCTGCTGTCGTCGGAGGCCAGGAACAGCACCGCGCGGGCGATCTCCTCGGGTTCCGCCACGCGGCCGAGCGGCACCTGCGCGGCCAGCGCGTCCAGCAGCCCCTGCTGCTGCGCCGCGTCGTCGCCGGCGAGCTCGACCAGGCCGGTGGTGCGCACCGGGCCCGGGCTGATGACGTTGACCCGGATGCCGCGCGGCTTCAGGTCCAGCGTCCAGCTGCGCGCCAGGTTGCGCACCGCCGCCTTGGAGGCGCTGTAGAGGCTGAAGGCCGCCGTGCCGACCGTCCCCGCCGTCGAGCCGGTCAGGATCACCGCCGAGCCGTCCACCAGCAGCGGCAGCGCCTTCTGCACGGTGAAGACCACCGCCTTCACGTTGCGGCCGAAGATGTCGTCGTACTGCGCCTCGGTGATGGCGCCGAGCGGCAGCATGGTGCCGCCGCCGGCATTGGCGAAGAGCACGTCGATCCGCCCGGCCTCGGCCTTCACCCTCTCGTAGAGCCGGTTGAGGTCCTCGGCTTTGGTGGAATCCGCCTGGATGCCGGTGGCGTCGGGGCCGATGGCCGCGACCGCGCGGTCGAGCTCCGCCTGGCGGCGGCCGGTGACGAAGACGCGGGCGCCTTCGGCGGCGAAGCGCCGGGCGGTGGCGAGGCCGATGCCGCTGGTGCCGCCGGTGACGACCGCGATCTTGCCTTCGAGCTTGCGAGCCATGTCTGCAACTCCGTTGCTGGTTGATGGCCGAAGCCTATGGCCAGCCCGGTCCCGGCAAAATAGAAAGGGTTGAAAGCCATCGTTGCAGGATTGTCGATGTCGAAGCTGCCGGATTTCGAGGCCCTGGCCATGGTCGCCAAGGTGGCGGAGGAGCGCTCCTATGCCGGGGCGGCCCGGGCGCTGGGCGTCTCCGTCGCCACGGTGTCGCGCGCCGTGACGCGGCTGGAGGAGCGGCTGGGCGGCCGCGTCTTCAACCGCAGCTCGCGCCGCCTGGCGCTGACCGATCTGGGCCGGGGCCTGGCCGAGCGTGCCACCCGCGTCCTCTGGGAAGCCGAGGCGGCGGAGAGCGCGGCGCGCGAGCTGGCCAACCGTCCGCGCGGCACGGTGCGGCTGGCGGTGCCGATGTCCTTCGGGCTGCGCTGGGTGGCGCCGCTGCTGCCCGAATTCTTCCGGGCCTATCCGGAGATCGCCGTCGACCTGCATCTGAGCGATGCCAGCGTCGACCTGATCGGCGAGGGCTTCGACGCCGCGCTGCGCATCGCCGTGCTGGAGGATTCCTCCCTCGTCGCCCGGCGGCTCTGCCCGATGACGCGGCAGATCGTGGCGGCGCCGGGCTATCTGGCGCGCTATGGCAGGCCGCAGCATCCCGGCGACCTCGTGGCGCATCACTGCCTGGGCTATGCCTACCGGGCGCGCGGCGAGGCCTGGCGCTTCACCGGCCCGGACGGCGCGGCGCAGGCGGTCACGCCCTCGGGCCCGCTGCGGGTGACCAATGTCGATGCCCTGCTGCCGACCCTGCTGGCGGGAATGGGCATCGCCGAGCTGCCGGAGTTCATCGCCGCCGGGCATCTGGCCGCGGGCCGGCTCGAGGCGCTGCTGACCGACTGGCAGCTGGCGCCCGGCGGGCTGTATTTCGTCACCCCCACCGCGCGGAACCGGCCGGCGAAGGTCGAGGCGCTGGCCGATTTCCTGGCGGAGCGTCTGTCGCGGCCGGGCTGGCGCGAGGGGGGTTCCCAGAGCGCGATGGCTTGAGCTGGATCCGCGGAAGCGCCGGGATCACGGGCTGCGGCAGCAGGCCGGATCTAAGGCGCCATGCTGCGGAAGACGCCGTCGCGGCGCAGGAGGCGATGCATCAGCGCCGCCCCCAGATGCAGCAGGACCAGCAGGAACAGGCCATAGGCCAGCAGCTGATGGGCCGAGCGCAGCGCGGCATGCAGGCCCGGCGAGGCCGGCAGGATGGCGGGCAGGGCGAGCTGGCCATAGAGCACCACCGGCACCTGGCCGGCCGACTGCATGGCCCATCCGATCAGCGGCAGCCCCAGCATCAGCCCGTAGAGCAGCCAGTGCGACGCGCGCGCCGCGAAGCCCTGCCAGGCCGGCAGATCCGCCGGCAGCGGCGGTGCCGGTTTCCGCAGGCGGTTGGCCAGGCGCAGCGCCGCGAGGCAGAGGATCGCCACGCCCAGGGGGCGGTGGATGGCGACCAGCATCGCGTAGCGCTCCGACACGGTCGAGACCATGCCGACGCCGATGAACAGCATGGCCAGGATCAGCGCCGCCATCAGCCAGTGCAGCAGCCGTGCCAGGGGATCAAAGCGGGGATCGGAGCGGGTCATGGCGCGTTCCTCGGGCTGGCGGCAGGGGGCGCGATGGCGCTGGGCGACTTCGCCTCACCGTCGCGCAGCCGGGCCGAGCGGGCATAGGCGGCCGAGCGCGCGCTCAGCAGCGGGTCGTCGGAGGCGGCGATGCCGTCCGGCAGGGTCAGCGGATCGAAATTGATGTCGCGGCAGGCGCCGTCGTCCTCGCTCTCCACGCCAGCGATGGTCAGGACACCGAATTCCACCTGGCGCCGCTCCGGCGGCCAGATCGCCGTGGCGTCGCTGGTCGGGTCGCCGGGCTCGGCCAGGGTGACCATCAGCCGCCAGCGCAGCGGGGCCTGGGCCACCGCCGCGGCCAGGCCGTCGAAGACCGCGTCGCGGCCCTGGGCGGCCCGGGCGTCGAAGGGGGCGAAGGGCTGCTCCGGCACCATGGCCCAGCGCACCGGCGTCTCGCGCCCCGCGCCGTCGACCAGCAGGAAGGCGTTGACGCTGTGATAGGTGCCGTTGCCGAAGCCGGAGGCGGGCGGGAAGGACCGCCCCAGGGCCAGCGCCCGGACGGTTTCCGGGTGATCGGCCAGGAAGGCCTGCAGCTTCGCGGGATCGGGTCGATGCGTGGCCGGATCGGGCGCGCTGGCCTGCTGCAGGGCGAAGAAGTCGGCGGCGTTGCGGACCGGGAAGGCGGGCGAGCTGTTCATGCCGGTCCGCCAGACGGCGCCATCCGGGCTGGTCAGCTGCAGGGCCATGCTGCGCACCGGCACCGCGGCATCGGGTGCGGCCGGATTGCCGCCCGGCAGCGCGAAGCGGCCCAGCACCGGCACCGTGCCCGGCCGGAAGACCGTGGCGCGCGACCATTCCTGCCCGGCGCCGCTGCTGGCAAAGCGGCCGGTGACGCAGACCCCCTTGGCGTGGTTGCGGCGGAAGCCGGGATGCGGCCCGGCATTGGCCTCGAGCTGTCCGACCAGCCGCGCGGGCGACAGCCGGTCCGGGGTCAGCCAGCCCCCCGCATAGGCGAAGCCGCCGGCGGCGGCCGCCAGCACCGCGCCGATCCCCGCAAGCCGCAGCAGGGCCGCGATGCCGGTGACCGGCACGCCCCCGCGCTGCCCTTGATCCTCATCCATGCTGCGCCTCGTGGCTGTTGCTGCCCTGTCCTACGCAGCCGCCGCGCGCCGCATTACGGCGCCCGGCCGGATTTTCGCGCCGGCGGATTTCTGCGCCGCCGGCCGTAACGCCCGGGGCCGCGGGGCCGTAGAAGGGAGGGATGAGGCAGGGCGAGGCGTGACCACCGGTCGCCGGGAAGCGGATTGGGCGGAGTGGATGCGGGCGGCGCGGGCGGGCGATGCGGCGGCGTATCGCCGGTTCCTGCTGGGCGTGGCGCCCTATCTGCGCGCCCTGGCGCGGCGCAGCTGCCAGCGGGCCGGACTGCCCCGGGAGGAGGCGGAGGATGTGGTGCAGGACGTGCTGCTGGCGATCCACCTGAAGCGGCACAGCTGGGACGCGGCGCGGCCGATCGGCCCCTGGCTGGCGGCGATCACCCGCAACCGGCTGATCGACGGCTTCCGCCGGCGCGGCGCCCGCCCGCCGGAGGTGTCGCTCGCGCTGGTCGCCGAGACGCTGGCGGCCGGGGAGGGCGAGGCGGCCGATGCCCGCCACGATGTCGGCCGCCTGCTGGCGCAGCTGGCGCCGCGCCAGCGGCAGGTCGTCGAGGCGGTGTCGATCGAGGGCCGCTCGGCCGGCGAGGCGGCCGCCCGGCTGCGCATGAGCGAGGGCGCGGTCCGGGTCACCCTGCACCGGGCGTTGAAGCTGCTGGCGGCGCTGCACCGGAAGGAGACCGCATGAGGACCGAGGATTTCATCGCCGCCCTGGCCGCGGATCACCGGCGGCCGCGGCTCGGGCCGGCGGTGACGCCCGGGCTGGCATTGGGGCTGGCGGTGGCGTCGGGGGGCCTGGCCGCGCTGCTGCTGCTGGCCCTGGTCGCGGGCTTCCGTCCGGGGCTGGGCGCCGCGCTGGGGACGCTGCGGGTCGGCTTCAAGGTCGCCCTGATGCTGTCGCTGCTGGCGCCGGCGCTGGGCCTGCTGCGCCGGCTGGCGGAACCGGGCGCGCCGCTCGGTCCCTGGCCGCGATGGCTGCTGCTGCCGTCCCTGCTGGCCCTGGCGGCCCTGGCCCTGGAAGCCGGCGCCATCCCGGCCGCGACCTGGCGCGACCGCATGATCGGGCAGAGCGCCGCCTTCTGCCTGGTCATGATCCCGCTGCTGGCCGCGGCGCCCATGGCCGCCCTGATGCTGGCCCTGCGGCAGGGGGCGCCGACGCAGCCTGGCCTGGCGGGGCTGGTCGCGGGCCTGGCCTCCGGCTGCCTCGCCGGCGGCATCTACGCCTTGCGCTGCGGCGATGACAGCCCGTTCTTCGTCATCCTCTGGTTCGGCCTGGCGATCGGCATCGTCGCCTCGGCCGGGTGGCTGATCGGGCGCCGCTGGCTGCGCTGGTAGGACGCCGTTCCGGCGCGGCGCAGGCGCGCCCGCACGGGAAGCCGGGCGGGGGGTCCCGCAGGCCAGCCGCCTCCGGCGCCCCCCCTCGGAGAGGGCGCGGGCAGCGCCGCGGCTCCATCGGCAGGACCGGACGGGGACGGCCTGCCGGCCCCGCAGCCTGATCCTCGCCGGCCCGCAGATCCTTCACGGCCTCCCGCGGCAGCAACCGGCGACAGCCGGCGGACGTTCGTCTGCGCATGAGCAGCACACTGATCGCGATCCTGATCCTGGCCTTCCTGGCGCTGGTGATCCTGCTGGCGGACCGCCTCGAATTCCTCGCCGTGTTCAAGCGCAAGCGGTGACGCCGGGGCGCCGCGACGGACCGCGCCGGCGGGCGGGGACCGCCTGCGTGGCGGCCGTGCCGCGCCGCCACCCGCGCGCTTCAGCCCTTCCGCTCAGGGTGTCGCCGCCTGGCCGGCGAACCAGGCGGCGACCGCCTTCGCCTGCGCCTCGGTCAGCCGGTCGCCGATGGTGCGCATGACCGGCTCGCGCCGCTGGCCGTCGCGGAACAGGCCGAGCTGCGTTTCGAGATAGGCGGCGTGCTGGCCGTCCAGCCGCGGCCAGAGCGGGTTGCGCGCCCGGGCCGCGCCGCCATGGCAGGACAGGCAGGCCGGAACCTGTGCCGCGGCGATGCCCTCGCGGGCGATGCGGCCGCCCAGCTCGAGGACCGCCGGGGCCACGGCGGGCGCGCCGGGCGCGGCTGCCGCGGGCTGGGAAGCGTAATGGCGGGCCAGCGCCTGCAGCATGGCATCGTCCATCCCCTGCACCGGCACCTGCATCAGCGCGCCGGGCCGGTCGCCCTGCGCGAAGGCGCGCAGCGAGGACAGCAGGGCCGCCTCGCTCAGCCCGGCCAGGCGTGGGAAGGCGGCGCCGTCCCGGCCCAGCCCGTCGCGGCCGTGGCAGCGGGCGCAGCTGGCCAGCGCCGCCTCGAACCCGTCGCCGCCCTGCGGCCGGCCGGCCATCTCGCCATCGGCCAGCAGGCGGTAGTCCTCGGGGGCGAGCTCCGGCAGCAGCCTGAGGAAGGCGACCATCGCCCAGATCTCGTCGTGCCGCTCGGGCGCCAGCCAGCCCGGCATGCCGGTGTAGCGCACGCCGTGCTGCACGATGCGGAACAGCTGCTTCGGCGACCAGTCCTCGATGTCCCTGGAAAAATCCGGCGGCGGCGGGGTGCTCCGCTGCATGACCGGGTTCTGCGGCGCGCCGGGGGCACCGTGGCAGGGCGCGCAGCCTTCGGCATAATGCCCGGCGCCGCGGGCCTGCAGCGCGCGGTCGTCGAGCGGGGGCGGCGCCTCGACCAGCAGCGAATAGGTGCGGACCGAGCTGCGCATGGCGCCATGCAGCAGCCAGTCGGTGACCGCCCAGTGGCCGCCGGTCGCCGCCACGTTGAACAGGCCGGAGAAGACGAACAGCAGCCCGCCGAGGCCCAGCCCGGCGAGGCCGAGGAAGACCCGACGCCAGGTGACCCGCAGCATCATGCCGTCTTCTCCTCGCGCAGCAGCCGCGCGGCGAGAACCAGGCCGCCGGTCAGATAGGCGGCGCCGCCGACCAGCAGCATGACCACGCCGCCCAGGCTCTGGTCCTCCAGCACGGTCAGGCCCAGGCAGGCCTCGTGGTCGTAGAGCGGGCGCGGGGCGAGCGTCAGCAGGGCGCCCAGCAGGGTCATGTGCATCGAGGTCAGCAGCAAGGCCAGGATGCCGCCCGCCCCGCGCGCGCCGGGGCCGATGCTTGCGAGCCAGAGCAGCAGGCCTGCCGCGAGGAAGCAGCCCTGCTCCAGCGCGCGGACACCCAGCGAGCCTGATGCCGCATTGTGCGGCCCCGGGAGATGCCAGCCCCAGACCGCGGCGAATTCGAGCACCGAGGCGGCGATCGGCCC
Organism: Teichococcus deserti; assembly: GCF_001982615.1. Classification (GTDB taxonomy): domain Bacteria; phylum Pseudomonadota; class Alphaproteobacteria; order Acetobacterales; family Acetobacteraceae; genus Pseudoroseomonas; species Pseudoroseomonas deserti. Next base: position 25,767 of record NZ_MLCO01000173.1, on the reverse strand, counting down.
GGTCCGGCGCGGCCGGCGCGTCGTCACGTCGAGGCGGCTGCCGGACAGGCCGATGGCGATCAGGGGCGCGGCGACGGCGACGACCGCCATGTGCCGCACCATGCCGCCGGTGAAGCTCGGGCCGAGGGCGGCGTAGAGCGGCCCGCCCCAGGCCAGGGCCAGCACGCCGATCCCCGCGGGCAGCGCGACGCCGCGCATCAGCGGCAATCCCGGATCAGGAAGGCGGGCAGCGCGATGAAGATGACGCTGACGAAGCTCAGCGCCGAGAGCAGCAGCGTCGCATAGCCCAGGAAGCGCTGCCGGTCCTCTGGTGTCGCCGCGTCATGCGGCAGGTCGTGGAAGCCCCCGCCGGTATGGCGCCAGGCCTGCCGCGCGCCGATGACGATCAGCAGCAGGGCGACGGCGGTGCCGGCGGCGACCAGCGGCCGCACCATGCCGAGCGCGGCGAAGGCCTGGCCGCCCTCGGGCGCCGTCAGGCTGATCCCCGCCTTGGCGCATTGCACGGCGGCGACGACGTAGCAGTAGAGGAAATGCGTGGCCCAGACGGTGGGCGGCATCAGCAGGGTCCAGAGATCGGCGCGGTCGCGCAGGCGGAGAACCATCGGCCTGCCCCTCAGCTCAGCAGCGGGAAGAGCGCGGTGACGGCCAGCGTCACCGCGCCGGTCAGCGTGGCGAAATGCCCGTAGAGCACGACGTTGTGGATATCGATGTCGTAGGCTCGGGTCAGCTTGCTCGCCAGGCTGCGCGCCAGGCAGTAGGCCTGCATGAGGACGCCGAGCAGCAGGTGCAGCGCGGCCCAGCCCAGCAGCACCCAGACGGTCGCCGGATAGGCATGGCTGACCGGGTCCAGCCCGGCCTGCCAGGGCGCCCAGAGCATGGCGCCGCCGCTGGCCAGGCCCAGCGCCATGCCCGCCAGCAGCCCGAGCCGCAGGCCCAGCGGGCTGTCCGCCGCGTTGCGCTCCCGGGCCCAGAGCATCGCGCCCCAGGAGGCCGCCAGGGTGACGGCCGCGACCGCCGGCCAGAGCAGCCCCGGTCCCATCGGGCTGCCATCGGCCAGCCGCGGCGGAAACACCTCATGGATGGTCCAGAAGTAGAAGAAACCGAAGACCAGGCTGGCGAAGGCGGTCATGTCGCCGAACATGGTGATGAACATCGCCCACCAGCCGACCGAGCGCGGCCCGGAGACATAGAGCGGCAGGCGCAGGCCCCGGCCGATATCCTTGTCGTCGGCGTCGGGGATGACGGCGGTGCCGCGCCACAGCCAGACCATGATGGCGAGGATGCCCGCCACCCCGATCGCCAGCGAGCTCCAGTAGTAATGGAAGGCGGTGCCGATGAAGCTGGCGCCGATCAGCACGGCGCAGAGCATCGGCAGGAAGCTGTTGCCGGGGACGCGCAGGCATTGCTCGGGCTCGGCATCGAGCACGGAGGTGACCAGGGTCTCGCGCTTGCCTTCCTGCGCGTCGGGCAGGTACCAGCGGCCTTCGGCGACCTCGCGCGGCAGCTCCGGCTGGTCCCAGAGCGGATAGCGCGACGACACCGCGGGGACGCTGCGGATGCCGTAATCGGGCGCCGGCAGCGGCCCGACCCATTCCAGCGTGCCGGATTTCCACAGATTCGCCGGCGCGGCGGCGCGGCGACGGACACCGATGAACAGGTCGATGGTGAAGATCAGCACGCCGGCGGCGAACAGGAAGGCGCCGCAGGTGGAGACCAGGTTCAGCCAGTCCCAGCCGATCCCGGCCGGATAGGTGAAGACGCGGCGCGGCATCCCGCGCAGGCCGGTGAAGTGCATCGGCAGGAAGGCGATGTTGAAGCCGGCGAACATCAGCCAGAAGGCGCGCTTGCCCCAGCGGTCGGACAGCGGCCGCCCCAGCACCAGCGGGACATAGTAATAGGCGCCGGCAAACAGCGGGAACAGCATGCCGCCGCCCAGCGTGTAGTGCAGGTGGGCGACGACGAAATAGCTGTCATGCGCCTGCCAGTCGAAGGGCGCGATGGCCACCATCACGCCCGTCAGCCCGCCGCACACGAAGATCGCCAGCGACCCGGCGGCGAAGAGCATCGGCACCGACATCACCATCCGCCCTGCCAGCATGGTGGCGAGGAAGACGAAAAGCTGCACGCCTGTCGGGATGGCCACGGCCTCGGACGCGGCCGAGAAGAACCCCAGCGAGATCGCCGGCAGCCCCGTGGTGAACATGTGGTGCACCCAGAGCCCGAAGCTCAGGAAGCCGGTGCCGATGGCGGCCAGCACGATCCAGGAATAGCCGATGATCGGGCGGCGGGCGAAGCTCGGCACCATCATCGCCAGCAGGGCGATGGAGGGCAGGAAGACGATATAGACCTCCGGATGGCCGAAGATCCAGAACAGGTGCTGCCACAGCAGCGGGTCGCCGCCGCGCGCCGGGTCGAAGAAGGGCCAGTCCGCCAGCCGCTGCAGTTCGAACAGGATGTCGCCCGCGATCAGCGGCGGAAACGCGAAAAGGATCATGCCGCCGACGATCAGCACGTACCAGCAGTAGAGCGGCATGGTGTTGATGCGCATGCCGGGGGGGCGGCATTTCAGCACGCCGACGATCAGCTCGACGGCCGCGGCGATGGAGGCGACCTCGATGAAGGACAGGCCGAGCAGCCAGATATCGGCGCCGATCCCGGTCAGCTTCGGGTTGGTGGTCAGCGGCGGATACATGAACCAGCCGCCATCGGGCGCCGCATTGAAGAAGATCGAGCCGCAGACGAAGACGCCGCCGATCAGGAAGCACCAGTAGCCGAAGGCGGACAGCCGCGGGAAGGGCAGGTCGCGCGCCGCCAGCATGGTCGGCAGCAGCAGGATGGCCACCGCCTCGAAGATCGGCACGGCGAAGAGGAACATCATCGCCGTGCCGTGCAGCGTGAAAAGCTGGTTGTAGCGGCCGGCCGGGACCAGGTCGTTCTCGGGCACCGCCAGCTGGGCGCGGACCAGCAGCGCCAGGACCCCGGCAAACAGGAAGAAGGCGAAGGCGGTCGCGGTGTACCAGCGGCCAACCTCGGTGTTGTTCACCGCCGACCAGTAGCGCCAGCCCGGCGGCGAGGCCCAGACGCGGCCGAGGCGTTCTTCCTGCTGCGCGCGAAGCTCGTCGCTCATCGCAGGCTCCCCAGCCAGGCGGCGATGGCGGCTGTCTCGGCCGCGGGCAGCATGGCGAAGCCCGGCATGCGCGCGCCGGGCTTGATGACGTTCACCTCGCGGATGAAGCGGTCGATCGTCGCGGCGTCGTTCGGCAGGATGCCGGCGCCCAGGCTGTGCCGCCCGGCCAGATGCGTCAGCTCCGGCCCGATGCGCCCCGCCGCCGCCGTGCCGCGCACCGTGTGGCAGGCGCCGCAGCCGCGCGCCATGAACAGCGCCGCGCCCTCGCCGCGCGGGGTGGCGGCGGGGGCGAGCTCGGCCGCGACCCAGGCGTCGAAATCGGCCGGCTCCATCACCTCGACGCTGAAGGCCATCAGCGCATGGGAGGATCCGCAGAACTCGGCGCAGACGCCGCGGAACTGCCCTGTTCTTTCCGGCTCCAGCACCAGGCGGTTGGTGGCGCCGGGGATCATGTCCATCTTGCCGCCCAGCGCCGGGATCCAGAAGGAATGGATGACATCCTGCGCGGTCAGCAGGAACTCGCTGCGCTGGCCGCGCGGCAGGCGGACCTCATTGGCCGTGGTCAGGCTGCGGCCATCGGGCAGCGTGTAGCGGATGCGCCACCAGAACTGCTCGCCCTGGACCTCGATGCGCAGGCCGTCGCCCGGGGCGCGCAGCGTCGGCATCAGCCCGAGGCCGAAGACCAGCAGCGCCGCCAGGATCAGCGTCGGCGTGACGGCGCCACCCCAGAGGATCAGCCGTGCCGCGCTGCGATCCGACCATGGTGCCTGGCGGCGGCGGGAGGCATGGAGCGCGAGCAGCATCATCGCCAGCCAGATGACGGCGCCCGCCACCAGCATGACCCAGAACAGGCGCGCGACCACCCGCGCCTCCTGCCCGGCGGGATCCAGCGCCGACTGAAAGCCGCTGCAGCCTGCCAGCGCCAGGGCGGACGCCAGGACGAGAAGGGGCCGTCGCCCTGGCCATCGGCGCCTTTCGTCCAAAGCCATCCCCGTTGCTCCGTGGCGCGACAATGCGCGGGAGGCACGAAGGTTGCGGGGTGTTCATGATCGGAGGACGACAGGTCTGCCGCGCCGGGCCGCCTGGCTTGGAGACCGCCGGGGCGTGGCGTGGTCGTGCAGGCGCGGCAGCAGGGTCGCGTCTGGGCCATCGGCGCAGACCGGTCCGGCCTGGCGGACGGTGAAAGGGAAATGCAACGGCGCAGGGTCCGTCCGAAAGTACCACGAGGCAATGGCGCCCACGCTGGGACTGAGCGTTTGTTATGCTGTCTTCGCGGCGTCTTGCCTGTCCGAAACTTGTCCGACGGGCGGGATTTATTGATATCGGCGTGCCCTGCCGCACGCGCCCCGCCTTCCAATCCGCCCCGGTCCTGCGCGCGAGCCAAGCGGATGGCCGGAGCTGCGCCGCCTGCGCCCTCCCCTGGAGACATGCGACCATGGTTGCTGCAAAGCCCGTCCGCTACACCGCGGCCGTCGAGGACGTCCAGCCTGGCGAGGCGGAGACGGTCCAGGCGCTCAACGACGCGTTCGATACGATCCTGGAGACCACGGCCAGGGACTACGGTCATGCGGTTCGCTCGGTGCATGCCAAGGCGCATGCCATCCTCGAGGGTCGCATGGCGATCGCCGGGGATCTGCCTCCCGAGCTGGCGCAAGGCCTCTTCGCCCGGCCGGGCGAGCACAAGGTGTACATGCGCATCTCGACCAATGCCGGGGATATCCTGCCGGATGCGGTCTCGCTGCCGCGTGGCCTGGCCATGAAGGTGCTGGACGTCGAAGGCGCGCGACTGCCCGGTGCCGCGGGCACCACCCAGGACTTCATCCTGGTGAACGGGCCCGTCTTCCAAACGCGGACCGCCGACCAGTTCCACGGCAACCTGAAGCTGCTGGCGAAGACCACCGACCGCATGGAGGGCACCAAGAAGGTCATGTCCTCCGTCCTGCGGGGCGTGAACACCGCGCTGACGGCGGTGGGCGTCGAGAGCCCGAAGCTGCAGGCGCTCGGCGGCGCCCCGAATGTCGATCCGCTGGGCGAGACCTATTACAGCGTCACCCCGTTCCGCTACGGCGACCATATCGCCAAGTTCAGCATCGTGCCCGTGGCGCCGGCCCTGCTCGCACGGAAGGACAGCATCATCGACGCCTCGGGACGGCCGGACGCGATCCGCGAGACGGTGCGATCCGAAATGGCAGGCATTGGCGGTGTCTGGGAGATGCGGGTGCAGCTCTGCCGGGACCTGGAGCGGCAGCCCGTCGAGGATCCCACCGTGGCGTGGGACGAAGACGAAGCCCCGTTCCAGACGGTCGCCACCATCACCGTGCCGCCGCAGGACAGCTGGGACGCCGACCGGGTGCGGGCGGTGGACGAGCAGATGCGCTTCAGCATCTGGACCGGCCTGATGGCGCATCAGCCGCTCGGCAACATCAACCGGGCCAGGCGGGACACCTACCGGCATTCCGCGCAGTTCCGCGCGCGTGTCAACGGCTGCCCGATGCACGAGCCGGGCGCCCGCTCCGGCGCGTGAGCGCCGCCAGGCGCCGTCGCCTTCCCGGGCGTGCCGCCGGCTCGCCTCGCCGCTCCAGCCTGTGGCCCCGGGCGGCGGACCGCCACGCAGGCGACGGTCCGGGGGCCGCCGCGGAAGGGACGGCGCCTGCGGACCGGGCGGCGGCTGCCGTCCTCCGGGGGCGCCAGGAGGACGGGCCTGGCGCCCCTGCATCCTCAGGCCAGGGCGGGCAGCCGGTCGAGATGCTTGTCCAGCGTGACCGGGTAGTCCCGCACCCGCACGCCGGTGGCATTGTAGACGGCATTGGCGATGGCCGCCGCGACGCCGCAGATGCCGAGCTCGCCGACGCCCTTGGCCTTCATCGGCGAGGAGATCGGGTCGACCTCGTCGAGGAAGATCACCTCCTGATGCGGCACGTCGGCATGCACCGGCACCTCGTAGCCGGCCAGGTCGTGGTTGACGAAGAGGCCGTGGCGGGTGTCGACCGCCAGCTCCTCCATCAGGGCGCCGCCGATCCCCATGGTCATGGCGCCGATCACCTGGCTGCGGGCCGTCTTCGGATTGAGGATCCGCCCGGCGGCGCAGACCGCCAGCATGCGCCGGACCCGCGTCTCGCCGGTCGCCGCGTCGACCGCCACCTCGACGAAATGCGCGCCGAAGGTCGACTGCTGGTACGTCTCCGCCAAGTCGCCGAATTCGATGCTGTCCTCGGCCACCAGCCCGTCGGGCCCGGCCGCCTCGGCCAGGTCGGCGCTGCGGTTGCCCGCGCGGATCTGGCCGCCCTCGAAGACCGCATCGGCCGAATTGAAGCCCAAACGCTGGGCCACGGCATCGCGCAGCTTGACGCAGGCGGCATAGACGCCCGCCGTCGCGCTGTTGGCGCCCCATTGCCCGCCCGACCCGGCCGAGACGGGGAAGCTGGAATCGCCCAGCCGCACCGTGACCCGGTCGATCGCGACCCCCATCATCTCGGCCGCCGTCTGGGCGATGATGGTGTAGCTGCCGGTGCCGATATCGGTCATGTCGGTCTCGACCGTGACCCGCCCGTCGCGGTCCAGCCGCAGCCTGGCGCCGGATTGCGTCACCAGGTTGTTGCGGAAGGCGGCCGCGACGCCGAGGCCGGTCAGCCAGCGCCCGTCGCGCCGGCTGCCGGGCCGGCCGTCGCGCCGCTCCCAGCCGAAGCGCGCGGCGCCCTGCCGCAGGCATTCGACCAGCTGGCGCTGCGAGAAGGGGCGCTCCGGGTCGTTCGGATCCACCTGGGTGTCGTTGAGGATGCGGAAGGCGACCGGGTCCATGCCGAGCTTTTCCGCCATCTCGTCCATGGCGATCTCCAGCGCCATCAGCCCGGGCGCCTCGCCGGGGGCGCGCATGGCATTGCCCTCCGGCAGGTCGAGCACGGCGAGGCGCAGCTGGGTCAGCCGGTTCGCCCCGGCATAGAGCAGCCGCGTCTGGTCGACCGCCGTCTCCGGCCCGCCGCCCTCCTGGTCGCCCGACCAGCTTTCATGCCCGATGGCGGTGAGGCGGCCGTCGCGGCCGGCGCCGAGGCGGATGCGCTGGATGGTGGCCGGCCGGTGGGTGGTGTTGTTCATCATCAGCGGCCGCGACAGCGCGACCTTCACCGGGCGCCCCGCCGCCCGGGCGCCGAGGGCGGCCAGCAGCGCATCGGCGCGCAGGAACAGCTTGCCGCCGAAGCCGCCGCCGACGAAGGCCGAGACCAGCCGCACCTTCTCCCGCGGCAGCTTCAGGGTCCTGGCCAGGTCGCCGGCGCCCCAGTCGATCATCTGGTTGGAGGTCCAGACCGTCACCCGGTCGCCGTCCCAGGCGGCGACGGAGGCATGCGGCTCCATCATCGCGTGGCTCTGGTCGGGGGTGGTGTAGGTGGCGTCGAGCCGCACCGGCGCCGCGGCATAGGTGCCGGCGAAATCGCCGGTCGCGGTCGCCGACTGGTCGACCTTCTTCGCGGTGTCGCGCGTGGCGGCCAGGTCATAGGCGCCCTCGGCCACGGCATAGTCGACCCGGATCAGGGCGGCCGCGGCGCGCGCCTGCTCGAAGTTTTCCGCCACCACCAGGGCGATGGCCTGGTGGTAGTGATCGACCTCTGGCCCGCCGAGCAGCCGCACCGTGTTCATCTTGCCCTTGTCGAGCGGCCCGGCATTCGCGGCGGTGACGATGGCCAGCACGCCGGGCGCCGCGCGGGCGGCGTCCAGCTCCATGCCGGTGATGCGGCCTTTGGCGATGCCGGCCCCGACCACATGGCCATAGGCGGCATCGGCCACCGCCTGATGGCGATGCTCATAGGCATAGGGCGCCTGGCCGGTGGTCTTCAGCGGGCCGTCGATGCGGTCCAGCGGCTGGCCGACGACGCGCAGCCGGTCGATCGGGTTGAGCGTGGCGGGCTTGTCAAACTTCATCGGCTCAGCTCCTGGCCTCGGCCAGCACCGCCTGCAGCGTGCGCGCCGCCAGCGTGACCTTGAAGGCGTTGTCCTGCGTGGGCCGGGCCCCGTCCAGGATGGCGTCGATCGCCGCGCGGGCGCCGCGGGCCAGCTCGGGCTCGGCGGCCTCGACGCGCCAGGGCCGGGCCGCGACCCCGCCAAGCGCCACCCGCGCCGTGCCGTCCGGCTGCACGACGGCGCCGACCGAGACGAGGGCGAAGGCATAGGAGGCGCGGTCGCGCACCTTGCGGTAGATCTGGCGGCCGCCGACCGGCGGCGGCAGGGTGACGCCGGTGATCAGCTCGCCCGGCTGCAGCGCCGTCTCGTGTTGTGGCGTGTCGCCGGGCAGGCGGTGGAATTCGGCGACCGGGATGGCGCGCGTGCTGCCATCCGCCGCCACGGTCTCGACCACGGCGTCGAGCGCGCGCAGGGCCACCGCCATGTCGGACGGATTGGTGGCGATGCAGGCCTCGCTGTGGCCGATCACCGCAAGCTGGCGGGTGACCCCGCCCAGGGCGGCGCAGCCCGCGCCGGGCTGGCGCTTGTTGCAGGCCATGTTGCCGTCATAGAAATACGGGCAGCGCGTCCGCTGCAGCAGGTTCCCCGCCGTCGTCGCCTTGTTGCGCAGCTGCCCGGACGCGCCTGCCAGCAGCGCGCGCGACAGCAGCGCATAGTCGCGGCGGATGCGCGGATCGGCGGCCAGGTCGGTGTTGCGCACCAGGGCGCCGATCCGGAGGCCGCCGTCCGGCGTCGCCTCGATCCGGTCGAGCGCCAGGCCGTTCACGTCGATCAGATGCGACGGCGTCTCGATCTCCAGCTTCATCAGGTCGAGCAGGTTGGTGCCGCCGGCGATGAAGCGCGCATCGGGATGGCGCCGGGCGGCGGCCGCGGCCTCGGCCGGGGAGGCCGCGCGCTCGTAGGTGAAGGGCTTCATGCCTGGCGCTCCGCGACCTCGGTGATGGCGTCGACGATGTTCGAATAGGCGCCGCAGCGGCAGATGTTGCCGCTCATCCTTTCGCGGATCTCCTCGGCGGTGACCTGCGGCGTGGCGGTCAGGTCGGCGCTGGCATGGCTGGGGATGCCCGCGCGGATCTCGTCGAGCATGGCCGCGGAGGAGCAGATCTGCCCCGGCGTGCAGTAGCCGCACTGGTAGCCGTCATGCCGGACGAAGGCCGCCTGCAGCGGATGCAGCCGGTCGGGGCTGCCCAGCCCCTCGATGGTGGTGATCGTGTCGCCCTCGTGCATGACAGCAAGCGTCAGGCAGGCATTGATGCGGCGGCCGTCGACGAGGACGGTGCAGGCGCCGCACTGGCCGTGGTCGCATCCCTTCTTGGTGCCGGTCAGCCGCAGATGCTCGCGCAACGCATCGAGCAGGGTGGTGCGCGTGTCGAGCTCGAGGCGGCAGGCCTCGCCGTTGACGCGGAAGGAGACCTTGGCCAGGGCAGCCGCTGCGGCGCGTGGCGCCGCCGCAGCCTGCGCCGGCGCCCGTGCCTCCGAAGCCGAGGGGGCCGCCATCATCGCGGCGGTCGCGGCCGTGCCGGTGACCAGGTCGCGCCGGGTGGTCGCGACGTCAGGTGCTCGCATGGTCGACTCCAGTTCTTCTGTTGCTCGCCTGGGCCCAGGGGGAGGGGCCCGGCGCTTCCCGTCCATGTCGGACGCGGCCCGCAGGCCGCGCCAGCTGGAGGCTCAACGCGCCGCGCGGCGCGTCATGCCGGTGCTCCGCCGAAAGTGAGAAGGGCCTGCCGGCCGCTACAACGCCAGGCTGGCGACCGAGCCGCCATCGACGCGCAGATTGGCACCGGTGACGAAGCTGGCGGCGCTGGAGGCGAGGAAAGCGATCGCCGCCGCCACCTCCGCGGGCTCGCCGCGCCGGCGAAGCTCCAGCGTGGGGCGCTCCTCCTGCAGGAAGCTTGCGACCGCCTCGTCAACACTGCAGCCCATGGCCTTTGCGCGCTTCTGCATCATCGCATCCGTCATCGGCGTGTGAATGAAGGCGGGCGAGACCGTGTTGACCAGCACGCCCTTGCGCGCATAGGCCTTCGACAATCCTTTCGCGAGATTGAGGATCGCGGCCTTGGCGGCGCAATAGGGCAGCTCGTCGGCATAGGGCTGCGCGGCATCTTCCGAGGCCAGCAACACGACGCGGCCCCAGCCCCCGGCTGCCATGCCCGGCAGCACCGCCCGCAGCAGCCGCACCGCAGCCATCAGATCGACGTCGAGCGCCAGCCGCCAGTCGTCGTCGGACAGCGTCTCGAAGTCACCGGTCGGCCCGGTGATCCCGGCGGCGTGCACGAGGATGTCGACGCGGCCCGCGGCCTCCGACAACCGGGCCACGGCCTTGGGATCGGTCAGGTCGGCGGCGATTGCGACAACGTCGCCGACAATCCCGGCGGCGGCGGCCTGCAGCTTGGCCTCGTCGACATCCGACAGGATGATCCGGGCGCCGGCCGCCGCCAGCTGCTGCGCCGTGGCCAGGCCGATGCCGGAATCGCCGCCGGTCACGAGGGCCACGCGGCCGGTGATGCCAAGATCCATGGGAAATCTCCAGAATGCAGCAGAAGGACGCGGCGGTGGGGGTCGAGGTTGCGCAGCACCCCGCAGCATCAGGCGACGCCGGATCGGCAACCTGCGGACAGGCGCGTCGGTTCCCGCCCTGGCAGAGACATGGCAGGAGGCCGAATTGCCCCGGGGCGACAAACCCGCCCGTACCGGCAAGCAGAAACGCAAGGCCGCGCAGACCGAGGCGGGCTATGAGGCCCGCGGCGTGTCGCAGGAAGAGGCCGGGCGCCGCGCCTGGGCGACGGTCAACAGGGACAGCGGCGGCGGCAACAGGAGCGGGTCGCGACGTGGCAGGCCGGACAGCCGGGCGGGCGCAGGTCGCCAGCAACGGGCCGGCGGGGCGGGCAGGGCATCGCCCCGCTCGCCAGCGGCCGATGGATCGCCGCGCGGCTCTGCACGGCTTCGTCGCCATCTGCATCATGTCCCTTGGCGCCGGGCCCGGCGGGAAGGTGGCAGGCCGGATCGTCTGCCCTGACCTGCTGGCGGGTCCCGTCACGCCGCGGCCGCCTGCACCGGCTCCCGTCCTCGCTGTTGTCCGGGGATCATCCCTCCGGCAGCCATCGCCGGGACCGCATCGGAGATCCCGCAACCCGGCGGCACGATCCTCCGTTCTGATCCGGCCCCGCCGGGTCGAGGAGATGCCTGTTGCTGCACCAGCCGCTTCTCGACCTGCCTCTGCATCCCGGACCCGGGCTGCTCGACGCGGTCGTTGCCATCCCGGTTCGCGATGAGGCGGATCATCTTCCGGCCTGCCTGGAGGCCCTCGCGCAGCAGCAGCAGTCTGCCGGCCTGGCCGTCCTCCTGCTGCTCAACGACTGCCGCGACGGCAGCGCCGGCATCGCCCGCCGCTGGGCCGCCAGCGCCGGCATTCCCGTCCTGCTGCAGGAGGTCCGCCTGCCGCCCGCGGCGCGCCATGTCGGCGAGGCGCGCGGCCAGGCGCTGGATGCTGCCGCGCTCTGGCTGGAGGCCTGCGGACCGTCCTCCTCCGGCGAGGCCCTGTTGCTGACCACCGATGCGGACAGCCGGGTCGCACCCGACTGGCTGCAGGCCAACCGGCGCGCCCTCGGCGCGGGCGCCGATGCGGTCGCGGGCTTTGTCGAATACGACCTGGCGGCCGCGCCGGACCTGCCGCCTGCCCTGGCCGCGCGGCTGCAAGCGCAGGCTCGCTACGCCGCCCTGCTCGCCCGGATCGACAGCCTGGCCGATGCCGAGCCGCATGACCCCTGGCCGCGGCACCGCATGGCCTCGGGGGCCAGCCTGGCGCTGACGCTGGCGGCCTATCGCCGGATCGGCGGTCTGCCCCGCCTGCCGGTCGGCGAGGATCGCGCGCTGGCGGCCGCCGTCCAGGCGGCCGGGCTGCGGCTGCGCCACGCGCCGGAGGTGCGCGTCGCCACCTCCTGCCGCCGCCTGGGCCGCGCGGCGGGCGGCGCGGCGGCCACCCTGGCGCGCTGGCAGGCAGAGCCCGAGCTCACCGGCGACCCGCAGCTGGAGGCACCCGGCGCCGCCTGGCGCCGGGCGGTGTTGCGCGGCCAGGCGCGGGCCGCCCATGCCCGCGGCGGCCTGGCCGGCCTGGCGCCGCTGCTGGGGCTGGAGGCTGCTATCCTGGACCCGCTCCAGGGCCCGCCCTTCGCGGCCGCCTGGCAGGAGGTGGAACGGCGGTCCCTGCGGCTGGCGGCGCGTGCCGTGCCCCCCGCGCTGCTGCCTTCGGCCATGCTGGCCGCCCAGGCGCTGATCCTGCGGCGCGGCGGCGTTCAGGCCTGGAGATAGAGCTCGGCGGGACGTTCGGCGCGCGCCAGCATCGTGGCGTCGAGCGCGAAGCCGCCCGGCAGGTCGCCAAGCTGCGACCGGTGGGCCTGCACGGCGGCGCGCTTCTCCGGCAGCCAGCGCGTGATGTCCAGCCAGGCGCCGCGCGGCGGCTGGGGCAGCACGGTCTCGCCGGGCAGCGCATGGCCCCAGACCGGATAGGCGAGATGGCGGCGGCCGGGTGGCAGCGCCGCCTGCATCGCCGCGCAGGCCTGATGGTCGCAATGCGGGTCACCGCCCCAGGTGGCCAGGACCGTGCCGGCATCGATATCCGCAGCGATGGCGCCGATGCGGTCGACCGCCTGCCGGAACGCGGCGCCGGTGTCGGGCACCCGGCTGTCCGGCAGGCGGAGGAAGCTTGCGGCTTCGGGCCCGGCGCCGAGACGGCGCAGCGCCTCGAGCGCCTCGGCTTCCCGCCTGTCGCGCAGCGCGGCGCCCGGATGGTCCGGATGGGAGGCGGCGCCATCCGACAGGAAGACCACGCGCAGCGCCCGCCCCGCCGCCAGCGACGCGGCGATCAGGCCGCCGCAGCCCAGGCTCTCGTCATCCGCATGCGGCGCCAGCACCAGCACGCCGCCGGGCGCCAGGATCTCGTCCAGAGGCCGGACAGGCAGCGCCCCGGCCTGCGCCCAGAAGTCGCGCGCGCGGATCACCACGGCAGCGCCTCCCGGCGCAGCAACTCCGCCGCGCCGAGCTCAAGCGCCCGGTCGGGCGCGGGCTGGCGCAGATAGGTGGCCAGATCGCGGGCGATGCGCTCGACCGGCGCGGGGCGCATGAAGGCGGCCAGGCCGATCGAGCGCTGCACCAGCTCCAGCAGGGTCAGCGCCGCCTGCTCCACGGCGCGCCGCGCCAGGTTGACGGCGGCGACGGCCGCCTCGACATCCGCGGGCCCGGCCGAAAGCCGCGCCGATTGCAGGATCCAGAGGCGCGCGGTCTGGGCGGCGATGGCGGCCTCGCCGAAGCGCTGGCGCTGCGCACGGTCCTCGTCGCGGCCGCTGTCGCGCAGGTGCTGCCGCAGCAGGTCGAGCAGCGCCGCCATGCCGCCGCCCTGCACCGCCAGGCAGCGCCAGGCGCCGGTGGAAAAGGCAGGCTCGCGCAGATAGTCGCCGGGGCTCCCGATCGGCGGCGGCGCGATGACGCCGTCGAAGCTGACCCGGCCGGTCGCCGAGGCCTGCATGCCCTGCGCGGTCCATCCCGAGAGGTCGGCGCCCTGGCCTGGCGACAGGCGCGGGATCAGCATGACCGCGCCCCCGGGCGAGGCCGCCGTCACCAGCGGCCGCGTCACATGCCCGGCGCCGGAGGCGAGGATCTTCGCGCCCTGCAGCCGGTCCTGCCGCAGCTGCAGCGGCTGCGCCCGGTCATCGGTGTTCCAGACGCCGAAGAGCGCGCCCGCCGCGGCGGCCTCAGCGGCCTCCGCCAGCTGCGCCGCGCTGCCGTAGCGCCGCACCAGCTGCAGCGCGTTGACATGGCCCTCGTAGAGACGGCCGAGCGGCAGGCTGCCCTGGCCGATCGCCATCAGCACCTCGGCCAGCTCACGATGGCCGTCGAGGCCTTCGCCGAGATCGCGCCCGCCGAGCGCGGCAGGCAGCGGCGCGGTCAGCAGTCCGCTGCCGGCCAGGGCGGCGACATCCTCGGCGGGGAAGGCGCCGGGGGTATCGAGCGCGGCGGCGTGCAGCGTGGCGATCCCTGCCACGGCCTGGGCCCGGCTGAGCAGGCTGCCCCGGTCGCCGGAGGTCAGGGGAGAAAATGTGTCCATCCTCCGGGTAATGCCGCGGCGCATCAGGAGTTTGCCGCATCCCCGCTGCAACGGCGCGGCTCACCACGGGTTGTCTGCGGGCAGGCAAGCAGGAGGCGATCATGGGCAAGGACGGCAGGCTGCGCGTGGTTGCCTATGACGGTCCCTCCGGCGGCTGGGGATCCGTCCGCTCGCTGGGCAAGATCCTGAAGCGGGAAGGCAATCCGCTGAGCGCGCCGCTGCTGCTGACGCAGCAGAACAAGCCCGGCGGCTTCTCCTGCGTCTCCTGCGCCTGGGCCAAGCCTGCCACGCCGCATCTCTTCGAATTCTGCGAGAACGGCGCCAAGGCCACGGCCTGGGACATGAGCAGCGCCCGCATCGAGGCCGATGTCTTCGCGCGCCACACGGTGACCGAGCTGGAGCGATGGAGCGACCATGCGCTGGAACAGGCCGGGCGCCTGACCGAGCCGATGCGCTGGGACGCCGCATCCGACCGCTACGTCCCCGCCTCCTGGCAGGAGGCCTTCGACGGCATCGGCGCAGGCCTGCGCGGCATCGCGCCGGACCGGGCGGTCTTCTATGCCTCCGGCCGCGCGAGCAACGAGGCCGCCTTCCTGTGGCAGCTGATGGCGCGGCTGCATGGCACCAACAACCTGCCCGACTCCTCCAACATGTGCCATGAGAGCACCTCGGTCGCGCTGCCGAAGACCATCGGCGTGCCGGTCGGCACCGTGCATCTCGACGATTTCGAGCAGACCGACTGCATCCTGCTCTTCGGGCAGAACACCGCGGTGAACAGCCCGCGCATGCTGCACCAGCTCGACGCTGCCTCCCGGCGCGGCGTGCCGATCATCGTGATCAACCCGCTGCGCGAGCCGGGGCTCGAGCGTTTCACCAATCCGCAGAGCCCGGCGGGCATGCTGGGCGGCGGGTCGCAGCGCATCGCCTCGCAATACCATCAGCCGCGGGCGGGCGGCGACCTGGCGCTGCTGGTCGGCCTGTGCAAGCTGCTGCTGGACTGGGACGACGCGGCGCGTGCCGCCGGGCGCCCGGCGGTGCTCGACCACGGCTTCATCGCCGAGCACTGCCACGGCTTCCCGGCCTTCGCGGCGACCATCCGCGGCCATGGCTGGACGGCGCTGGAGCAGCGCTCGGGCCTGTCGCGCAGCGCCATGGAGCAGATCGCGCAGAGCTATGCCGGCGCCAGGGCCACGCTGGGCATCTACGGCATGGGGCTGACGCAGCATCGCGAGGGCGTCGAGAATGTCCAGATG
Source organism: Teichococcus deserti (assembly GCF_001982615.1). GTDB lineage: Bacteria > Pseudomonadota > Alphaproteobacteria > Acetobacterales > Acetobacteraceae > Pseudoroseomonas > Pseudoroseomonas deserti. The sequence continues at coordinate 10,334 of NZ_MLCO01000173.1, read as the reverse complement.
CTGGTCGCGCTGCTGCTGATGCGCGGCAATATCGGCCGCCCCGGCGCGGGCATCTGCCCGGTGCGCGGCCATTCCAACGTGCAGGGCCAGCGCGCCGTCTGGATCACCGAGAAGCCCGAGCTGGCGCCGATCGCCGCGATGGAGGCCCGCTACGGCTTCGCGGCTCCCCGGCAGCAGGGGCTCGATGCGGTCGGTCTCACGCAGGGCGTCATCGATGGCAAGGTCGATGCGGTGCTGCAGCTCGGCGGCAACCTGGTGCGCTCGCTGCCGGAGACCGGCCTGCTGGAGCCGGCCTGGCGCCGCCTGCCACTGACGGTGATGATCACGACCCGGCTGAACCGCAGCCATCTGGTGCATGGCCGCGCCGCCTGGCTGCTGCCCTGTCTCAGCCGCATCGAGATCGACCAGCAGGCCAGCGGCCCGCAGGTGGTGACGGTGGAGGACAGCACCGCGGTGATCCATCCGTCGCGCGGCATGCGCAGCCCGGTGAGCCCGGCGCTGCTCTCCGAGCCTGCGATCATCGCCGGGATCGCCAAGGCGGTGCTGCCCGCCAATCCGCGGGTCGACTGGGATGGCTGGGTCGGCGACTACGACCGCATCCGCCAGGAGCTCGCGGCCCTGCATCCGACCTGGTACGCGAATTACAGCCAGCGGATCTGGCAGAAGGGCGGGCTCGCCCGAGCCAATCCGGCGCGCCAGCGCCAGTGGCAGACCGAGACCGGCAAGGCGACCTTCCTGGCGCCCATGGCGATCGAGGCCGATGCCGACATGGCGGAGGAGGGCGGCGATGTCCTGCGGCTGATCACGCTGCGCAGCAACGACCAGTTCAACACGACGGTCTATGGCTACGACGATCGTTTCCGCGGCATCCATGGCAGCCGCGAGGTGGTGATGATGCACGCCGCCGACATCGCCCGGCTTGGGCTGGTGGAGCAGCAGCGGGTTACCCTGGAGACCGTCGCCGGGGATGGCGTGACGCGCCGTGTCGATGGCCTTGCCGTGGTGCGCTACGATCTGACGCCTGGCTGCATCGCGGGCTACTTCCCGGAATGCAACCCGCTGCTGCCGGTCTCGCACCACGCCCGGGAAAGCCATGTGCCTGCGGCCAAGGCGATCCCGGTGCGCATCCTGCACCGCTAACGGGCGCGGCGGCTGGCCAGCAGGATGCCAAGGCCGAAGGCCAGGGCCAGCCATCCCGCCGGGCTGTCGCGCACCGTTCCGCGCAGCGCCGCCAGGCCGTCCTGCGCCCGCTGTTCCAGCCGGGCGGCCGCGTCGGAGGCGTAGGGGACGGCATGCTGCAGCGGCCCGCCGAGCGGGCGGAAGGCGGCAGGGGGTGGCGGCAGGCGGCGGGAGGTCGGCATGGGGCGGGCGTTCCTTGCAGGGACGGGAGAGGCCTGTGGTCGAAACTGCGATCCGGCCTCCTTCGTTGCCGCGGGCGGGGAAGCAGCTCGGACGGCAGCCATGGCGGCGATGTCGAGCGCGATCAGACCACCTCGCTGATCGCCCCAAGGCAGGCCCGGGGCAGGCCCGGAGCAGGCCCGGAGCAGGCCCGGAGCAGGCCGGGGGGATCTCGGTCCGTGACATGGCCGGGGACAAGCCCGGCCCGATCCTCGGTGTCATGATCGGCGAGGGCGATGGAAGGATGTCCTGAGCCACGCCGCCCTTCCGCCGCGTCCCGGGCATCGGGGCCGATGACCCCGTCCCCTGGGCGAAGCTGAACCACGATCACCGATCGGACGGCTCGGTGTTCGCCCCGGGCAAGGAGCAGCGAAGGCCTGCCCCGCTGCCTCTCGGCGAGGGACCGGCAGGGCGCCCGGCGCGGTGGAACGGGCGGTGTCGACCGCCAGGATGCTGCCGCGGCTTCTCCCGCGCCCGGCGCTCCGCCGAGGCCTGATGGCGCCGGAGCCTTCGCGGCAAAGGGGGCCGGCCGTCAGGCCCGCCCCCGTTCCTGTGCCCTTCGCCGGCCGCGGTCGGGCCTGGAGCGTCTCACGCGGGCGGCGCTGTTCGATGCCGCCTAGGCGATGCCTGCGCCCCCCGTCACGCCATAGACCTCGCCGGTGATGAAGCTGCCCTCCTGCGATGCGAGCAGCACATAGACGGGCGCCAGCTCGACCGGCTGCCCCGGCCGTCCGAAGGCGCTGTGCGCGCCGAACTGCTCGACCTTCTCCGGCGGCTGGCCGCCGCTCGGCTGCAGCACCGTCCAGAACGGGCCTGGCGCCACGGCGTTCACGCGAATGCCCTTCTCGATGAGCTGCTTGGCCAGAGCCTTGGTGTAGGCAACGATGCCGGCCTTCGTGGTGGCATAGTCGATCAGGATGGCGGATGGCTCATAGGCCTGCACCGAGGCCGTCGTGATCACCGCGCCGCCAGGGGGCAGCAGCGGAACGGCCGTCTGGACGATCCAGTGCATGGCATAGAGATTGGTCTTCAGCGTGCGGTCGAAATCCTCCGAGCTGACCGCCTCGACATTGGGCCGCGTCTGCTGGCGGCCGGCGTTGATGACCAGCGTGTCGAGGCCTCCCAGAGCGTCGCTCGCCTGGGCCACCAGCGCCCGGCAGAACGCTTCCGAGGTCACGTCGCCAGGCAGCGCGACGGCCTTGCGCCCGGCGGCCTCGATCAGCGCCACGACGTCCCGGGCGTCAGCCTCCTCGCTCGGCAGGTAGCCCAGCGCCACATCGGCACCCTCCCGGGCGAAAGCGATGGCGACGGCGCGGCCGATCCCGGAATCCGCGCCAGTGATCAGCGCCCGACGTCCAGCGAGCCTGCCATGGCCGCGATAGCTCGCCTCGCCATGGTCGGGCTTCGGCTCCATCCTGGCGGCCAGGCCGGGGGGGGATTGCGGCTGCCGGTCGAAGGGCGGGCGAGGATACTGGAAGCGGGGATCCTGCATGGTCAGGCGGTCTTCGCTCATGCCTTGTCCTCCGCTGAGGGTTCTGCGTCGCCGGAGCGCTTCGGCTTGATGTTGACCGGCGCATCGGCCCCGGGCTGCGGCGCCGGGACGCGATCATAGGCTTCCGGGTCGATGCCCTTCTCGCCCGGCACGAGCTGGTCCCGCCTGACATCATGCGGGCCGACGCTGCCGGGCCTGCCGCTGGAGGGGCCGTGGCCCCAGTTCTTCAGCCCTTCGCGGGCTGCCTTGTCGGCCATGCCAGTTGCTCCTTGCTTCGTGGGAAAGCTCGCCAGGCCGGCGGCCTCAGCGACGTGGCGCGATCCGCCACACGGTGTTGGAAAGGTCGTCGGCGACGATCACCGCGCCGCGCGGATCGACGGAGACGCCGACCGGACGCCCCCGGGCCTTGCCTTCGCCGTTCAGGAAGCCGGAAGCGAAGTCGACCGGCGCCCCGGCGGGCCGGCCGTCCCTGAAAGGCACGAAGACGACCCGGTAGCCGGTGGGCGTGCTGCGGTTCCAGCTGCCATGCTCGCCCACGAAGACGCCGTCGGCGAAGCCTCCGCCCAGGGCTGGCGTGGAGAAGGCGACGCCCAGCGCCGCGACATGGGCGCCCAGGCTGTAGTCGGGCTTGATCGCCGCTGCGACCTTCGCCGGGTCCTGCGGCTGCGCCCGGGGATCGACGGTCTGGCCCCAGTAGCTGTAGGGCCAGCCATAGAAGCCGCCCTCGCGCACCGAGGTCAGGTAGTCGGGCACCAGCTCGGGGCCGATCTCGTCACGCTCGTTGACCACGGCCCAGAGCTGCCCCGTGCCGGGCTGGATCGCCAGCGCCGTCGGATTGCGCAGGCCCGTGGCATAGGGCCGGTGCGCGCCGGTCGCGATGTCGATCTGCCAGACCATGGCGCGGCCGATCTCGGCTTCCATGCCGCGCTCGGTGATGTTGCTGTTGGAGCCGATGCCCACGTAGAGATACCGGCCATCGGCGCTGGCGGTCAGCGACTTTGTCCAGTGATGATTGATCGCCGAGGGCAGCTCCGTCACGCGGACCGGCGGCCCGCTCGCCTCGGTCTGCCCGTCGCGGTAGTCGAAGCGAACCAGCGCATCCTGGTTGGCGACGTAGAGCGCGCCATTGACCAGCGCCAGGCCGTAAGGCGCGTTGAGACCGGCCGCGAAGACCCGCCGCATCTCGTAGGTGCCATCGCCATCCGCGTCGCGCAGCAGGGTCAGCCGGTTGCCGCTGGCCGCGGCGCTCTTGCCCAGATTCTTGATCAGCCCGGCGATGAAGTCCTTGGGGCGGAGCGTTGGCGCGTTGCCGCCGGTCCCCTCGGCCACCAGGATATCGCCATTGGGGAGCACCAGGGTCTGACGCGGGATCCCGAGATCCGTCGCGATCGCCTGGATCGTGTATCCCTGCGGCACCGTCGGGCTCTCGCTGCCCCAAGCGGCGGGCCGGGGAACCGTCATCTCCGGCAGCAGGCCTCGCTGCGGCGCGGGCAGGTCGGGGTCGGGGCCGCGCTGTTGCGCAGCAGGCTCGCCGTCACAGGCGGAGAGCGCGAGGGCAGCACCACCGATCAGCAGCATTCTGCGCATCACCGCGCCTCCCTCGACGGCATGCCGGAATACCCGATCCAGGCCGCGAACAGCGCCAGCAGCGCAGTTCCTGCGGAAAGGTAGAGCCCTTCCGGCATGGTCGCGAAGGCATCCTTCGCGTGGACCAGAGCATTGATGAAGCCGAGGGCCCACATCGCGGCGATCGCCGCGAGGTAGAGCGCCGCTCGGCCTCTGCGCATCGCGGGGCTGCGGACAAAGCCGACCAGCGCCCACAGGAGAACGAAGGCGCCGACGAGCAGGCCGCCGGCGATCAGCCAGGCCGAGAAATTGGCCCACTGCACCTGGAAGGTCGCCTGGTAAGCCAGGTCGCTGAGCAGGGCGCCAGCGAACAGCGACGAGGGGAAGCCCAGCAGGATGGCATGCAGAGGATGCAGCTGCGCCAGGGGTACGTTGCGGGGCACGTTGCGGGCGATGGCGTCCACGGCAGCTCCTTGTCCGTCTTGGCGTGCGGTGCCCTGCCTTGTCTCCGTGCCCGGGCGGCGATCCGGGCAGGGCAGGATCAGGCGGGTGTGCGGCGCGACAGCTGTCGACGACGACCTCGATGGCCTGGCGACAGCCGCAGGGTCATCGCCGGGCCGACGCAGTTCCCGCCGGCCTGGCTCATCGGCAAGGCTGCCGCCCGCCTGCCCTGGCCTGGCTTCCACCGGCCGATCCACGCCTGGCGGGGGCCTGGCTGGGACCGGGCGGGGGACGGTGCGCAGCAGCGGTTCGTGTCACCATGCAAAGATGAACACGGGATGCGGGAAAAGGTTCTCCGCAAGACGGGCTTTTTGCCAATTACTTGCCGGGAGGCGGCGACGGTCGAAATATAACCTAAGTGAATTATTGAGGGGTTCGTTCGCCTATTATCCTTCAACCGCTCTGACGGGTTGCCCTGGCGATCGCGCAACGGCGCTGCCCTCATCGCGTTCTCCAAGGCAGATCGAGGAGAAGAAAGCCATGGCTACGCAACGCATCACCGCCAGCTTCGCCACGCGCCGGGACGCCGAGATGGCGGTCGAGACGCTGGTGCAGGAGTATGGTGTGCCGGTCGGCGCGGTTGAGACGCATGCCGAGGGCAGGGACAACAGCTCGGGCACCCGGGCAGCCGGTGCCGACGGGAGCACGGCGGATGGCGAATATGCCGGCCGCGTCCGGGTGGCGGCGACGGTCGAGGCCGGGTTGGTCGAACGCCTCCGCGACAGCTTCCGGCAATATGGTGGAGGGGTGGAGGTGCAGGGCTGATCGGCCGTGACGATCGTGCCGATCGCAAGCCTGTATTGGCGCGGGGCTGCGGGCTGATTATCCTGTCGGCATGAGCAACGAAACCCCCGAGCCCGACAGCCTTCCGCCGCAGCCCGGCGCCGCCGTGGAGCCTGCCGCTCCGCCTGCCACGATGACGGTGGAGGAGGGCGAACTGGATGACGCCCTGCTGGACCAGGTGGCCGGGGGCGGCCCGCGCCAGGCCCATTTCAGCTGAGACCGGCTCCGCCCGGCGATGGCCGCTGCGCCTTGCCCGGCGTGGTGGCCTCGATGGCCGCCGGCCTTCCCCCTCGGCGTCGTCAGCCGGCCTGGCGCAGCAGGCCCGGCACCGAGGAGGCCAGCAGCGCCACGCCGGATGCGGTCAGCAGGCCGAGCACGATCTTCCGGAAGCTCGCCTCGCTGATGCCGATATAGAGGCGTGCGCCGATCAGCGAGGGGATCAGCATCGCCGCGGCGGCGATCCCGATCTGCGGCAGCATCGCCCGGGTGATCGAGCCCGAGGCGGCATGGACCGCGAGCGCGCAGCTCAGCATGGCTAGGTTGAAGTTCTGGATGACGCTGCGCTGGGTGTCCTTGTTCATGCGCCGCAGGGTGCACCACAGCGTCGGGATCACGCCGGAGAAGCCGCCCAACCCGCTGAGGAAGCCGCCGGCCAGCCCGGCGACGCCGTTGGCGACCCCGTTGGCGACAGGGCCGCCGACGGTGACCGGCGGCAGGCTGGGGGCGAGCAGCATGAAGGGGCACCAGACGACCAGCAGCGTGCCGAGCAGCGCCCGGAACAGCTGGATGTCGAGCAGGGGCAGGATCAAGACGCCGAGCGGCAGGCCCGCCAGCCCGCCGATGACGAAGGGGGCAAGCTGGCGCAGGTCGAAGCCCCTGCGCACGGTGATGGCGGCCACGACCTGTCCGGTCAGCGCCCCGGACAGGGCCAGCATCGCCGCCAGCTGCGGCTCCAGGGTCCAGGCCCAGACCGACATCGCCACCAGCCCGAAGGCGAAGCCGGAGAGGCCCTGCACGAAGCCGGCCATCGCCGCGCCGAGGACGATGCTGAGAATCGTGGATCCGTCCATGGCGGTGATGCTGTCTCGATTGTTGGCGCCTGACGGCCGCAGCCCTCCCTTGCCGCATGGGCGCCGGGTCTGTCGAGGCCCGCTGCGCCGATCCCCCGCGCCGCGCGACCCAGGCGGCGGCGAGGCGAGCGCTTCAGGCGAAGCCCCGCCGATCGTCTTCCGCCTCCAATCCCAGTAGCAGGCGCAGATCGATGTGGCGGCCGGCCCCGGGCAGGGGATCGCCGAGACCCGCGGCGAGGCCAGGGATCCCCCGCCGCCGCCGACCTGATGACGGTGCCGGAGGCGCGGGCCGAGGGAGGGTGGCGATCGCGGCCGGCTGCCCGCGGGGCGGCAAGACCGGCGCCTGACGCTTCTGGCACGGCGATGGCGGCCGCCGGGCCGCGTCATCGCCAGGCGGCTCGGCCGCGTGCTCGGAGCGGAGCGGGTCCGACCCTCACTCGCCCGCCATCACCGCCTGGATCAGCCGCAGATGCGCCTTCATCGCCTGCCGCGCCCGGTCACGGTCGCGCCGCCGCAGCGCCTCGACCATCTCGTGGTGCTGCGCCTGCAGCCGCGCCCGATGCGCGGGCGTGTCGCCGCGCGCCTTCAGCTGCCCCCAGTCGCTGCGCTGCCGCACCTGCGCCAGCGACCGGCTCATGCCGAGCACCGCGGCATTGTGGGTGGCCAGGGCGAAGGCGTCGTGCAGCGCCGCGTCCCATTGCTCGAATTCGGCCAGCGACCCGGCCGTGTCGCCGCCGGTCAGGCAGGCCTGCATCCGCGCCAGATCCGCGGGTGTCGCGCGCAGCACGGCCAGGCCGATCAGCTCCGGCTCCAGCAGCAGGCGGCATTCCATCACGGCGGCGGGGCTCAGCGCCTCCTCCTCCAGCCCGGCGGGCGGCGGGGCGGTGCGGCGGAAGGTGCCGCGGCCGACATGGCGCTCGACCAGCCCGGCGCGCTCCAGCCCGTCCAGCGCGCGGCGCAGCGTGTTGCGGGCGACGCCATAGGTGGCGCTCAGCGCGCGCTCGGTGGGCAGCCGGCCCCCCTCCGGCCAGGCGCCCGAGAGCAGCGCCTGCTCCAGAAGGGATTGCAGCCGGGAGGCGGCGGAGGCGTCTTCGGCCTTGACGGGGTCAACCATTGGATGAACCATAACCGCATATTGGTTCAGTGATAAGCCAAATTGGTATAGGGAGAAGGCATCGATGCGCCTGGCCATGCTGCTGATCGAGGGGCTGCCGCAGCCGGTGCGGGTCGATGCGGAGGGGCAGCACTTCTGGCCGCTGTCCAGCCTGGCGCCGGCGCTTCCCGGCGACATGGCCGGCGTGATCGCGGCGCTGGCCGGCGGCGCCACCATCCCCGCGCCCGTCGAGCCCGGGCAGCCGCTGCAGGAAAGCCAGCTGCTGGCGCCGCTGCCCAACCCGCCGCGCAACATCTTCTGCGTCGGCAAGAACTACCACGCGCATGCCAGGGAATTCGCCAGCAGCGGCTATGATTCCTCCTCGACCAGCGCGGCGGATGCGGTGCCGCAGGCGCCGATCATCTTCAGCAAGCCCTTCTCCGCGATCTCCGGCCCCTGGGACGACATCCCGCTCTGGCCCGGCATCGACCAGGGCGTCGATTACGAGGCGGAACTGGCGGTGGTCATCGGCGCCGGCGGCCGCGCCATCGCGCGGCAGGACGCGCTGCGGCATGTCTTCGGCTACACCATCGTCAACGACGTCACCGCGCGCGACCTGCAGGGCACGCACAAGCAGTGGCTGCTGGGCAAGGGCATCGACGGCTTCTGCCCGATGGGCCCCTGGATCGTCACCGCCGACGAGATCGGCGACCGGCCGATGCGCATCACCTGCCAGGTCAATGGCGAGGCGCGGCAGGATGCCTCGACCGCCGACCTGATCTTCGACGTGCCCGAGCTGATCGCCACGATCTCGCGCAGCATGGCGCTGCTGCCGGGCGACGTCATCGCCACCGGCACGCCGGAAGGCGTCGGCATCGGCTTCAGGCCGCCGCGCTTCCTGCGCGACGGCGACGTCGTCGAATGCGCTGTCGAGGGCATCGGGCGCATCCGCAACCGGCTGCGCCGCAGGGGCTGACGACCGCCCGGCCGCCGGCCGGGCGCAGGGAGCGGGGCGGCAGCGCGGCGACAGACCGCGCGCCCACCCCGGCAGAAGCGGGAGGAAGGTCATGCTGTCTCGTCGAAGGGCGCTGGCGGCGGCGGGCGCCATGGGCCTCGCGGCACCCGGCGCGCGGGCGCAGGAAGGCTGGCCCGCGCGGCCGGTGCAGATGGTGGTGGCCTTCCCGCCGGGCGGGCAGGCCGATGTCGCCGCCCGGCCGGTCGCCGCCGCGCTGGAGCGGGTCTTCGGCCAGGCCGTGCCGGTGGTGAACCGCCCCGGCGCCGGCGGCATCCTGGGCAGCGCCAGCGTCGCCCGGGCGGCGCCCGACGGCCACACGGCGCTGATGGCGCTGTCCTCGCTCGGCGTGCTGCCGGAAAGCGAGCGCATCATGGGCCGCGCCCCCGCCTACACCATGGAGCAGCTGGTGCCGGTGGCGCGGATCACCGCCGACCCGACCGTCCTGCTGGTGCCCGCCGGCGCGCCGTGGCGGACGCTCGACGACTTCGTCGCCGCGGCCAGGGCGCGGCCCGGCGCCATCACCTATGGCTCGGCCGGCAACTACTCGACGCTGCATGTGGCGATGGCGATGCTGACCGGGGCGGCGTCCATCGAGCTGCTGCATGTCCCCTTCCAGGGTGGCGGCCCGGCGCTGACCGCCCTGCTGTCGGGCACGATCGAGGCGCTGGCCTCGGGTCCCGGCCCGGCCCTGCCGCATGTGAAGGAAGGCCGGCTGCGCGCGCTGGCCTGCTGGGGGCGCGAGCGCATCGCCGGCTTCGAGACGGTGCCGACCTTCGTCGAGCTCGGCCATCCGGAGGTCGAGTTCTACATCTGGGCCGGCGTCTTCCTGCCGGTCGCCACGCCGCGCCCCGTGCTGGAGCGCTGGGGCCAGGCGCTGCGGACCGCCTGCGGCCAGGATGCCGCGCTGCGCCGCGCGCTGGAGGCCGCCGGCAGCCCGCTGGCCTACCAGGACAGCGAGGCTTTCAGCGCCTTTGTCGAGGCCGACACGCGGCGGCTGACCCGCGCCGTCCAGCGGATCGGCCGGGTGGAATGACGGGCCGCCGGCGGCGCCGTCCGGGCCAGGGGTCGCGCAGTGCCAGGGCGCGGCGCGCGGCATCCCGGCGGGGGGCCGCCCTGCCGACGGACATGCCGCGGCCGGAGCTTCAGGGAGACGAGGCTGGCGGCAGGCGATGGCCGCGCCCGCCTGCCGCGTGTCACCGCGGCGGCGATGGCGAAGAACCAGGCGCCGGTCGATCTGCCCGCCGGAATCGGCCGTGCCAAGGGCGCCACCCCGGCGCGGATCGCGCTTGCCTGGCGCCTCGCCCGGAAGCCCCGGATCGTGCCGATCCCCGGCACCACCAGGCTGCACCGGCTGGAGGAGGATCCCGGCGCCGCCGATGTCATGCTGAGCGCGGACGACCTGGCGGCGATCGCGGC
>NZ_MLCO01000172.1 GCF_001982615.1 Teichococcus deserti | reverse complement strand
CCGGGGCGGTCGGCGTGGGCGTCGGCGTGGGGGCGGGCGCCGGCGTCTGGGCGACGGCCGGGACGGCCATTGCCAGCAAGACCGCCAACATGACGCCCCGGAGCCTCATTGCGGGATCGGCCCGACGGCGAAGAGGTTGTCCGGCGTGACCACCAGCCCCCAGAGCAGGCTGGCCGCGACGCCCAGCACCAGCAGGCCGAGCAGGGCGCGGGTTTCCTCGCCGCGCAGCTTGGTGCCCATGGCGGCGCCGAACTGCGCGCCGGCAACGCCACCCACCAGCAGCAGGAGCGTGAGGACGATGTCGACACTGCCGGTGGAGACCGCCTGCAGCAGGGTCACGTTGGCGGCGACGAAGACCACCTGGAACAGCGAGGTGCCGATGACCACCGCCGTCGGCATGCCCAGCAGGTAGATCATGGCGGGGACCAGCATGAAGCCGCCGCCGACGCCCATGACGGCCGAGAGCACGCCGATGCCGAAGCCCACCAGCAGCGGCGGGATCACCGAGATATAGAGGCGCGACTTGCGGAAGCGCAGCTTGAAGGGCAGGCCGTGCATCCAGAGATGCGCGTGCAGCCGGGCCGGCGCCACCTGCCGCCGCCGCCGCAGGATGGCGCGCGCGCTCTCGCGCACCATCAGCGCGCCGACGCTGCCCAGGATCACGACGTAGAAGACCGAGACTGCGAGGTCGACCTGGCCCTGCCGCCGCAGCCAGGCGAAGAGCTGCACGCCGAGGCCGGAGCCGATGAAGCCGCCGGCCAGCAGCACCATCCCCATCCGCGGATCGACATTGCCGCGCCGCCACTGCGCGATCAGGCCGGAGACCGAGGCGCCCAGCGTCTGGTTGGCGCCCGAGGCGACGGCGACCGGCGCCGGAATCCCGATCAGGATCAGCAGCGGAGTCAACAGAAAGCCGCCGCCCACGCCGAACAGGCCGGAGAGCCATCCCACGCCGAAGCCGATGCCCAGCAGCAGCAGGGCATCCACGGACATTTCGGCGATCGGCAGATAGACCTGCATCGCGTCTCCACCAAACCTTGGCACCCCCGGCACCTGCGCACCGGGGGTTGCGTGATCGCAGCCGGGTTGCCGGCGACCGAGGCCGCCGGGCCGTTCCTTCCTGCGGTGACGAATCGCTCCGCCGCCGGCGCCCGTCATGGGGCCGGGGAAAGGATTGTCACCGCGACGCCGCACAGGGGACATTCGGATTGCGGCAAGTCTTGGGCTAAAGCTTGCGACGGCCGGGGGTTCCCGGCGTTTTTTCGGATTTTTTCGCCATGGCGCTGCGCCGACGCTCCCTGCTGGCTGCCACGCTCGCGCTGCCGGCACTGCACCGCGCCATGGCGGAACCGGTGGCAAGGCTCGGCCTGCTGCATGTCAACGACTTCCATGCCAAGCATGACGGAATGCAGGCCAGCGGCGCCGCCTGCCGCGAGGGCGCGTCCTGCCTCGGCGGCAGCGCCCGGCTGGCGAGCGGCCTCGACCTGCTGCAGGCCGAGGCGGCGGCGGCAGGCCGTCCGGTGCTGCGCCTCGATGCCGGCGACCAGTTCACCGGCAGCCTGTTCCACACCGCCCATCACGGCGCCGCCGAGGCCGCGGTGCAGCGCGCCACCGGCACCCAGGCCATGGCGCTGGGCAACCATGAATTCGACGGCGGGCCGCAGCGCCTGGCCGCCTATGCCGGGATGGTGCCCTTCCCGCTGCTCTCGGCCAATCTGGATGCCGGCGCCGAGCCGCTGCTCGCCGGGCTGATCCGCGGCCATGCCGTCTTCACCCTGGGCCAGGCCCGGATCGGCGTCATCGGCCTGACCACCGAGACCACGCCCCAGGCCTCCAGCCCCGGCCCGACGCTGCGCTTCATCGAGGCCACCGCCGCCGCCGAGCGCTCGATCGCCGCGATCCGCGCCGAGGGGCCGGCGACCATCGTGCTGCTGTCGCATCTGGGCCTGGCCGCCGACCAGGCGCTGGCGGCGCGGCTGCCGGGGGTGGACGTCATCGTCGGCGGCCATTCCCACACGCTGCTGGCCGATCTGCCCGGGGCCGAAGGGCCTTCCCCCACGATGATCGAGGGCCCCGACCGGGTCACCCGCATCGTCCAGGCCGGCGCCTTCGGCCGCTGGGCCGGGCGGCTGGACCTGGAGCTCGGCGGCGACGGGCGCGTCCTGGCGCATGGCGGCCGGGTGCTGCCGGTGACGCCAGACCTGCCGGAAGCGCCGCGCGTCGCCGCCATCGTCGAGGAATACCGCCGCCCGATCGCCGCGTTGCGCGCCCGCGCCGTGGGGCAGTCGGCCGAGCCGCTGCCCAATGCCGGCTGCCGGGTGGGCGAATGCCGGCTGGGCAACCTGGTGGCCGAGGCCATGCTGGCCGCCGCCCCGGGCGCCGAGATCGCGGTGACCAATGGCGGGGGCCTGCGCGCCGGACTGCCGGCCGGCGCCATCTCGCTGGGCGACGTGCTGGAGGTGCTGCCCTTCGGCAATACCCTGGCGCGGCTGACGCTGCGCGGCGGCGACCTGCGCGCGGCGCTGGAGATCGGCCTGTCCCGCGTCGAGCAGGGCGGCGGCGGCTTCCCCCAGATCGCCGGGCTGCGGCTCCGCTTCGACCCGGCGGCGCCGCTCGGGCAGCGGCTGCGCGAGGTGGCGGTGGCGGAGGCCGGCGGCTTCCACCCGCTGGAGGATGGCCGCGCCTATCGGCTGGTCACCAATGACTTCAACCGCCGCGGCGGCGACGGCTATGCCCCGTTCCGCGACAGGGTGCTGGAGGCCTATGACAACGGCGCCCCGCTGGAGGAGGCGGTGGCGGCCTTCCTGGCGGCGGATGGTGCAGCGCGGACCGCGCTGGACGGGCGGATCGCGCGGATGGCACGCTGAGCGTCCTTTTCCACCGAGGGCCCATGATGCGTCCGAGCCTGCTTCCGCTGTTCCCGCTGCTGCTCCTGGCGGCCTGCGCCACGCCCGAGGCCGCCGCGCCGCAGCCCGGCCTGGCCACCGCCACGGCTGCGCCCGCCGCCGCCGCACCTGCCGCCGCCCGGCCCGCGATCGACTTCCCCGCGACCCTCGGCAGCTTCCAGCGCCGCGGCGAGGTGACCGATTACGGCGCCGCCAGCGGGCTCGGCCGCGCGGCCGGCTACCACCGGGCGAATGGCGACTATGCCACCGTCTATCTCTATGACCGCCGCCAGCGCCGCGCCCCGGAAGGCGCGATGAGCCCGGACGTGGCGGCGGAGCTGCAGGTCACCCGGCAGGAGCTGGACGGGGTGATGGCGCTGGGCCGCTACCGCGCGGTCGAGCCGGCCGATCCCGAGCTGCTGGTCGAGCGCACCCGCAGCGGCGGCCCCGGCCTGCGCTGCAACAACTACCGCATCACCCAGACCCATGGCGGCACCACCGGCGACGCCGTCTGCGTCACCGTATTGGACGGCCAGTTCCTCAAGGTCCGCAGCACCGCGGCGAATGGCGACCCGCGCCGCGCCAACCTGATCGGGGCCGAGCTGATCCTGGCCATGCAGGAGGCGGCGCGGCGCTAACCCCCCGCCTGCAGCGACTGCAGCAGCCCCGCCACCACGTCCTCGGCGCTGCCGCCGCCCGAGAACCCGTCCAGCGCCGCATCAGACAGCGGGCCGTGCCGCGGCGCGGGGGGCGGCAGCGGCAGGCCGGCGGCGCGCAGCATGGCCAGGGCGGTCGCCGTGTCCGGGGCGGCGCGCATCTGCGCCTGCAGCGCCGGGTCGCGGCGCAGCGCCTCGGCGAGGGTGCGCATCAGGGGGTCGGGGCCGGCTTCGCGATGCATCTGCCTCTCCTTTCGGCAGGGCGCGGCGGGTCGGCGCCCCGCCCAGACGCCCCTCGGTGGTCGAGGTGGTCAGGCGCCACGGGCGGGGCCGCCATCGCAGCAACGCAAGCCTAGACGCGGCGGGGCCCGGCCGTCCCGCCATTTCGTCCCGAATTCTTGTCGTTCTGCCTCAATCGCTCGGATGCCGCGCAGGATAGCGCCGGCCGCGTGCCAATGGCTGGAATTTCATGACGCTCTTGTGCCGGTTACTGGCACGCGCTTTGCTCGCGCTGCAGCGATCGGCTTCTCGGCAGGCCCCGACTCGCCTAAGAGCCTTCCCTTCCCTCCGTGCCCGAGGAACCGCCATGCCTGTCTCCGCCGACGCCCCGCGCCCGATCGTCGATGCGCGCGGTTTGTGGAAACGCTACGGCGCGCTGACCGTGCTGCACGGCGTCGACCTCAGCGTCGCCGAGCGCGAGCTGGTCTTCATCATCGGCCCGTCCGGCTCCGGCAAGTCGACCCTGCTGCGCTGCCTGAACCGGCTGGAGGAGCCGGATGACGGCTCGATCCATGTCGACGGCATCGAGCTGCTGAGCCCGAAGACCGACATCAACGCCGCCCGCCGCCGCATCGGCATGGTGTTCCAGAGCTTCAACCTCTACCCGCACATGACGGCGCGGCAGAACGTCATGCTGGCGCTGCGCAAGGTGCTGGGGAAAAGCCGCGACGAGGCCGATTCCATCGCCGCCGCCGCGCTGCACCGCGTCGGCCTGGGCGAGCGGATGGACCATCACCCGGCGCAGCTGTCCGGCGGTCAGCAGCAGCGCGTGGCCATCGCCCGCGCCATCGCCCTCGAGCCGCGGGTCATGCTGTTCGACGAGCCGACCAGCGCGCTCGACCCCGAGCTGGTTGGCGGCGTGCTGAACGTCATGCGCGAGCTGCGCGAGAGCGGCATGACCATGGTCGTGGTCAGCCACGAGATGGCCTTCGCCCGCGCCGCCGCCGACCGCGTGGTCTTCATGGCCGATGGCCAGAAGCTGGAGGAGGGGCCGCCGGCGCAGATCTTCGGCGACCCGCAGCACGAGCGGACCCGGGCCTTCATCCGCCAGATCGACCGGCACTGAGCGCGCCCCCCATGTCCGGCCTCGAAAACTTCCTGTTCTCCTTCTTCAACCTGAAGGTCATGGCGACCTATCTGCCGCTGGTGGCGCAGGGCCTGGCCCTGACCGTGCTGCTGGCGCTGCTGATCGTCGTCGCCGGCCTGGCGCTGGGCCTGGCGCTGGCGGTGCTGAGGTCCTTCGGTATCCGGCCGCTGAACTGGCTGATCATCTTCACCGTCGACCTGTTCCGCGCCCTGCCGCCGCTGGTCATCATCGTGCTGCTGTTCTTCGGCCTGCCGACGCTGGGCATCGGCCTGTCCGGCTTCGCGGCGACCTGGCTGTCGCTGACCCTGGTGCTGATGGCCTTCTCGGAGGAGATCTACTGGGCCGGCATCACCGCGGTGCCGAAGGGGCAATGGGAGGCGGCGCGCTCCACCGGCCTGTCCTTCCTGCAGACGCTGCGCATGGTGGTGCTGCCGCAGGCGCTGCGCATCACCATCCCGCCGCTGACCAACCGCACCATCGCCATCACCAAGGGCACCGCGCTGGGCTCGGTGGTCGGCGTGGCCGAGATCCTCGGCGCCTCGCAGAGCGCGATGTCCTTCTCCGCCAATCCCTCGGCGCTGACGCTCGGCGCCATCGCCTATCTCGTGCTCTTCATCCCGGTCGTCGCGCTCGGCCGCTGGATCGAGACGCGCTTCGCCTGGAAGCGGTGATCCCATGGACGACTTTTTGACGGCTTTCCTCAATGTGGAAATCGTCCGGGAGGCCTGGCCGATCCTCTGGCAGGGCTTTCTGTATACCCTGGCGCTCTCGGCCATCACGGTGCCGCTGGGCATGGTGGGCGGCGTGATCCTGGCGCTGCTCTCCACCGCCGGGCCGCGCGGCATCCGCTGGGCGGCGGCGGCCTGGACCGACCTGTTCCGCGCCATCCCGCCGCTGGTGCTGCTGGTCTTCCTCTATGCCGGCCTGCCCTTCGCCGGGCTCGATGTCGGCGCCTGGGGGGCGGTGGCCATCGGCTTCTTCCTGAACACCGGCGCCTATTACGGCGAGGTGCTGCGCGCCGGCATCGGCAGCGTCCCCCGCGGCCAGGTCGAGGCCGCCCGCAGCACCGGCCTCAGCCAGGCGCAGGCGCTGGCCCATGTCGTCCTGCCGCAGGCGGTGCGCAACGTGCTGCCCGACCTGGTCAGCAACACGCTGGAAGTGGTCAAGCTGACCTCGATCGCCAGTGTCGTCGCCCTGCCGGAGCTGCTGTTCCAGGCCCGCCAGGCGCAGAACGCCACCTACAACGCGACCCCGATCGTCGCCGCCGCGATCGCCTATTTCCTGCTGCTCTGGCCGCTGGTGCGGCTGATCTCGCGGCTCGAGAACAAGGCGATGGCGGGCCGCTAACCGGCCGGTGCGGCGATCCTGAGGCGCAGGGACAGCCGCACCGCATCTCCCAGCAGCGCCCGGTCGGCGACCATGCCATAGGCGCTGCGCGACAGCCGCCCCGTCGCCTCCAGCCCCAGGCTGCCGCCGCGGCGCTCGCCGACCAGCAGCTCGATCACCAGCGGCAGCGCCTGGCCGCGCAGCGCCAGCAGCCCGTCCAGCGCGATCCGCCCGGCCGCCAGCCGCCGCGCCGCCTGGCTGGCGAAGTGAGCGTGCGGGAAGGCCTGCGCGTCGAAGAATTCGGCGCCGCGCAGCCGGGCGGTGCGGCCGGGATCCGCCATCTCCACCGAGGTGACATCCATCTCGACGGTCAGCGCGGTCTGCTCCGGCGCGGCCGGGTCGAAGGCCAGGACGCCATGGAAGCGGGTGAAGCGGCCGGGAAGGTCGAGCAGGCCCAGCGCCGTGACGGAAAAATCCAGTGCCGCCAGCGACGGGTCGAAGGCGAAGCGGGGGATGGCCGCCTGCGCCATGGCCGGGCGCGACAGCAACCCGGCCAGCCAGGCGCGGCGGCCGAGCCTCACAGCGGCCGGGCGGGGACGCCGCCGACCTCCTGGCCAGGGGCCACATCGGCCAGCACCGCGCTGCCCATGCCGATGACGGCGCCGTCGCCAATGCGCAGCCCGGGCTTCACCCCGGCCAGGATGCCGACCAGCACCTCGGCCCCGAGCCGCACGCCGCCGCCCAGCACCGATCCCGGCGCCAGGTGGCAGGCGGGGCCGATCACCGAATCATGCTCGGCGATGCTGCCGGTGTTGAGGATGGCGCAGGTGCCGACCTCGACCGCGGCGCCGACCACGGCGCGGGGCAGGATGGCGCTGCCGGGCCCGATCCGGGCGCTGCCGGCGATGACGGCCGAGGGGTGGCGCAGCACCGGCAGGGCATAGCCGATCGCGGCCAGAGACTCGCCGACTTGGCGCCGCAGCGCGTTGCGGCCCAGCGCCACATGCGCGCTGTCGAAGTCTTTCCGGGAAAAAAGCTCCGCCGCGCGGGCGACCGGGCCCAGCCAGGGCACCGGCGGCAGCCCCGGGCAGGCCAGCCCGGGGCAGTCCGCCGCGTCGTCCAGGACGCCTCCCGGCGGCGGCAGGCCGGCATCGCGCAGCAGCTCCAGCAGCGCCCGGCCATGCCCGCCGGCGCCGATGAACAGCAGCGCCACCGTCAGATGGCGACGCGGACGCCGAGCTCGACCACGCGGTCGCTCGGGATGCGGAAGAACTCGGTGGCCGGCATCGAATTGCGGCTGAGCACCGAGAACAGCCATTGCCGCCAGGCCGGCATCTTCGGCACCGCCGCCGCGACCAGCGTCTCGCGGCCGAGGAAATAGCTGGCCTGCATGCTCTCGAACTCGACGCCGTATTCGCGCAGCGCCTCGAGCTCGCGCGGGATGTTCGGGCTCTCCTGGAAGCCGTAGCGCAGGATGACGCGGTGGATGCCCGGCGCCAGCTCGGAGACCTCGCGGCGCTGCTGCGCCTGGGGCACGTCCTCGTTCTCGACGGTGACGAACAGCACACGCTCATGCAGCACCTTGTTGTGCTTCAGGTTGTGCAGCAGGGCGGCGGGGACGTAGTCGGCCTGGCCGGTCATGAAGACGGCGATGCCGGGGACGCGGATGGTGCGCGACTGCGGCAGCCGGGCCAGGAAGGATTTCAGCGGCAGGCTGTCCTGGCGGAAGCGGGCGAAGAGCAGCTCGCGCCCGCGCCGCCAGGTCAGCATCAGCGCGAACATGCCGGCGCCCAGCAGCAGCGGCACCCAGCCGCCATCGGGCACCTTCAGCACGTTGGAGATGAAGAAGCCGGCATCGAGCAGCAGCATCGGCACCACCACCAGCGCGACGCCCAGGCGCGACCAGCCGAACTGCCGGCGGAAGACCAGCCCGGCCAGGCAGGTGGTGCAGAGGAAGGTGCCGGTCACCGCGATGCCATAGGCCGCCGCCAGGCTGTCCGAGTCATGGAAGGACAGCACCAGCACGATGACGCCGGCCAGCAGCAGCAGGTTGATCTGCGGCATGTAGATCTGCCCCTCCTCGGTCTCCGAGGTGTGGGTGACCACCATCCGCGGCAGGTAGCCGAGCTGGACGCATTGGCGCGCGATCGAGAAGGCGCCGGAGATCATCGCCTGGCTGGCGATGATGGTGGCGCAGGTCGCCAGGATCACCAGCGGCAGCCGGAACCACTCGGGCGCCAGCAGGTAGAAGGGGTTCTCCAGCGCGGTCCGGTCGGAGAGCAGCAGCGCGCCCTGGCCGAAATAGTTCAGGGTCAGCGCCGGCAGCACCGCCCAGAGCCAGACCAGCCGGATCGGCCGCGCGCCGAAATGGCCCATATCGGCATAGAGCGCCTCCGCCCCGGTCACCGCCAGCACCACCGAGCCGAGCGCGATGAAGGCCGCCAGGTGGTATTCCAGGCAGAAGGCGATCGCGTAGTGCGGCGACAGCGCCAGCAGCACATGCGGCTGCACCACGATCTCGATCAGCCCGAGCACGCCGAGGCTCAGGAACCACAGCGCGGTGACCGGGCCGAAGATGCGGCCGATGGTGTGCGTCCCCTTGTACTGCACCAGGAACAGCGCCAGCAGCACGCCGAGCGAGATCGGGATCACCGCCTGGGTGAAGGCGGGGGAGATGATCTTCAGCCCCTCCACCGCCGAGAGCACCGAGATCGCCGGCGTGATGATGCCGTCGCCGAAGAACAGCGAGGCGCCGGCGATGCCGATCATCATGACGGCCGCGCGGCCGCGCTCGCCGCGGGCGACCCGCATGGCCAGCGCCATCAGCGCCAGGATGCCGCCTTCGCCGCGGTTGTCGGCGCGCAGCACGAGCAGCACGTATTTCACCGTGACCACCAGGATGAGCGACCAGAAGATCAGGCTGAGCACGCCCAGGATCTCCCAGTCCTCCAGCCCGTCCGCCGCGAAATGCAGCAGCGAGGCGCGGAGGGCGTAGAGCGGGCTGGTGCCGATATCGCCATAGACGACGCCAAGGACGCCCAGCAGCAAGGCCGGGCTGAGCTGGCGGTGAGCCGGGGAATTGTTCTGGGTGGACACTGCCATGCCGTGTTGATGCCGGCGACAAGGAGTAGGCCGGCGGTATGGCGCGGTGCAAGGGGCAGGCCTGTGACGGCGCGGCGGGCTGATCCGGCGCGGGAAGGGGTCGGCCGGTCGGCGGCGTGAGAACACGGTGCCGGACTGCAGCGAAAGCCTGGCCGCCGAATTGGTTGCGTCCAGCGATAAAAAACAAAGAAATTTGAAAGTTGGTGGCTGTTTCGTGAAAATCTGCGGTCCGTCGGTCGTTCTGCATTGGTCATGCTGGATGAAGTCCGGCTATGACCATTCAGCCCTGTAGCGATTGATGGAATATGTCAGCCCACCGAAAGCCTTCTTCCTTCGAAACAAATCCGGGAGAGGGCTCCAAGGCCGAGCTCGACCTTGCGGTCCTTCTACGTGACTTGGAAGTCGGCGAAGAATTCTTCTGGGAGCCGGACCGGCTGGTGCCGTTCGAGCACTGGGCCGGGCATATCCCCTTCGCCTTCTGGCTGACCCGCATCCTGCGCCCGCGCCAGCTGGTCGAGCTCGGCACGCATCGCGGCAATTCCTACTGCGCCTTCCTGCAGGCCATGGCGCATTCCGGCATCGCCGGCCAGTGCCACGCCGTCGACACCTGGCAGGGCGACCTGCACATGGCGCAGGAGACCGGGCTGTTCGAGGAGCTCAGCGCCTATCACGACCCGCGCTACGGCGGCTTCTCCACCCTGCTGCGGATGGACTTCGCGCAGGCGCGGCCGCTGTTCGGCGCGGGCTCGATCGACCTGCTGCATATCGACGGCTGCCACACCTACGACGCCGTGCGGCAGGATTTCGAGCTCTGGGCGCCGACGCTGTCCGACCGCGGCGTGGTGCTGTTCCACGACACCAATGTCCGCCGCCCCGATTACGGCGTCTGGCAGCTCTGGGCCGAGCTGAAGGACCGCCACCCGCATTTCGAGTTCGTCCACAGCTACGGGCTGGGCGTGCTGGCGCTGGGCAGCGAGCTGCCGGCGCCGCTGCGCCGCCTGCTGGCCGCCAGCGCCGAGCCGGCGCGCGAGGCCGGCATCCGTGCCCTCTTCGCCGCGCGCGGCCGCGGCGTCACCTTCCGCCTGCAGGCCGAGCAGCACCAGGCCGAGGCGCTGCGCCTGCTCGGCGAGGCCGGCGCGGCGCAGCAGCAGGCCGCCGCGGCGCAGCAGCGCCAGGCCGAGGCGCAGCAGCGGCAGGCCGAGGCCGAGGCCGCCCTTGGCACGGCCGAGACCGCCGCCGAGACCCTGGCGCAGCAGCTGCGCCAGCAACTGCGCCACGCCCAGGCGGCGGCGCAGCAGATGCAGACCACGGCGCTGCAGGCGCATGACGCGGCGCTGGGCCGCGAGGCTGCGGCCGTTGCCGCGGCGCGGCAGGAGGCGGCCGGGCTGCAGGTCCGGCTCGGCGCGCTGGAGGAGGAGCTGCGCCAGATGCGCGACAGCACCTTCTGGCGGATGACCGGCCCGCTGCGCAGCGCCGCCGGGCTGCTGCCGCAGCCGGCGCGCCGGCTCGGCCGCGGCGGCGCCAAGCTGCTGCGCTGGAGCCTGACGCTGCAGCTGCGCCGGCGGCTGCGCGAGCGCCGGGCGCTGCTCAACTCCGCCGCGACCATGGCGCTGCCGGCGCCCGAGGCGCCGCCCGCCAGCCTGTCGCCCCCCAGCCTGTCGCCCGGCAGCCTGCCGCCCGCTTCGCCTCCCGCTGGCCTGACCCCGGCGCGCCCGGCGCTGACCGGCCGCATGCCGGCGGCCGACGAGGTCGCCGGCATGGCCTGGCCCGACACCTTCCGCCTGCGCGGGCATCAGCCGGCGGCGCGGATCGCCGTGGTGCTGCACCTGTTCTATCCGGAGCTCTGGGAGGAGTTCGAGACGGCGCTGGGCGCGCTGGACGAGCCCTTCGACCTCTTCGTCACCCTGGTGCAGGGCCATTCCGAGGCGCTGCAGGAGACCATCCTGGCGCGCTACCCGGCCGCCGTGGTGCTGGCCTTCCCCAATCACGGGCGCGACGTCTATCCCTTCATCGCCCTGGTCAATTCCGGCGCGCTGTTCGGCTACGAGCTGATCTGCAAGCTGCATTCCAAGCGCAGCCTGCACCGCCAGGACGGCGACGCCTGGCGCCGCAGCCTGACCGCCGGGCTGCTGCGCGACCGCGGGCATGTGCGCGACATCCTGGGCGCCTTCCGCGGCGATCCCGACCTCGGCGTCGTGGTGGCGCGCGGCAACGTGGTCGGCCAGGACCCGGAGCACTGGCATTCCAACCTGACCCATGTGCACCGCCTGTCCGAGCGCATGGGCATCCCGCCGCTGAACGAGCCGCGCACCTTCCCCGGCGGCTCGGTCTACTGGATCCGTCCCTTCCTGCTGCGGCCGATCGCCAGCGCCCGCATGACGCCCGGCGACTTCGAGGCCGAGCCGCTGCCGCATGACGGCACCGCGGCGCATGCGGTGGAGCGGCTGATCGGCCTGCTCTGCCACGATGCGGGCATGCGCATCGCCGAGGAGCAGGAGGTGGCGGCGCCCGCCATCCCGGCGCCGGCGGCCAAGGTCGATATCGTCGCCTTCTACCTGCCGCAGTTCCACCCGATCCCGGAGAACGACCGCTGGTGGGGCGCCGGCTTCACCGAATGGAGCAATGCCACCCGGGCGAAGCCGCAGTTTCCCGGACATCGCCAGCCGCGGCTGCCGGGGGCGCTCGGCTTCTACGACCTGCGGCTGCCGCAGACCCGGGCGGCGCAGGCGGCGCTGGCCCGCCAGCACGGCGTCTCGGCCTTCTGCTACTACCACTACTGGTTCGACGGCCAGCCGCTGCTGGAGACGCCGATCCAGGCCATGCTGGCCAGCGGCGAGCCCGACTTCCCCTTCATGATCTGCTGGGCCAACGAGCCCTGGACCCGCAACTGGGACGGGCTGGCGCGCGACATCCTGATGCCGCAGAGCTACCAGCCCGGCTGGGAAGCCGCCTTCGCCCGCGACATCGCGCCGCTGCTGCGCGACCGGCGCTACTGGCGGCAGGGCGGCCGCCCGATGCTGCTGATCTACCGCGTCATGCACATGCCGCGGCCGGTCGAGTCGATGGCCGCGCTGCGCCAGGCGCTGCGCGAGGAAGGCGTGGGCGAGGTGCATCTGGCCGCCGGCTGGGTCGCCTTCACCGACGACGCGGCCCTGCCGGAGGACCCGGCGGCGCTTGGCCTCGACTCCTATTTCGAGTTCCCGCCGCACCGCCTGTCCGGCGCGCGCGAGGTCACCGCCGAGCGGCTGGCCGAGGGCAGCGGCTTCCAGGGCCAGATCTACGACTATGGCAGCGTGGTCGAGGGGGCGCTGGCCGGGCTCGCCGCCCCGGTGCAGGGCGTCCGGCACCGGGCGGCCACCATGGGCTGGGACAACACCGCCCGCCGCGGCGCCCGCGCCAGCATCCTGCATGGCGCGACGCCGGCCAGCTTCCGCCGCTGGCTGCGTGGCCTGGTGCGCGACGCCGCCGCCCGCCCGCCGGCGCCCGGGGAGGCGGGCGAGGGCCGGCTGGTCTTCGTCAATGCCTGGAACGAGTGGGCCGAGGGCACCACGCTGGAGCCCGACCAGGATTTCGGCAGCGGCTGGCTGGAGGCGGTGTCCTCCGCCCTGCCGCAGCCGCCGCCGCGGGACTGACAGCCCCGAGAGAGGGCATAAAAAAAGGGGGCCTTTCGGCCCCCTTCTTCGTTTCCGCCCGGGCCTTCAGTGCCCGCGCAGGATCTGGCTGAGGAAGCCCTTCAGACGGTCGGTCTTCGGATCGTTGAAGATCTGGTCCGGGATGCCGGACTCGACCACCTCGCCGCGGTCCATGAAGACCACGCGGTCGGCGACCTGGCGGGCGAAGCCCATCTCATGGGTGACGCAGATCATGGTCATGCCGGTATCAGCCAGCATCACCATGGTATCCAGCACCTCCTTGATCATCTCCGGGTCGAGCGCCGAGGTCGGCTCGTCGAACAGCATGATCTTGGGCTTCATGCAGAGCGCGCGGGCGATGGCGACGCGCTGCTGCTGGCCGCCCGAGAGCTGGCCCGGATACTTCTTCGCCTGCTCCGGGATCTTGACGCGGGACAGGTAGTCCATCGCCAGCGCCTCGGCCTCCTTCTTCGGCATCCGGCGGACCCAGATGGGCGCCAGGGTGCAGTTCTCCAGGATGGTCAGGTGCGGGAACAGGTTGAAGCTCTGGAACACCATGCCGACCTCGCGGCGGATGGCATCCAGCGAGCGGGTGTCGTCGGTCAGCTCCATGCCGTCGACGACGATGCGGCCTTCCTGGTGCTGCTCCAGCCGGTTGATGCAGCGGATCATGGTGGACTTGCCGGAGCCCGAGGGGCCGCAGACCACGACCCGCTCGCCGGTGGCGACGTTCAGGTTGATGTCGCGCAGCACGTGCAGCGCGCCGTACCACTTGTTCACCTTGTCCAGCAGGATGGCCGGCGGCGCGTCGGCGCGCACGGCGGAGGCGAGGTGCGGGCCGTCTTCCATGGTGGCGCTCATGCTGCTTGCGATCCCTGGGTCTGGTGGTTCTGGACGTTGACGGTGTTGGCCATGCTCAGCGCACCCGGTGGCGGTTCAGCTCCGCCTCGAGGTTCTGGCTGTAGCGCGACATGGCGAAGCAGAAGACGAAGTAGATGGCGCCGACGGTGACGTAGATCTCGATGCCGAAGCCCTGCCAGGCCGGCTCGACGATCGCCGTCTTGCCGGCGGTCAGCAGGTCGAAGATGCCGATGATCAGCACCAGCGAGGTGTCCTTGAAGAAGCCGATGAAGGTGTTCACCAGCGGCGGGATCACCAGGCGCAGCGCCTGCGGCATGATGATGAAGCCGGTCTTCTGCCAGTAGGACAGGCCCAGCGCGTCGGCCGCCTCGTATTGCCCGCGGGGCAGCGCCTGCAGGCCGGCGCGCACCACCTCGGCCAGATAGGCGGCGGCGAAGAGGATGATGGCGATCTGCGCCCGCAGCAGCTTGTCGATGTTGATGCCTTCCGGGAGGAAGAGCGGGAACATCACGCTGGCCATGAACAACAGAGAAATAAGCGGCACGCCGCGGATCAGCTCGACATAGACGACGCAGAGCATCTTGATCGCCGGCATCTTCGACCGCCGGCCCAGCGCCACCAGGATGGACAGCGGGAAGGCGAAGGCGATGCCGAAGGTCGACAGGATCAGGGTGATGACCAGCCCGCCCCAGCGCTCCTGCGGGACATAGGGCATGCCCAGCACGCCGCCCCACATCAGGATGCCGATCACGGTGAGCGTCGCCAGCCAGACCAGGGCCAGCGCCGGCCGCCAGAAGCGGCGCATGGCGGAGACGATGTAGAGGCCGACGAACAGCAGGCAGACCAGCGCCGGACGCCAGTGCTGCTCATAGGGGTAGGTTCCGAACAGGATGAAGCGGTGCTTCTCGGTCACCACGGCCCAGCAGGCGCCGCTGCCGGCCAGCGCGCGGCAGGCCTGGGTCTGCGCGCCCTGCGGCGTCACCGGCACCGACCAGATGGCCTTGACGAAGGCCCAGTCGATGAAGCCCACGGTCCAGCGGATCAGCAGATAGCTGAGCGCCAGCGTGACCGCGGTCGAGATCCAGGAGGAGAACAGGTTGGCGCGGGCCCAGGCCAGCGGCCCGACCTGCAGCAACGGCGGTCGTCGCGGCGCCAGCGCGGCATCGGCCACGGGGCGGGGGGCGGAGGCTTCGGCGGCGATGTCGGCCATGGCTCAGCGCTCCACCAGGGCGATGCGGGAATTGTACCAGTTCATGAACAGGCTGATCGACAGGCTGATGGTCAGGTAGACCGCCATGATGATGGCGATGCCCTCGATGGCCTGGCCGGTCTGGTTCAGCGTGGTGTTCGAGATCGAGACGATGTCCTGGTAGCCGATGGCGACCGCCAGGGAGGAGTTCTTCGTCAGGTTCAGGTACTGGCTGGTCATCGGCGGCACGATGACGCGCAGCGCCTGCGGCAGCACGATCTTGCGCATGATCAGCCCGCGCTGCAGGCCGAGCGCCTCGGCGGCTTCCCACTGGCCCTTGGCGACCGCCAGGATGCCGGCGCGGACGATCTCGGCGATGAAGGCGGCGGTGTACATCACCAGGCCGACCAGCAGCGCGAAATACTCCGGCGTCACGGTGACGCCGCCCTGGAAGTTGAAGCCGCGCAGCGCCGGGATGTCGCCGGTCCAGGGGGCGCCCAGCCCGGCCCAGATCAGCACCGGCAGGCCGAGGATCAGCCCCAGCGCCGCCGGCCAGACCCGCCGCGGCTGGCCGTCCGCCATCTGCCGGGCCTTGGCGGCGCGGGCATAGAGCACGGTGATGACGATGCCGAGGACGAAGCCGAGCAGCGCGAAGCTGTGGGCGTCCTGCCACTGGATCCAGGGCAGCTTCAGGCCCCGGTTCGACAGGAAGACACCCTCCATCGGATGCAGCGCCTGGCGCGGCCCGGGCAGGCCCTGCAGGATGGCGTACCAGAACAGCAGCTGCAGCAGCAGCGGCAGGTCGCGCACCACCTCGACATAGACCGCGGCGATGCGGGACAGCAGCCAGTTCTTCGACAGCCGGGCGATGCCGATCAGCGTGCCGATGATGGTCGCCAGGATCACGCCGACCACCGCGATCTTCAGCGTGTTCAGCACGCCGACCAGCAGGGCCCGTGAATAGGTGTCGGTGGGCGAATAGGGAATCAGGCTCTCGGCGACCGGCAGCCCGGCCTCGCGCGAGAGGAAGCCGAAGCCGGTCGCGATGCGCCGCACCTCGAGATTGTGCTGCGTGTTGCTGACCAGCCAGCCGATGATGCCGAACACCACCCCCAGCACCAGGATTTGCCAGACGATGGCGCGCAGGCGCTCATCGGCCCAGGAGAGGCGGATCCCTTTCTTCGGCGGCGCGCGAAGCAGCCTTGGATCGGCAGCGGTGTCGGACATGCGTAAAGCCCCGTTGTTGCGTCTTTGTCCGATGGTCGGACGGTCGGGTCCCGGGCCGGCCTCTGGGGGCCGGTTTCGGGGCGGCCGTTGCGAGGCCGGCCCGGGGGGTGTCTCCCCCGGGCCGCCCCCGCCACTCTACAAGCCTTGCCCCGTCCTTAGCGGAAGGGGAAGGAATACTGCAGCCCGCCATTGGTCCACTGCGCGTTCGGGCCGCGCTGGATGCCCAGCGGCTTCAGGTGGCGCTCGAAGATCTCGCCATAGTTGCCCGTCGCCTTGATCACCCGGACCGCCCAGAGGTTGTCGACGCCCAGCATGGCGCCGAGCCCGCCGGTCTTGCCGACGATGCGCTGCACCTCGGGTCGCTGGTCGTCGGCCACGGCCTTGTCGACATTGGCCGTGGTGATGCCGAACTCCTCGGCGGCCAGCAGCAGGTTGTGCGTCCAGCGCACCAGGTCGGCCCAGCGCTGGTCGCCATGCCGCACGCCGAGCGCCAGCGGCTCCTTGCTGATCACTTCCGGCAGGATCACGTGGTCCTCCGGCTTCGGCTGGGCCGAGCGGGTGGCGGCCAGGCCGGAGACGTCGGTGGTGTAGGCGTCGCAGCGGCCGGCGACATAGGCGGAGACCAGCTCCTCCAGCCGCTCGATGATCACCGGGGTGAACTTGACGTTGTTGGCGCGCGCCCAGTCGGTCAGGTTCTGCTCGGTGGTGGTGCCCGGCTGCACGCAGACCGTGGCGCCGTCCAGCTCCTTGGCCGACTTCACGCCCAGGCTGGCCTTCACCATGAAGCCCTGGCCGTCGTAGAAATTCACCGCCGGGAAATCCAGGCCGAGCGAGGTGTCGCGCGACAGCGTCGCCGTGGTGTTGCGCGGCAGCACGTCGATCTCGCCCGACTGCAGCGCCGTGAAGCGGTTCTGCGCCGTGGTCGGCACGTAGCGCACCTTGCTGGCGTCGTTGAACAGGGCGACCGCCAGGGCGCGGCAGTACTCGACGTCGAAGCCCTGCCAGCGGCCCTGGCTGTCGGGCTGCGCGAAGCCGGCCAGGCCGGTGTTCACGCCGCAGCTGAGCGTGCCGCGGGCCTTGATGGCGTCGAAGGTGGCGGAGGCTGGCGCCGCCGGCGGCGCCGGCTGCTGCTGGGCCAGCGCGGGCAGCGACATGGTGCCGACCATGACCGCCGCGCCGAGCGCGCGAAGGGTAGCAAGCCGCATGGGCTTCATTCAGTGATCTCCCAATCCTTGTAGCGGCCGGCGGTTGCTCCGCCGGCTCCTCCCGCGATCCCCGCCGCACAGGCTCAAGCCATATGCTGCGCCAGGGTCAGGGTCCGGATCAACGCGCTTGCGCATGGCGATACGGCCCCCTTTGCCCGTTAGCCTTGCAGGAGGCGTGACGCAATCGTGACGCACGATCTTCCCTTTTGGACAGGGAATCGGCAGGTCCTGCTTAGCAAGTTCGATGCCAGGAAGCGGCACCGCCTGCCCGCCCTGCGATACCGGCCGGCCAGCCTTCCGCCGGGGCCGCGTCGCCCTAGGATAGGGCGACCGACCACCCCGGAGTTCACTGCCGATGCGCCTCATGGACCGCGCCGAGACCGCCGCCCGCCTGCCCTGGCCCGCCTTGATCGAGGCGCTGGCCGCCATCTTCCGCGACGGCTGCGCGGCGCCGCTGCGCCATCGCCATCCGCTGCCGCAGAATGAGGCAAAGGAAGGCTCGCTGCTGCTGATGCCGGCCTGGCAGGCGCATCGCTACACCGGCGTGAAGATCGTCCATGTCACGCCTGCCAATGCCAACACGCCGGGGCTGCAGGCGGTGAACTCGGTCTACCTGCTGTCACATGGCGAGAACGGCCAGCCGCTGGCGCTGCTCGACGGCAGCACGGTGACCGACCGGCGCACCGCGGCGGCCAGCGTCCTCGCCGCCGGCTATCTGGCGCGGCCCGACAGCGAGCGCCTGCTGCTGCTCGGCAGCGGCAAGGTCGCGCATGCCCTGGCCGAGGCCTACAGCACCCGCTTCCCGCTGAAGGAGATCCGCGTCTGGTCGCGCCGCGCCGACAGCGCCCGCAGGCTGGCCGACCGGCTGCGCGACGAAGGCCTGCCCGCGGCGGTCGCCGATAGCGCCAGCCCCGCCGGCTTCGACATCGTCTCGGCGGCGACGCTGGCCACCGAGCCGCTGCTCTTCGGCGCCGACCTCTCGCCGGGGACGCATGTGGATCTGGTCGGCGCCTTCCGGCCCGACATGCGCGAAAGCGACGGCGCGCTGGTCGCGTCCTGCAGCCTGTTTCCGGACACGCGGGCCGGCGGGCTGGCCGAGGCCGGCGACATCGTCCAGGCCATCGGCGAGGGCGCCATCGACGAGAACCATATCGTGGCGGATCTGTTCGACCTCTGCCGCGGCACGCATCCGGGGCGGACCTCGAAGGAGGAGAAGACGCTGTTCAAGTCGGTGGGCTGGGCCGGCGAGGACCTCGCGGCGGCCGTGCTCGCCTACGAGACGCCATAAAAAAAGGCCGGGGGAAAGAATTCCCCCGGACCCCCATCTTCTTTCTGTCAGTGCGCCGAAGCGCGGCTGATCAGCGGCGCAGGCCGAGGCGCTCGATCAGGCTCTGGTAGCGGGCCTGGTTCTTGCGCTTCACATAGTCCAGCAGGCCACGGCGCTGACCGACCAGCACCAGCAGGCCACGACGGCTGTGGAAATCCTTCGGATGCGCCTTCAGGTGCTCGGTCAGCTGCGAGATGCGGTCGGACAGCAGGGCGACCTGCACTTCCGGGCTGCCGGTGTCGCCGGGCTTGGTGGCGTATTCGGCGATGATCTTCGCGCGGGTCTCGACATTGATCGACATCGGCTTGTGCCTTTCAGTCTGTCTCGCCGTCCGGCAGCGCCTGGACGGCGACGAGGGTGTTGTCGCCCGGGCTGAGCCACCGCTCCGGCCGCACGCGGCCGGACTCCAGGCGAACCAGTCCCTTCAGGCGCTCCCCCGCCATTGCCCGCACAAGCCCCCCATCGGGGCTGGCGTCGCCGGGTATCCGGCCCATGAACTCGACCATCGAAAGGGTCTGCCCATGGGACAGGCGTGCGGCCTCCGCTTCGGTGAGGGCCAGTGCCGGGATGTCGGCCAGCGCGGTCGTCACGGGAAGCAGAAGGTCCGGGGAAGGAGGCGGCGTATCCTCCATTCCCACCAGCTTGTCCAGCGGAATCGCGGCCTCCTCGAGGAAAGGCCCGACCCGCATCCGCCGCAGCGTCGCGATATGCCCGACCGCGCCCACGGCGCGGGCGATGTCGCGCGCCAGCGACCGCATGTAGACGCCCTTGCCCGACTGCACGGTGAAGATCGCCGTGTCGGCATCCGGCCGCGACTCGAGCTCGAACCTGTCGACGCGGGCGGGGCGCGCCGCCATCTCCGGGATCTGCCCCTCGCGCGCCAGGTCATAGGCGCGCTCGCCATTGATCTTGATCGCCGAGAAGATCGGCGGCACCTGCATGATGTCGCCGATGAAGGCCGGCAGCGCCGCGCGCAGCTGGTCGTCGGTCGGGCGGACGTCGCTGGTCTCGATCACCTTGCCTTCCGCGTCGTCGGTGTCGCGCAGCTCGCCGAGCCGCAGCGTGAAGCGGTAGGTCTTGGTCCCGTCCATGACATAGGGGACCATCTTGGTCGCCGCCCCGAAGGCGATCGGCAGCACGCCGGTGGCCAGCGGGTCCAGCGTCCCGCCATGCCCGACCTTCTGCGCCTGGAAGGCCCGCTTCAGCTTGTTCACCACATCGGTCGAGCCGATGCCGGAGGGCTTGTCGACGATCAGCCAGCCATCCAGCGGGCGGCCACGCGGCTTGCGGTTCGGGCGTGCCATGGTCTTTGTCTCAACGCTCTTGGGCCGCGTCGCCGCGGCCGGCAGGAAAAGGGAAGGGCGGTCAGGCCGGCGGCAGCGGACGCGAGCGGCCCGTGGCGTCGAGCGCGACGAAGGTGAAGACCGCCTCGGTCACCCGGTTGGTGTGCTCGCCCTCGCGCTCGCGCCGCCAGGCCTCGACCCGGATCCGCAGCGAGCTGCGCCCCGTGGACAGGATCTGGGCGTAGAGGCTGACCTCGTCGCCGACCCGCACCGGCGAGAGGAAGGTGATCGCCTCCACGGCGACCGTGGCACAACGGCCGCGTGCGCGGCGGGCGGCGGCATTGCCGGCGGCCAGGTCCATCTGCGCCATCAGCCAGCCGCCGAAGATGTCGCCGGCCGGGTTGGTGTCGGCCGGCATGGCGATGGTGCGGATCATCGGCGGCTCGGCGGGCGGCGCCTCCGGCAGGGCGGCCTCGGCCGCGCCCTCGGCGGCCTCGCGCCGGCTCACGCCTCGTCCTCGTCGTCGTTGTCGCGCGGGTCGTGGCGGGTCGGCGCCCGGCCGCGCTTGGCCTCGGTCGGCCCATGGGACTGCACCGGGGACTGCACCGGGGCGGGGATCGCCTGGCCAGGCTTCTCGGGGCGCGGCGGCAGGTCCTGCGCGACCTCGGGCCGGCGCATCACCGCATCGATCTTCGAGGCGTATTCCAGCGCGTTGTCCGGCTGGAAATGCAGCTCGGGGGCGAAGCGCAGCCGCACCGCCTGGGCCACCTGCTTGCGCAGGAAGGGCTGCACCCGGCGCAGCCCGGCGAGCTCCTCCTTGGTCACCGCGCGGCCGAGGGCGGCGACGAAGCAGGTCATGTGCTTCAGGTCGGGGGAGGCGCGGACCTCGGTCACCGTGACGTGGCGGCTGTCCAGGTCGGGATCGTGCAGTTCGCCGCGCATGAACACGGCGGACAGGGCATGGCGCACCTCCTCCGCGACGCGGAGCATGCGCTGGCTGGGGGCGCCGGCGGAGGCGAGTTTCTTAACCATGGGGATCTCTTGCACAAACAGGATGGGGGGGACACGGGTCCCCCCCAGCGCTGGCCGGGCGGCGGTGCAGGGACCGCCGCCCGGGACTTGGTCTTACGAAATCAGACGGCGGCGACCGTCTCGGTCTCGTAGCACTCGATCTGGTCACCGATCTTGATGGCGTCGTAGTTCACGAAGCTCATGCCGCATTCGTAGCCATTGGTGACTTCCTTGACGTCGTCCTTGAAGCGCCGGAGCGTCGCCAGCTCGCCCTGGTGGATGACCACGCCGTCGCGCAGCAGGCGGACGCCGCAGCCGCGACGGACCACGCCCTCGGTGACGCGGCAGCCCGCGATGTTGCCCAGGCGCTTGACCTCGAAGACCTCGAGGATCTGCGCATAGCCCAGGAACTTCTCGCGCTGGATCGGCGCCAGCTTGCCACGGACCATCGCCTCGATGTCGTCCGACACCTCGTAGATGATCGAGTAGTAGCGGATGTCGACGCCGTCGCGCTGCGCCATCTCCCGCGCCTGGCCGGTGGCCCGGACGTTGAAGGCGACGACCACGGCGTTGGACGCCTTGGCCAGCTGGATGTCGCTCTCGGTGATCTGGCCGACCGCCGAATGCAGCACCCGGACCTTCACCTCGTCGCGCGACAGCTTGTTCAGGGTGACGCCGAGCGCCTCGGCCGAGCCCTGCACGTCCGCCTTCACGACGACCGCCACTTCCTTCTGCACGCCGGCCGCGACCCGCGCCATCATGTCGGACAGCGTGCCGCGGGCGGCACCCGCCGCCGCCGCCAGCTTGTCGCGGTTGCGGCGCTGACGGTACTCGGAGATCTCGCGGGCGCGGCCCTCATCCTCGACGAAGGACAGCGGCTCGCCGGCCGACGGCACGCCGGACAGGCCCAGGATCTCCACCGGCATGCTCGGGCCGGCTTCCTTCAGCTGGCGGCCCTTGTCGTCCAGCATGGCGCGGACGCGGCCCCATTCGGCGCCGGCCACCACCATGTCGCCCTGGCGCAGCGTGCCCTTCTGCACCAGCACCGTGGCCACCGGGCCGCGGCCCTTGTCCAGCTTGCTCTCGATGACGGTGCCTTCGGCGCCGCGCTCGGGATTGGCCTTCAGGTCCAGCACCTCGGCCTGCAGCAGGATGGCTTCCAGCAGCTTGTCGAGGTTCATCGCCTTGGTGGCGGAGACCTGGATCTCCATGGTGTCGCCGCCCAGGCTCTCGACCACGATCTCGTGCTGCAGCAGCTCCTGCCGCACGCGGTCGAGGTTGACGCCCGGCTTGTCGATCTTGTTGACCGCCACGATCAGCGGCACGTCGGCCGCCTTCGCATGGTGGATCGCCTCGATCGTCTGCGGCATGACGCCGTCATCGGCGGCCACGACCAGCACCACCATGTCGGTGACGCTGGCGCCACGGGCGCGCATCGCCGTGAAGGCGGCGTGGCCCGGGGTGTCGATGAAGGTGACGCGCTGGCCGCCCTCGACCGTCACCTGATAGGCGCCGATATGCTGGGTGATGCCGCCGGCCTCGCGGGCGGCGACGTCGGTCTTGCGCAGCGCGTCCAGCAGGCTGGTCTTGCCGTGGTCGACATGGCCCATGATGGTGACGACCGGCGGCCGCACGATCATGTCGCCCTCGGCGTCGACGACGCCGTCCAGCCCCTGCTCGACATCGGACTCGGAGACGCGCTTCACGCGGTGGCCGAACTCGTTCACCACCAGCTCGGCGGTGTCCGCATCGATCGACTGCGTCAGCGTCGCCATCACGCCCATGCGGAACAGCGCCTTCACCACCTCGCCGCCACGGGCGGCCATGCGGTTGGCGAGCTCCTGCACCGTGATCGACTCGGGCACGACGACGTCGCGCACGACCTTCACGCCATCCGAGCGCAGGCGCTGCAGCTCCTGCTGCCGGCGCTCGCGCTCGCGGGCGCGGCGGACCGACGCCATCGAGCGGCTGCGGTCGTCGTCGCCCTCGATCGCGGCGGCCACGTCGATGCGGCCGTCGCGGCGCCGGTCGGCGCCGACGGGCGGCTTCTTCGCGGGCGGCGCGACCGGCTTCTTGGCGGCCGCCGCCGGCAGGCCGGGGCGACGCACCGGGCCACGGCGATCCTCTTCCTCACCCTCGCGGCCGCGCAGCGTCAGCCGCGCGCCGGGGGCGCCCGAAGGCGGCATCGACGAGGGGGCGGCGCCCGGACCGGCGCCGGGGCCAGCCGGACGGCGCGGACCCTGGCCGGCGCCACCGCCCGGGCCGGAGGCCGAGCGCGGGCCGCCGGCATGGCGCACCGGGGCCATGCCGACCTGGCGCAGGCCGATGCCAGGCACCGAGGGACGCGGCGCGGCGGCTGGGGCCGCGTCCCTC
>NZ_MLCO01000171.1 GCF_001982615.1 Teichococcus deserti | reverse complement strand
GGGCCGGGGTTGGTGCAGGCGCGGCGGGGGCACGGCTTTCCATGCTGGCCAGCAGATCGGGCAGCATCTGCCCGGCGGGCGGCTCGTCCAGCCAAGCGGCGGTGGCCGAGGCCTCGCGCCAGGCATCGGCATTGCCGGGGTCGAGCGCCACGGCGCGGGCATAGCGCTGCGCCGCTTCAGGCCGGTGACCGAGCATCTTATGGGCATGGCCGATCTGCAGCTGAAGATCGGCATCTTCCTGCGCCAACGCCTCGGCGGACAGGTAGCGGGCCAGCGCCTCGGCGATAAAGCCGGCTTCCTTCAGGCAATGGCCTTCCTGCACCATCAGCGGCCAAGCCTCGGGCCGCAGCGCCACCACCCGGCCATAGAGCCGGGCGGCTTCCTGCCAGGACGCCGCGTCGCGCCGCCGATCGGCGGCCGCCAGCAGCACGTCGGGATCGGCTTCGTCGAGGGCAGGGTCCAGATCGGCGCTCATGGCGTCACCTCGTAAAGCAGCGCCGGAAGCGGCGCAATCGCTGCACCGCGGCAGGCGCGATCAGCGCCAGGAAAGCGGCCGCGGTGCCTCGAGCAGGGCGGTGGCGGCGGTCGACCAGCCGTCGCCCTCGTGTAGCGCTAGGCCCGGCAGCAGCCGGTCCGGCCCGCGCCCGCCGCGCCGCCCCTGGATCAGCAGGCGCTTGGCCGCCTGGCCGGCACGGGGCCAGAGCGGGTGGAAGAAAACTTCGGCGCAGCGGGCAGCGCGCAGGCCCGCTGCGGCCTCGGCGGCGCGGCTGGCCGGCAGCACGAAGGTGAGGCTGCCGCGATGCGCCAGCGGCTTCGCCAGCGCCTTGGCCCAGTCGCCGAGCGACGGGCCTTTGCCGTGATGCGTGGCGCCGGCGCGCAGCGCCTCGGGCGGCGCGCTGCCATCGGGCCAGTAGGGCGGGTTGGCGAAAGCATGGTCCAGCTGCGGCAGGTCACGCAACAGGGCCGGGTCGGCGATATCGCCCTCGATCACCGTGACCTGGTGGGCGACACCGTTCATCGCCGCGTTCTCCCGCGCCAGCGCCGCCAGCGCCGGCTCGCGTTCTACCGCGAAGACCCGAAGATCCGGCTGCCGTGCCAGGACCGACAGGAACACAGGGCCGGCGCCACAGCCGCCTTCGAGCAGCACCTGCCCCGGCCGCACCGGGATCGCGGCCGCCAACAGCACCGCATCCAGCCCGGCGCGCAGCCCGCCGCGCGGCTGGCGCAGCCGCACCGCGCCACCCAGCAAGCCGTCCTCGGTGAAGCCCGCCTCGGCCGTGGCGGTCACGGCTCGAGCTGGCCGGCCTGGCGCAGCACGGCCAGGGCGCGGGCATGATCGTCGGTCGCGACGCCCAGCCGCCGCGGAAAGGCGCCGATGCCGCCATGCAGCGCGCTGACATGCGCGTCCAGCTGCAGGCTGGGAATGCCGGCATCGTTCAGCAGGGCGGCGAGGAAGGATAGGCGGATGGGGTCGGCGCTCTCGGCCACGATCCGCATCGGCGGCAAACTCCAGGCGATGATCAGGGGGGCACGGGCGAGGGAGGCGGCGCCTTGCTGCCCCGGACCCCGGTGGCTATGGTGCCCGCCCCAGCACAGAGGTCAATGGCCGCGTGAGCTTTCCCGCCGCGCCGACGCGCACCGCGCCCCAGGACGCGAACCAGAACACGACTTCCACCCCGGCCGAGGCGGTCGTCCGCCCGGATGCCGAGGATGCGCTGACCGCCCTGGTCGGCCTGGTCCGCGACGACCTGGAGGCCTGCAACCGCCTGATCATCGCGCGGATGCAGAGCCCGGTGCAACTGATCCCGCAGCTGGCGGCGCATCTGATCGCGGCCGGCGGCAAGCGCCTGCGCCCGCTGCTGACGCTGGCCGCGGCCCGGCTCTGCGGCTATCGCGGCGAGCGGCATGTGGGCCTCGCCGCCTGCGTCGAATTCATCCACACCGCCACGCTGCTGCATGACGACGTGGTCGACGAGAGCGACCTGCGCCGCGGCCAGGCCAGCGCCAATGCCGTCTTCGGCAACCAGGCCAGCGTGCTGGTCGGCGACTTTCTGTTCGCCCGCGCCTTCCAGCTGATGGTGGCCGACGGCTCGCTCGAGGTGCTGGACATCCTCTGCAGTGCCGCTGCCACCATTGCCGAGGGCGAGGTGCTGCAACTGGTCATCCAGAACGACACCACCTCAACCGAGGCGCAGTATCTGGACGTTATCGAGGGCAAAACCGCGGCCCTCTTTGCTGCCGCGACCCGGGTCGGCGCCGTGGTGGCCGAGCGCCCCAAGGCCGAAGCCGAGGCCCTGGACAGCTATGGCCGCAACCTGGGCATCGCTTTCCAGCTGGTCGACGACGCGCTGGACTATTCCGCGGCGCAGGAAAAGCTGGGCAAGACGGTCGGCGACGATTTCCGCGAGGGCAAGATCACGCTGCCGGTGCTGCTGGCTTTCGAACGCGGCGATGAGACCGAGAAAACCTTCTGGCGCCGGGTGCTGGAGGAGCGTGACCAGAAGGACGGCGACCTGGCCGAGGCGCTGATCCTGATGGGACGCCATCGCGCTATAGAGGACACCATTGTCCGTGCTCGCCACTATGGAGACCGGGCCATCGCCGCTCTGTCGGCCTTCGGGGCTTGCCCGGAGAAGGCGGCGCTGACCGGCGTGGTCGAGTTCTGCATCGCGCGGGCACGCTAACCTCGCTTTGAACTGACGGATCAAGAGGGCCGGGACGCAAGCTCCGGCCCTTTCTGCAGGGAGGCTGCCGGACGCAGGGCTTTTGCCTTGCGAGGCAGGCACAGCATGGCCTAATGGTTGTGACATGTCAGCGACATGGGAATCGCTCTATCATGTCCATTCTCACGCCGGTCGAGCCGGCCCCCTCGCTGACCGAGCAGGCGGTGGCCACACTGCGGCGGGAGATCCTGACCACCCGGCTGCTGCCCGGCGAGACACTGAGTGAGGCCTCGGCCGCGCAGTTGCTGGGGCTGGGCAAGGCTCCGGTGCGCGCCGCCCTGGCCCGGCTGGCTGAAGAAGGCCTGGTCCAGGCGGTGCCGCGGCGCGGCTGGATCGTCTCGCTGGTTACCATCCGCGACATCCATGAGGTCTTCGACCTACGGCTTATGCTGGAGCCCGAGGCCGCGCGCCGCGCCGCCGGCCGCGTCGACACGGCCGAGCTGCGCCGGCTCGATTCCGTCTGCGCCTGCGGCTATCGGCCGGAGGATGAGGAGAGCACCCATGCCTTCCTCGACGCCAACAAGGCCTTCCATGTCGCCGTCGCCGAGCTGTCGGGCAATGGCCGGCTGGCCCGCCAGGTCGACCGGTTGCTGGACGAGAGCACGCGCATGCTGGCGCTCGGCCTGCGCCGGCGCGACCGCACCGGCGAGATGGCGCATGAGCACCATGCCTTGATTGAGGCATTGGCGCTTGGCCGCGCCGAGGACGCCGGCAGCATCATGCGCCAGCAGGTCTCGGCCTCGCGCAGCATGGTGCTGGCGGCGCTGACAACCCCCGAATCCGCCATGGTCCTCTAACGGAGCGCCGCGCCATGTCCTTCATCGCACCGCGCGACGCACTGGCCGCCATGCTGGCCGATATCGCGACCGCCGCTGCCGGCGATCCGGTCGAACGCCCGGCCCTGGTCGCCGCCGCCATCGCTGCGCATCTGGCCAGCCCCGACCTGCTGGCCGGCAAAGCCTGTCCCTGCAACCCGGATCGGTATGTCCGCCACCTGCTGCATGCCGACCCTGCCGGCGGCTATGCGGTGGTCGCGCTGGCCTGGCGGCCAGGGCAGATGAGCCCGGTGCATGCGCATCGCACCTGGTGCGCACTCGGCGTCTATCGCGGCATGCTGACCGAGGGCTTCTACAAGGCCGATGCGGCGGGGCAGCCGGTGCAGACCGGCAGCGTGCTGCGGATGAGCGGCACCACCAGCCATGGCCCGGCCGATCCCGACCTGATCCATCGCCTGGCCAATATCGGCGGCTGCGACGCCATTTCGATCCATGTTTATGGCGTGGCCTTCGACCGGTTCGGCGAGGATGTGAACCTGGTCTACGCTCACTGAGCTGACGGCCCTTCCGCAGACATGAGAAAGGCCCGGGGGAGGGATCCCCCAGGCCTTTCCGCATCCGGCTTGCGGCCGCTTATTCCTTGCCCTGGTCCGGGGCGGCGTCGCTGTTCAGCGCAATGTACTTGGCGATGCCGATCTGCTTGATCAGATCGAACTGAGTGTCGACGAAGTCGGCATGCTTCTCCTCGTCGATCAGGATCCGCATCATCAGGTCGCGGGAGACGAAGTCCCGCACCGCCTCGCAATGGGCGATGCCGTCGCGCAGGTCATTGATCGCTTTGTCTTCCAGCTTTTGGTCGCAGCGCAGGACCTCTTCGACGCTCTCGCCGATCAGGATCTGGTTCAGGCGCTGGACGTTGGGCAGGCCGTTCAGGAAGAGGATGCGGTTGATGAGCTCGTCCGCATGCTTCATCTCCTCGATGGATTCGGCCATCTCGTGCTTGCCGAGCTTGGTCACGCCCCAGTTGTCCAGCATGCGGGCATGCAGGAAGTACTGGTTGATGGCGGTCAGCTCGTTGGTGAGCTGGGTGTTCAGGAATTCGATGACCTTGGGGTCACGCAGCATTGTCGGCACTCCGTCCCGATTTCTCGGAGCGGAAGTTGCCGCCATCGCCTTCTCAGGTCAAGCTATTGTTTTTGCTTGATAATGCTAGTGAGAGGCGGTCTCAGTTGCCAGCCGCGATTTCGCTCGGCGGCGCCGGCTGGTCGCGGATGATGGACAGCATGGTCCCGGTGCAGCAGCCGCACTGCGCGTTGCAGTTGCAGGCGGCATAGACCTCCTTCGGCCGGCTGGCCCCCGCGGCGATTGCGCCGCGGATCTGGGCATCGGTCAGTCCATTGCAGAGGCAGACATACATGCAGGGGCACCGGTCGAATGACGATGCCTGTTGATATCCATTCTCAATTCGATTTGCAAGTCATTCGCACTCTCGCAACACCCGCAGAACGGCGTCGCCGTAGCGCTCCAGCTTGGTTGCGCCGACGCCGGAGACCTTGCCCAGCGCATCCAGGTCGGCCGGCAGGACCGAGGCGATCTCAGCCAGGGTTCGATCCTGGAAGATGACATAGGAAGGAACGCCCTGGGCCGCCGCGGTCTTGCGTCGCCAGTCGCGCAGGGCGGCGAAGACCGGATCGGCCGAGGCATTGCCCAGCACGGGCAAGGCCGGCCGCGCCCGGCTGCGCCCCAGCGGGGTGAGGGGGGCGACCAGCTCCTCCCGCAGCATCACCTGCTGCTCCCCCTTCAGGATCGGGCGGGCGGCCTCGGTGGGCACCAGCTCGCCATGGTTCTCGACAACGACGTCCAGCGCCCCCTGCGCCACCAGCTGACGGGCGATGCCCTTCCAGGCCGATTCCGGCAGGTCGCGGCCGACGCCGAAGGTCGGCAGCTGGTCATGGCCGAACTGCGTGACCTTTGGCGTGGTCTTGCCCAGCAGCACATCGATGACATGGCCGGCGCCGAATCGCCGCCCGGTCCGCAGCACGGCGGAGAGAAGCTTTTGCGCCGGCACCGTGCCGTCGAACAGTTTCGGCGGATTGAGGCAGATGTCGCAGCGGCCGCAGGGCTCGGGCGCCGCCTCGCCGAAGCAGCGGAGCAGAATCTGGCGGCGGCAGGTGGAGGCCTCGGCAATCGAGACCATGGCGTCCAGCCGCTGCCGCTCGACCCGCTTCTGCTCGTCGCTGGCGCCGCTTTCCTGGATGCGGTGGCGGGCCAGCGCGATGTCGCCGGCGCCGTAGAGCAGCAGCGCCTCGGCCGGCAGCCCGTCGCGGCCGGCGCGGCCGATCTCCTGGTACCAGCTCTCCGGGCTCTTCGGCAGGTCGGTATGGGCGACATAGCGGACATCGGGCCGGTCGATGCCCATGCCGAAGGCGATGGTCGCGGCCATCACCACCGCGTCGCCACGGGCGAAGCGGCGATGCGCCTCGCGTTTTTCGGCCGGCTCCAGCCCGGCATGGAAGACCAGCGCATCCTGCCCGTCGGCGCGCAGCCATTCGGCGGTCTGCTCCGCCTTGCGCCGGGTGCCGCAATAGATCAGTCCAGCGCCGCTGCTGTCGCCGGCGCGCTTGATGAAACCGCGCAGCTGGGCGCGCTCCTGGTCACGGGCCAGGGCGCCGATCATGATGTTCGGCCGGTCGAAGCTGGCGCGGAACAGCGGGCTGTCCTCCAGCCCGAGCTGCCGCTGGATGTCCTGCACCGTGCGCGGATCGGCGGTCGCCGTCAGCGCCAGCCGTGGCACCGCCGGGAAGCGCTCGGCCAGCATCGGCAGGGCGCGGTATTCGGGCCGGAAGTGGTGGCCCCACTGGCTGACGCAATGCGCCTCGTCGATGGCGAAGAGCGCGATGCGCATCTCATCCAGCCGGGCGAGGGTGCCCTCGCTGGTCAGCCGCTCGGGCGAGACATAGAGCAGCTTCAGCTGCCCGGAATTCAGGTCGCGCCACACCGCCCGCGCCTCGTCGGGGTCGAGCTCGGAATGCAGCGCGGCAGCGGCGACATCCTGCTGCCGCAGCGCCGCCACCTGGTCTTCCATCAGCGCGATCAGCGGCGAGACGACGACGCCGAGCCCCGGCCGGCACAGCGCCGGCACCTGGAAGCAGAGGCTCTTGCCGCCGCCGGTCGGCATCAGCACCAGTCCGGAGCCGCCCGCGACGCTGTGGCGGATCACCTCCTCCTGCAGGCCGCGGAAGGCGGAATGACCGAAGACGCGGTGCAGGACCTCGAGAGGGTCCTGCTCCGACTGGGGATCTATAAAGGTTATGGTGCCACCTGTCCGATGCGGATCTCCACCCGCCGGCTCTCGAGCGGCATCATCTCGAAGGGCACGGGACCGCGCGGGGTGGTGCGGATGCGGGCGGGGGCGACGCCGGCCTGGCGCAGCGCCTCCGCGACATTCTCAGCCCGGGCGGCGGAAAGGGCGCGGTTGTAGGCGCGGCCGCCATCCGGGTCGGCGAAGCCCAGCACGGTGACGGGCGCCTCGGGCTGCGCCGCCGCCTGGCGGGCCACGTCGCCCACCACGCCCTGCGCCGAGGGATCCAGCTCGGCGCTGTCCTCGGTGAAGAAGACCACCGCAGCCGGCGCGGCCGCGGGGGTCGTCATGGCGCAGCCTGCCAGCAGCGGCAGGGCAGTCAGGCCCATCAGGAACACGCGGCGCATGCGCGTCGTCTCCAGTGCAAAGGGAATGCGGCATGGATGCGCGGTGCGGCCCGCCGCGTCAACCGGCCCGCCGCGATGCAGGTCTGGCCAGCGGGCGGCGCCGGGCCTAAAGCGCCCGCCGAATGAACCTGGTTCAGGGAGAGGGGCGGATGGCCCAGATCGCACTCGGCATCGTTGGCTTCGGCATCATGGGCGAAAGGCTGGTCGCCACCGCCTTTCCGCATCCCGAGGTGCGCCTTGCCGGCGTCTGGGATCCGCAGCCGGCGGTGGCCGGACGGCTGGCGACGCTGGCTCCGGGCGTGCCGCTGCTGGCCGATGCCGCCGCGGTCATCGAGGCCTGCGACGCTCTTTATGTGGCGGCGCCGCCGGCCGCGCATATTCCGCTGGCCCGCGCCGCCCTGGCCGCCGGCCGCGCCGTGCTGCTGGAGAAGCCGCTGGCCACCGACCTGGAGGAGGCCGCCCGCTTCGTCGCCGAGGCCGAGGCGGGTGGCGCCCGGGCCGGGGTGAATTTCCCGATGGCCTCCTCGCCGGCGGTCGCCCAGCTCGCCGCCTGGCGCGCGGCAGGTGCGGTCGGGGTGCCGCAGTCGCTGGTGATTCGCACCGATTTCGGCCGCTGGCCGCGCGGCTGGCAGCACGGCGCCTCCGGCTGGCTGGCCCGCCGCGCCGAGGGCGGCTTCACCCGCGAGGTGGTCTCGCATTTCCTGTTCCTGACCCGCCGCCAGCTGGGGCCGATTGAGCTGGTCTCCGCCTCGGTCACCTATCCCGGGGGCGATTTGGCCGAGATCGGCATTGAGGCCGAGCTGCGCGCCGGCGGCGTGCCGGTGACGCTGTCGGGCAGCGTCGGCCGCATCGCCGGGGATGAGGCCAATAGCTGGGTCTTGCGAGGCGAGGCTGGCAGCATCCGCCTGCGCAACTGGTCCTTCGCCGAGCGGCTGGAGGCTGACGGTGCTTGGCGCCCGGCCTCCGACGCCTTGCCGAACGAGGCGATGCGGCCCATGGTTCTCAAAGGCCAGATGCAGAAGCTGGCAGCGCTGACAGGCGGCGACACCGCGTCCGGCCTCGCAACCTTGCGCGAGGCGCTGGAGGTGCAACAAATTGTTGAAGCGATCCTGCGAAGCTAAATCTTCGCAGCGGCGTTGCTAGGCTGCGGGGGCGAATCCAAGTCCGGTCAATCGCCCCTCTGGCCCGATGAAAGCCGCTTGATGCTGCCTGTCGACACCGACCCTGCCACCCCCTCCCTGCCACTGCATTGCGTGGCGGCCGTGGACTTGCGTGGCTTCCTGCAGCAGCAGCCGCCCGAACAGTCCGCCTTCCTCGCTGCCAGCGGTTTTGCGGCCAAGGCCGGTGAGCTGCGCCTGCTGCCGGGGCCCGGCGGGCTGGCGGGCGCGGTGCTCGGTCTCGGGGCCACGAAGGAGGTCGAGGAGTCCCCCTGGCCCTATGGCGGCCTGGCCTTCGGTCTTCCGGAGGACAGCCGCTGGCACCTCGCCGATGCCGGGCGGCAGGCAGCCGGGGCGCTGGGCTGGTGCCTGGGCGCCTACCGCTTCAGCCGCTACCGCCAGCCGACGC
Organism: Teichococcus deserti; assembly: GCF_001982615.1. Taxonomy (GTDB): domain Bacteria; phylum Pseudomonadota; class Alphaproteobacteria; order Acetobacterales; family Acetobacteraceae; genus Pseudoroseomonas; species Pseudoroseomonas deserti. Next base: position 10,879 of record NZ_MLCO01000171.1, on the reverse strand, counting down.
GTCGCCCGGCGCGTCTGCAACTGAAAGGCGAGTCGCAGGCGGCCCTTTCTACCGCGAGCGCCGTCTGGCGGGTGCGTGACTTGATCAACACGCCGGCCGCAGATCTGGGACCGGAGCAGTTGGCCGAGGCGGTCGCCGCTCTGGGTCGGACGCATGGCGCAGAGATCGAGATCATCGAGGGCGCCGCGCTGGCCGACGGATTTCCCGCGATCGCCGCGGTCGGCCAGGGCAGCCACCGGACCCCGCGGGTCGCGCTGCTGCGCTGGGGACGGCAAGGCGACCCGCTGGTCGCGCTCTGCGGCAAGGGCGTGGTTTTCGACACCGGCGGCCTCGATCTGAAAAGCGCCGAAGGCATGCGCCGCATGAAGAAGGACATGGGCGGCGCAGCCATGCTGATTGGCCTGGCGGAGCTGATCATGACCCAGGGTCTGCCGGTCCAACTGCTGCTGGCGGTGGGCTGTGTCGAAAACGCTATTTCCCACCGCGCCTTCCGTCCATCGGACGTGATCCGCACGCGCGCTGGCATCGCCGTCGAGATTGGCAATACCGATGCGGAAGGCCGACTGGTACTGGCTGATCTGTTACGCTACGCCAGCGAACAGGAGCCTGCCTGGATGATCGACGCCGCGACCCTGACCGGCACGGCCCGTCAGGCCCTGGGCCCTGATCTTCCAGCACTTTTTGCCAGCGACGACATGCTGGCGAACAACTTGCTCGCAGCCGGCATCCAGGTTGCAGACCCGCTGTGGCGGATGCCGTTGCATGACGGTTACGCTTCGTGGCTCGACAGTTCGGTCGCGGATATTAACAACGTCGCCTCACGTCCAATGGCCGGAGCTGTCGTTGCTGCGCTGTTTTTGCGGAAGTTTGTTCCAGAGCATATTCGATGGGCTCACCTTGACCTGTATGCATGGAACGATTCCACACGTCCTGGCCGGCCAGAAGGCGGCGAAGCGCAAGCGATGCGGGCATTGCATGTCGGCCTAGAGAAACTGCTCTCTGGTGATAAAGGTCCCGCGGTCGTATCGAAACCCGCACCGCGTCATACCAAATAAGACAGCAATCTGCTCGCCGGCGTTGTAGCCAGCTTTCTTCTTCACCTTTCCGGCGGCCCTGAGCGTCGTCGGACCCGTTCTGCTAAGGGAATGCACCCCAAATGCCCGTTCACAACGCTCCCGATCAACTGATTGGCATCCTGCGGGACACGGTGGTCGCCTTGGTGCGGCGCGACGGGCACGACCTGTCGGCCCGTCAGCTGGGCGTGTTTCTGACCGTGTACATGAGCGAGGGTCCGCATACGGTGCGTGGGCTGGCGGCGGCGCTGAATGTGTCGAAGCCGGCCATCACTCGGGCGCTGGACCGCCTGGGCGAGCTCGACCTGGCGCGCCGCAAGACCGATCCGCAGGATCGCCGCAGCGTGCTGGTGCAGCGCACCGTCAAGGGCGCGACCTTCCTGCGCGAGATCCGCTCGATCATGGTCGAGGCCGACAGCGCCGTGCGCACCGTTGCCCCCTCGGTGCCCGCCAATACCGAGAGCGCGGCGCGCCGCGCCGGCTGACGGCCGGCGACCCTGTCGGCTTCGGCCAGGTGGTGGTGGCGAGTAATCTACAACCCGCGATGGCGGGCCTCCGGCAAGGCGGATCGGCAAGACGGCCCTCGTTTCGACGGCGGGCCGTTTTCCGTTTTTTGGAAGAAACGATATGGTATCCGAGGTCGCTGTCACCGCGGCAGGCCGCGGGGGTCGCCACATGCTGCGGATGCTTCTAGGCTGGCGGACGCGCTTTCCGCTGCTCCGGAGTGTCCCGCCATGCCCGATTCCCTGTCGCTCGACCCCACCCGCCTGAAATTCGGCATCGGCCAGCCTGTCCCCCGCAACGAGGACCCGATCCTGCTGCAGGGGCAGGGGCGCTACACCGACGACCTGCAGATGCCCGGCCAGCTCTGGTGCGTCATGATCCGCAGCCCCTATGCCCACGGCGTGCTGAACGGCATCGACACCAGCGCCGCGCTCGATGTGCCCGGGGTCGTCGCCGCCTATACGGGCAAGGATCTGGTCGAGGCGGGATACGGCACCTTCCGCTGCACCCTGCCGCTGCAGGGCCTGTCCAATATCGACCGGCCGGTGCTGGCGCTGGACAAGGTCCGCTTCGTCGGCGACCCGATCGCCTTCGTCGTCGCCGAGACCCGTGATGCCGCCCGTGACGGCGCCGAGGCCATCTTCCCCGATATCGACCCCCTGCCGGCGGTGACCGAGGCCTCGGCCGCCGCCGCCGCCGATGCGCCGCAGCTTTACGACCACCTGCCGGGCAATCAGGTGCTGGACTTCCGCTTCGGCGACGCGGCCAAGGTGGAGGCCGCCTTCGCCGGCGCCGCCCATGTCTCCCGCCTGTCGCTGCGCAACAACCGCATCGTCGTCTGCGCCATGGAGCCGCGCAGCGCCATCGGTGAATACGATGCGGAAAGCGGCCGCTACACACTCAACGTCGGCTGCCAGGGCGTTTTCGGCTTGCGCGCCTCGCTGGCCAACGACCTGCTGAAGGTACCGGTCGAGAAGGTGCATGTGCTGACCGGCCATGTCGGCGGCAGCTTCGGCATGAAGGCCTCGGTCTATCCCGAATATGTTTGTCTGCTGCATGCGGCGAAGGCGCTCGGGCGGCCGGTGAAATGGACCGACGAGCGGACCGGCAGCTTCCTCTCCGACATGCATGGCCGCGACCATGAGGTCAACGCGTCGCTGGCCCTCGATGCCGAGGGCCACTTCCTCGCCGTCCGCCTGACCAGCTTCGCCAATATGGGCGGCTACCTCGCCAATGTCGGGCCGCTGATGGGCACGATGAACTTCGTGCGCAACGTGCAGAGCAACTACACCACGCCGCTCATCGAGGTCGCCACCCGCTGCCTGGTGACCAACACCACGCCGATCGCCGCCTATCGTGGCGCCGGCCGCCCCGAGGGCAACTACTTCATGGAGCGGCTGATCGAGACGGCCGCCGCCGAGATGGGCATCGACCCGATCGAGCTGCGCCGCCGCAACCACATCCGCCCCGACCAGCTGCCCTATGCCGCCGCTTCCGGCACCAACTACGACAGCGGCGAATTCTCCACCCTGCTGGAACGCGCCATGCAGGAGGCCGACTGGGACGGCTACGCGGCGCGCAAGGCCGCCAGCGCTGCCCGTGGCCTGCTGCGCGGCCGCGGCGTCGGCAACTTCCTCGAATGCACCGCCCCCCCGGCCAAGGAGATGGGCGGCATCCGCTTCGAGGCCGATGGCGGCGTCACCATCATCACCGGCACCCTCGATTACGGGCAGGGCCACTGGACGCCCTTCGCCCAGGTGCTGCACCAGACGCTCGGCGTGCCCTTCGACCGCATCCGCCTGCTACAGGGCGATTCCGACCAGCTGATCGCCGGCGGCGGCACCGGCGGCTCCAAGTCGCTGATGGCCTCCGGCGCCGCCATCATCGAGGCCTCGGCCAAGGTGGTGGAGAAGGCCCGCGCCGCCGCTGCCTATCTGCTCGAGGCCGCCGAGGCCGATCTCGATTTCGAGCCGCATGCCGAGAGCGGCGCCCGCTTCCTCATCGCCGGCACCGACCGCAGCATCGGGCTGATGGAGCTCGCCGCCCGCCTGCGCCAGGCGACCGACCTGCCCGAGGGCGTGCCCGACAGCCTGGACGTCAGGCACATCTTCCAGGAAGCGCCGATGGCCTTCCCCAATGGCTGCCACATCACCGAGGTCGAGATCGACCCGGAGACCGGCACCGTCCATTTCGACCGCTACGTCACCGTCAACGACTTCGGCGTCATCGTGAATCCGCTGATGGTGCAGGGCCAGGCGCATGGCGGCATCGTCCAGGGCATCGGCCAGGCGCTGATGGAGCGTGTCTCCTACAGCGAGGACGGCCAGCTCCTCTCCGGCTCCTATTCCGACTACGCCCTGCCGCGCGCCTCCGACGTGCCGAGCTTCCACTTCGCCAGCCACGCCGTGCCGGCCAAGACCAACCCGCTCGGTGCCAAGGGCTGCGGCGAGGCCGGTTGCGCCGGCTCGCTGCCCGCGGTGATGAACGCCGTGGTCGATGCGCTCTCGGCCCGCGGCGTCACCCATGTCGACATGCCGGCGACGCCCGAGGTCATCTGGCGCGCCCTCAACCCCGCCTGAAACACGACAAGGAACCAGGAATGCCCAATCCGCCGATCGGCTTCGCCCCCGGGATCAGCCTCGCTATCGCCTCCCGCATCGGCGAGGTCGCCCTGGCCAAGGGCCGCGAGCTCGGCCTGGCGCCGCTGACCGTTGTGGTGCTCGACCAGGCTGCCCAGCCCAAGCTGCTGCTGCGCGAGGACGGCGCCAGCCTGCTGCGCCCTGAGATCGCAACCGGCAAGGCCTTCGGCGCCATGGCCCTGGGCTTCGGCGGGCGTGAGCTCGCCCGCCGCGCGGCCAAGATGCCGGGCTTCATGAACGCCTTCTCGGATCTTTGCGGTGGGCGCGCCGTGCCGGTGCCGGGCGGTGTCCTGGTGCGGGATGCGCAGGGGACGGTGCTCGGTGCGGTCGGCATCTCGGGAGATGCCTCGGACAAGGACGAAGTCTGCGCCGTCGCCGGGATCGAGGCGGTGGGGCTGGTCGCAGATACCGGCGACCCCGAGTAACAGGAAAAAGGCCGGGGGAAAGAATTCCCCCGGACCCCCATCTTTTTTCTGTCTATTGCCGGCCGAGGCCAAGCTCCTGCAGCAGGCGATGGTTGTCGCGGCTTTCAGCCTGGAAACGCTCCTGGAAAGCGCGGCCTGACAGGAAGGCCGGGACGCTGTTCAGGCGCTCCGCCGCCACGCGGAACCCGTCGCTCTTCACCGCCGTCTCGCAGGCCTGCTCCAGCACCTTGGCCGCCGCATCCGGCAGGCCCGCCGGCGCCACCAGGCCACCGGCCGAAGTGCCCAGCACCGGCAGGCCCAGTTCCTGCGTCGTCGGCACCTGCGGCAGGTTCGGCAGCCGGTTGGCGCCGAACACCGCCAGCACCGGCAGGCCGGTGGCGGCCGGGATCGACGGGCTCTCGACAAAGGCCATGATCTGCCCGCCCATCGCCGCCTGGCTCATCGGCCCGGCGCCGGTGAAGGGCACGTGCAGCCCGTCCGTCTTCGCCAGCCGCAGCAGCGCCGCCAGCAGGATATGCTGCGTGCTGCCCTGGCCCGGCGTGCCGAAGACCAGCGCCTCATGCCCGCTGCGTGCGGTCTTCAGCATCCCCGCCATGTCCTGGAACGGCGCGTTGCGCCCGCCTACCAGCACCTGCGGATTGTCATAGACCAGGCAGATGTAGCGGAAGCTGTCGACGCTATAGGTCAGCTGCTGCAGATGCGGCTGCGCGGTCAGCGGGTTGTTCGGCGACAGCCCGATCGTGTAGCCATCCGGCCGGGCGCGGGCCAGCTCGGCATCGCCGATCGCCCCCGCCGCGCCGCCGCGATTGACGATCACCACCGTCTGCGACAGTGCCTTTGACAATTCCGTCTGCAGCGCCCGCGCCATCAGGTCGGTGTTGCCGCCAGGCGGATAGGGCACGACCATCTGGATGGTGCGGCTCGGATAGGCCTCCTGCGCCGCGGCGCCGGCCGTCAGGCCGAGCGCAGCAACCAGCATGGCCAGGCAACGCCCGGCCTTCTCGATCCTGGACATTCTTGTTGTTTCCCCCCGATGCGCGGCTGGCTCAGCCGCCGGCGCGGACAGGGGGCGGCATGAAGCCCACCGGCAGCATCAGCCGGTTTTCCTGGAATTCGAGATAGCCGGCCTCGGCGCTCTTCTCGAGATAGGCGATCCAGTCCGGATCGGCCTGCATGGCGGCGCGCTTGGTGGCGCGGTCGGCCGCGTCGGCATAGGCCCAGATGTGGACATAGGTGTTCACGTTGCCGCTTTCCGTGGTCAGGAATGCGACCGGCTGGCCGAGATGCTTGGTTTGCGGCGCCTTGCCATAGGCTTCGTAGATCGCGAGGTGCTTCTTCAGCGTTCCCGGACGGCAGATATAGGTGCGATGGTCGAGCAGCATGCTTGGTCCTCCCTGACGGAGCCCAGCATGGGCGGCGCGGCGCCGCCCGGCAAGCCATCCCGGAGGCGGAATGGCTAGGCGGGACCGCCTCAGGCGACCGCCGGCACCGGCCGTGGGTCGCGGATCGGCAGGTGGATCAGCGCGGCGAAGACCGCTGCCAGGATGCCAATGAGCCACATCAGGTCATAGCTGCCGGTGCGGTCAAAGATGACGCCGCCCAGATAGGCGCCGGTGAAGCCGCCGACCTGGTGCCCCAGGAAGACCATGCCGAAGATCGTCGCCAGCCAGCGCGTGCCGAAGTTGCGGGCGCAGAGAGCGACCGTCGGCGGTACGGTAGACAGCCACAGCACCCCCATCACCGCCGAGAAGGCCAGCACTGTCGCCGTCGTCTTCGGCGCCATGAAGAACACCGCCATCAGCACGGCGCGCCCGCCATAGATCAGCACCAGCAGCTCCCGCCGCCGCCATTTCTGGGTGAGCTCGCCGGAGGCCAGGGAGCCCACCACGTTGAACAGCCCGATCAGGCTGATCGCGCCGGCGCCGACGAAGCTCGGCAGGTGGCAGCTGGCGACGAAGCCGGGCAGGTGGACCGACAGGAAGCTGACATGCAGCCCGCAGACGAAGAAGCCGAAGAACAGGCACCAGAAGGAGGTGCTGCGCAGCGCCCGCTTCACCGTGGCGCCGGCGCTCTCCTCGACCTGGCCGTGCTTCAGTGCCGGCGGTGCTGGCCGGTCCTGCAGCGGCAGCGCCAGCGGGATCATCAGCAGCGCGGCGCCCGCCATCAGGAACAGCGCACCCTGCCAGCCGAAGCCGGCGATGCCGAGGCCTGCCAGCGGCACGACGAGGAACTGCCCGAAAGAGGAGCCGGCGGTGCCGAGCCCCGTCGCCCGCCCGCGCTGGCTCTCCGGCAGCAGCCGGGTCATGCTGGCCATGATCACCGGCATGCCGGCCGCCGAGACGGCGACGCCCATCACCAGCCCGGCGAAGAAGGTGAACAGCGGCAGCCCGTCGGACAGCGCCATGCCCAGTGTGCCCAGCGCGTAGAGCGCGGCGCCGCCCATGATGACGACGCGCCCGCCCAGGCGGTCGGCGATCTGCCCGCAGATCGGCTGCGAAATGCCGTTGACCAGCACCTGCAGCGCGATGGCCAGCGCGAAGCCGCTGGCGCTCCAGCCGTTGGCCATGGTCATCGGCGCCAGGAACAGGCCGAAGGACTGTCGCAGCCCCATGGCCAGTGCCGCCGTCAGCACGGCGCCGACCACCAGGATCATCATCGGTGAGATGCGCTTGCCAGCTTCAGCGTGCGAGGGGGGCAGGCCAGTCATGCGGATTTCCTCCATCCGCAGCGGCGGCCCGCGCGGGGGTGGAGAATGCGGGACGTGCCAGCGCCCAGGCAAGCCTGGGCAGCGCATGGCGCGGGCCATTGTCCCCCCGTGGAAAGCATGAGAAGGGGGCGCATGCTCCGCGCCCTTTATGACCGCGTCCTCCGACTCGCCGCGCATCGCCATGCCGAGCGCTGGCTGGCCGCCGTCTCCTTCGCCGAGAGCAGCGTCTTTCCGATCCCGCCCGACGCCATGCTGCTGCCGATGTGCCTGGCGCGGCCGGAGCGCGCCTGGCGCTACGCCGCCATCTGCACCATCGCCTCGGTCATCGGCGGGCTGGTCGGCTACGGCATCGGCTACTTCCTGTTCGAGGCCCTGGCCCAGCCGATCCTGACCGCCTATGGCCATGCCCAGGCGCTGGACACCTTCCGCGCCTGGTTCGACCGCTGGGGCGCGGCGGTGATCCTGATCAAGGGGCTGACGCCGATCCCCTACAAGATCGTCACCATCGCCGCGGGCGCCGCCGCCTTCGACCCCTGGATCTTCCTGGTCGCCAGCATCGTCACGCGGGGCCTGCGCTTCTTCCTGCTGGCGGCGCTGCTGCAGCGCTACGGCTCTCCGGTGCGAGCCTTCGTCGAGAAGCGGCTGACGCTGCTGACGACGCTGGTCGCCCTCGGCATCGTCGCCGGCTTCGCGGCGCTGAAGCTGCTGTAGGGCCTCAGCCCAGCGCGGCCACGGCTTCCTTCACCGCTTTGGCGTGGCCCGCGACCTTCACCTTGCGCCAGATCCGGGCGACCCTGCCCTGCGAGTCGATCAGGAAGGTCGCCCGCTCCATGCCCATAGAGGTCTTGCCGTACATCGACTTCTCGACCCAGGTGCCATAGGCCTCGGCCGCCTGCTTCTCGGCATCCGAGGCCAACGGGAAGGTCAGATTGTGCTTCTTGGCGAATTTCTCGATCGGACCCAATGGGTCGGGCGAGACGCCGATGACCGTCACCCCCGTCGCGCCCAGCGCCGGCAGCGCTTCCTGGAAGTCGCAGGCCTCGGTGGTGCAGCCGGGGGTGTCGGCCTTCGGATAGAAATACAGCACGAAGGGCGCGCCCTTCAGCGATGCCAGCGAGACGCGGCCGCCGCCGCTGGTCGGCAGGTCGAAATCCGGCGCCGCGGCGCCCTCGGCAATGCTCATGCTGCTCCTCCGCTCAAGGGCCCGAGGCGGCGCTCGAAGATGCCGCGCACCTGGCTGGCCTGGTCACGCATCTGCTGGCGCAACGTGGTCACGTCAACCGCCGCCTGGCCAAGCAGCGGGGCGGTGGCGCGCAGCATGGCCGCGGCGGTGGCGGCGGGCAGCGCCTCCTGCCGCCAGGGGCCGAGCGTCAGCCGCAGCAGCCCCAGCATGGTCCGCCACAACCGGTCGGCGCCGATCAGCAGCTCGGCCTCCTCGGCGGGCAGCAGCCCGGCGCGGCCGAGCTTCCCCAGCGCCAGCCGGGTGGTCGGCGCCAGGATGGTCGGGTGGCGCTTCGCATGGGCCAGCTGCAGCGCCTGGGCGATGAACTCGACCTCGATCATGCCGCCGGGCATGGCCTTGATGTCCCAGGAACCGTCGGCCGGCAGCTCGCGCAGCATGCGGCCACGCATGGCCACCGCGTCGCTGATCGCGGCCTCGCCGGCATGGCTGACGATGGCGTTCTTCACGGCGCCGGCGATGCGGCGGCGCAGTCCCGGCGGGCCGGCGACGCAGCGCGCGCGGGTCAGCGCCATGCGCTCCCAGGTCCAGGCATCCTCGGCATGGTAGCGCAGGAAGGAGGAGAGCGAGGTGGCGACCGGCCCCTTGTTGCCGGTCGGCCGCAGCCGCATGTCGACCTCATAGAGCTTGCCCTCGGCGCCCGGCGCGGTGATGGCGGCGACCATCTGCTGCGCCAGCCGGCCATAATAGGTGCTGACCGGCAGGCTGCGCGGCCCGCCGGCGCTTTCGCCCACCTCCTCCGGATGGTCGTAGATCAGCACCAGGTCGAGGTCGGAGCCAGGCAGCATCTCCTGCCCGCCCAATTTGCCCAGCGCCACCACGGCGAGCGCGCCGCCCTTGACCTTGCCGAAACGGCCGACAAACTCGCTGGTCACATGCGGCAGGAGCGCGGCGATGGCGGCGTCGGCCAGGTCGCTGCGGGCGGCGCCGGCGGCATCGGCATCGATCACCGCCTCCAGCCCGGCGGCGTCGATCTCGAACTTGCCCTCGGTGACGAGGCGGCGGGCGCCGTCCAGCGCCTCCTCGAAGTGCCGCGCCTCCTTCAGCAGCGCGGGCAGCACCGCCGCGGCGCCGCCCGGGCCGCTGCCGGCCAGCAACCCTTCCAGCGAGGCGGGGTTGAGCGCGAGATGGTTGGCGAGGGCGGGGGCAGCCCCCAGAATGCCCGCGACCCGCTGCAGCAGCGCCGGGTTGCGCTGGAACAGGGAGAACATATGCACGCCGGCCGGCATCTGGGTCAGCACCGCATCGAAGCGCGCCAGCGCCGCGTCCGGCTCGCGCTGGCGTGCGAAGGCGGTCAGCAGCGCCGGCATCAGCAGGGTCAGCAACTCCCGCGCCCGCTCGCTGCGGGTGGCGCGCGGCCGGCCGTGCAGCCAGCCGCGCAGCATGGCCGAGATGCTGGGCGGGCTGGCGAAGCCCATTTGGCCCAGCGCTTCCAGCGTCTCCGGATCGTCTCGCGTGCCGGCGAAGCGCAGCCTCGGTCCGGCCTCCTCGCCTATCGGCAGGCCGAGTGCCGGCTCGCGCTCGAACATCTGCGCGTAATGCTGCTCGACCCGGTTCAGATGGCCGGTCAGGCGGGCGGCGAATTCCGCCGTGTCGGCGAAGCCCATGAAGCTGGCGATGCGGGCCAGGCCTTCCTCGTCCTCCGGCAGGCGCTGGGTCTGGCGGTCGGCCACCATCTGCAGCCGGTGCTCGACGTCGCGCAGGAAGACATAAGCGTCGGCGAGGTCGGCCGCTGCCCGCCGCTCGATGCGTCCCGCGCCGGCCAGCGCGGCCAGCGCGCCCAGCGTCGTCGGGTCGCGCAGCCCGGGATCGCGCCCGGCCCAGATCAGCTGCAGCACCTGGGTGGTGAACTCGATCTCGCGGATGCCGCCGCGGCCGAGCTTTACGTCGTGCCCGGCCACCTGCACCTGGGCATGCGCGCCGCGCCCGCCATGCGCTGCATGTATCTGCCGCTTGATGGCATGGATGTCGGCGATCATTGCGAAGTCAAGGTGGCGGCGCCAGACGAAGGGACGGATCTCGGTCAGGAAGCTGTCGCCCAGCGCGCGGTCGCCGCCGACCGGCCGCGCCTTGATCATCGCGGCCCTTTCCCAGTTCTGCCCCATCGACTCGTAGTAGGAGATGGCGGTGGGAATCCCGACCGCCAGCGGCGTCGCCGCGGGGTCGGGACGCAGCCGCAGGTCGGTGCGGAAGACATAGCCGCCGGCGGTGCGCTCCTCCATGAGCTTGACCAGGTCGCGCGCGATCCGGACATAGATGCTGCCCGCACGTTCCGCCTCGATGGCGGCGGC
>NZ_MLCO01000170.1 GCF_001982615.1 Teichococcus deserti | reverse complement strand
GCTCGGCGTGGGGTCGGGGGCAGCGTGCGAGGTGTACGAGGGGCTGCCCGTCCGGCGGCGCCGCCGGAGGGGGGGGGCGGCCGCTGGCCGGCGGCGCCATCGCCGGCGGCGCCGGGGCGCGGCCCGGCTGCGGCGGCGCCCCCGGCGGCAGCGGCGATGGCGGCGGCGTGGCGGGGGCTGGCGGCGTCATCGGCGCGACCGGGGCCGGCTGCGGCAGCGGCGCGGCGGGGGCCTGGGTGACCGGCGGCGCCGGGAGCCGGCCTTCCAGCGCCTGGCAGCGGATCAGGCAGGACTGCACGCTCTGCGGATTCTCCGCCCGGCGCGACATCTGCGCGCCGCACTGGCCGAGGCAGGCCTCGCTGTCCGGCCGCGGCTGGGCCGCTGCCGGATCCGTCATCCAGAGCAGCCCGGCCAGCACCAGGAAGAAACTCGTTCTCGGCGGTTTTCGCATCACGCTCCGGTCTCTCGCGTGGCGCAAGATGGACTGAAATCGAGGAATTCGTCCATCACACTGCCCGGCGCAGACCGTGCTATAGCCCTGACATGGCTCGCTCTTCCGCGCGCGGCGCCAGGGGCCCCGTGCTGTCGGCGCCGCTGCCGGCCGCCCCTGTCCCGACGTCTTCGCCGCAGGAAAGACCAAGGCGCCGGCGGCGCAGCCTGCTGGGCTGGCTGCTGCGCACAACCCTGCTGCTGACGATCTGGGGCGGCCTGGCCCTTGGCGCCGCCCTGATCTTCTTTACGTGGGACCTGCCCAGGCCCGAAGCAGCCCTGGCGACGACGCGGCGGCCTTCGGTGACGCTGGAAGCCAGCGACGGCCGGCTGCTGGCGACCTCGGGCGACCTCTATGGCGAGGCGGTGCGGCTGGCGGAGCTGCCGGCCTACCTGCCCGGCGCGCTGATGGCCGTCGAGGACCGCCGCTTCCGCAGCCACTTCGGGATTGACATCATCGGCCTGGCCCGCGCCGCGATCGCGAACTACCGCGCCGGCCGGGTGGTCCAGGGCGGCTCCACCCTGACGCAGCAGCTTGCCAAGAACCTGTTCCTGACGCCGGAGCGGAACATGCGCCGCAAGGTGCAGGAGGCGCTGCTGGCGCTGTGGCTGGAGCAGCGCTTCACGAAGGACCAACTGCTCGAGATTTATCTCAACCGGGTCTATCTCGGCGGCGGAGCTTATGGCGTGGACGCGGCGGCACGGCTCTATTTCGGCGTCCCGGCGGCGCGGGTGACGCTGTGGCAGGCGGCGATCCTGGCCGGGCTGCCCAAGGCGCCCTCGCGCTACAACCCGCGCGTCGCCCCCGACGCCGCCATCCATCGCGGCGCCGACGTGCTGGCCGCCATGGCCGATGCCGGGCTGATCACCGAGGCCCGCGCCACCGCCGAGGCCGAGCGCATGGCCCTGCCCCGCCGCCCCAGCGGCGATGCCGGCTGGTTCGCCGACTGGGCGCAGGACGACCTGGCCGAGGCCTATCCCGGCAGCGGCGACCTGCGGCTGCGCACCACCCTGGACCTGCGCCTGCAGGCGGCAGTGGAGGCGCGGATGGAGGCGCTGCTGGCCGGCCCGGGTGCCAGCGCCCATGTCGGCCAGGGCGCCGTCGTCGTGCTGGACGCGGCGGACGGCGCGGTGCGCGCCATGGTCGGCGGCCGCGCCTATCGCGCCAGCCCCTTCAACCGGGCGACCACCGCGCGGCGCCAGCCGGGCTCGGCCTTCAAGCCCTTCGTCTTCCTGGCCGCCCTCGAGCGCGGCATGACACCCGACGACACCGTCTCCGACGCGCCGCTGACGCTGGGGCGCTGGTCGCCGGGCAACGGGCACTGGGCGTCGCGCGGCGAGATCACGCTGGAGACGGCGCTGGCCCAGAGCGTCAACACCGCCGCCGTCCGGCTGCTGCAGCGCTCCGGCGGCGCCAGGGCGGCGGCGGCCGTCGCGCAGCGCCTGGGCGTGCAGGGGCGCTTCGCCGACAATGCCTCGCTGGCGCTGGGCACGGCGGAGGTGACGCTGCTCGACATGACCGCCGCCTATGCCGCCTTCGGCAATGGCGGCTTCCGCGTCACCCCCTATGGCGTGGCGCGGGCCGAATCCGCCGATCGGCTGCTGGCCGCCCCGCGCACCGCGCCGCAGCGCGCCATCGCCGCCGAGGCGGCGGCCGCCATGCGGCGCATGCTGGCCGCCGTGGTGCGCGGCGGCACCGGCCGGGCGGCCGCCATCTCCGGGCGCAGCGTCGCCGGCAAGACCGGCACGACGCAGGATTCCCGCGACGCCTGGTTCATCGGCCTGGCCGAACCCCTGGTCATCGGCATCTGGCTGGGCAATGACGATGGCAGCCCGATGGAGAATGTGAGCGGCGGCACCCTGCCGGCGCGGCTGTTCCACGACATCCTGGAGGAAATCCGCCCATGACCGACGCGCCTGCCCCCCCGGCCGGAGACCGCATGGCAGGCCTGGCCCGCCCGATGCAGCACGCGCTGAACAACCTGTTCATGGTGCTGCACGCCAATCTCGACTCGGTGCTGTCCGGCATGCCGGAAGGCGACAAGGTGACCATCCGGCTGCAGCGCGCCAGCACCGGCGCCCGCGACATGGAGCTGCTGCTGCGCGCCTATTTCCGCCTGGGCCGGCCGCAGGACCGCAATCCGGTGGATTCGGGCAAGTTCGTCGAGGCGGTGCGGCCGGTGCTGGCCCAGGCGGTGGGCAAGCTGCTGCCGCTGGAGGTGCGCTCGACCGCCGCCATCACGCCGCCGCGGCCGGAGCTGGACCTGGCGCTGCTGGACCTGGCCGTCGGCGCCAAGGCGCTGCCGCCGACCACCAAGCCGACCCTGGCGCTGGACGGGGCCGTGCTGATCGCCAACTGGGCCGCGCCGGAGGAGGCGGTGGCGAGCCTCGGCGCGCTCGGGCTGACGGTGGAGAGCGGCAAGGCGGAAACCCGCGTCACCCTGGGCTGAGATCCGCCAGCTGCAGCAGCGCGGCCGAGAGCGGCGTCGGCGCGCCGAGCTCCAGCAGCAGCCGCGCCGGGTCGCTGCCGGGCTGCGGCCCCAGCACGGTCAGGGCGCAGCCGGCCAGCGCCGCATGGGCGGCATAGTCGTGCATCTGCCTGAGATGCGCGGCGTCGCAGGCCCCGGAGCTCGCCGTCAGCAGCCGCAGCGCGGCCGGCGGCGGCGGCAGGCGCAGCGGCGATTGCTGCGGCGGCAGGCCATGCGGGGCGAGCTCGGCGGCCAGCAGCGCGGCCCCGGCCAGCGGCGCCGGCGGCAGGCCGAAGGCGGCAGGCCAGCCGCCGGCTGCCAGCAGCGCCGCGATCAGCCCGCCCCGGCCGGCGCCGAGCACGACGATGCGGGACGGGTCGCCGCCCAGGCTGGCCGCCTGGCCATGCAGCCAGGCCAGGCCCAGCCGCGCGTCGTGCAGCGCATGGCCGAGCCCGCTGCCGCCGGCCGGCCGGTGCTGCAGCACCGCCAGCGCGAAGCCGCGGGCGGTGAGATAGGGGGCGAGGCAGGCGAGGTCGGTGGCGCGCAGCCAGCCCCAGGCATCGCCGGGCACCGCCAGCAGCAGCGGCGCGCCTCCGGCTGCTGGGCTGGCCGGCGGCAGAAAGGTCAGGCGCTGCGCCGGGCCCGGGCCATAGGCCAGGCCTGGCCGGTGCGGCAGCATCGCCAGCGCATCACCCGCCCTCGCCCTGATCCGTGCGTCCATGGCTTTCGTGCCCCGGAAGCAGAACGGCCGGGGCAGCCCGGCGTTGCTAAAGGCCGATCAGGCCGCGGACATGCTCGGCATGGCGCGACAGCTCCGCGCCGCTGCCGGCCCAGACCGTGCGGCCCTTCTGCAGCACGTGGTGGCGGTCGGCGAGGCGGCCCAGCGCGGCCAGGTTCTTGTCGATCACCAGGATCGACTGGCCCTGGCGCTTCAGCAGGGCCAGCGTCGCCCAGATCTCGGCGCGGATGACCGGGGCCAGCCCCTCGGTCGCCTCGTCCAGGATCAGCAGGTGCGGGTTGGTCATCAGGGCGCGGCCGATGGCCAGCATCTGCTGCTCGCCGCCCGACAGGGTGCGGGCGGACTGCCCCGCGCGTTCCTTCAGCCGTGGGAACAGCGCGTAGATCCGTTCGAGGGTCCATGGCCTGGACAGGCCGGCGCGGTTGGCCGCGGTGGCGACGAGGTTCTCGCGCACGGACAATGTCGGAAAAACCTGCCGGCCCTCGGGGACCAGGCCGATGCCCTGGCGGGCGATGGCCTCGGGCGGCAGACCGGCGATGGGCTGGCCGCGAAAGGACAGGTCGCCGGCATCGGGGGGCGTCAGGCCCATGATGGCCTTCACCGTGGTGGTCTTGCCCATGCCGTTGCGGCCGAGCAGGGTGGCCACCTCACCTTCGCGCAGCGACAGCGCGACGTCGAAAAGCACCTGGCTCTGGCCGTATCCGGCCTGCAATCCCGCCACCTGCAGCATGTCTGTCCCCGTCGCCCGGGGGCATTCTCAGCGGCGGCGACGCTCCAGGCAAATCCGGAGGCCGTCGAGGGGTCAGCGGGCGCCGCGCATGTAGCGCTTCTCGGGGCGGTAGCTCTGGGTCAGCCAGGCCAGGATCGACTTCAGGGTCTGCTTGGACATGGGTCTCGCCTTTCCGTTGCGCCTCGATCCCCTCAGGGATCACGGGCTCGTGATGGCGGCTTTTTGGACCCAGATTCGCTAACAGCAGGTGAAGAAGGCTCGCGGACGCGTGAGCCTCATGTGGTTTTTTCTGTCGAATTGTCGTGGGATCCTGATCGGCGCCGACCAGGATCCGGACTGGCGTGTCCGAGCGGGCGATCGCGCCCTAGCCCTTCAGGATCGTGCCGTAGGCCAGTGCCTGCCGCACCTTGGCCAGATGCAGCCGGATCGAGGGCGGCAGCGCCGTCCACAGCGCCAGCTTCAGCAACAGCCATTTGGGAAAAGCCCAGCCGGAAACCGGGGCCAGCGCCTTGATGAGCGGAAAGATGCGGTGGCGCCGCACCGCCTCGGGGTGCAGCCGGTAGAGCAGGCGGTAATTCTCCACCGAGCGGTCCAGCCGGCCGAGCCAGCCGGCGTCGCTGTGGTACTCCATGTGGGTCACGCTGTTGTCGATGTGGCGCATGCGCGCCACCCGGCCGATGCGCAGCGCCCATTCGGTGTCTTCCCAGCCCCAGCCGCGGAAGCTCTCGTCGAAGGGCGTCGCCAGGAACAGTTCCCGCCCGACCTGGAAATTCGCCGAGAGAAAATTGCCTTCCGGGTCCTTGTTCCGCTCGGCCGCAGAAATCCATTCCCGCTTCTGGCTATGGGTGTGGAACAGCAGGGAATCCCGCGGCGGCGGGTCCAGGCGCTGCCCGGTGCGGCCGCCGCAGACCACCGCCTGCGGGTCGGCGGCCGCCTCCAGCGCACGGGCGACGAAGCCTTTCTGGTCCGGCAGCCCGTCGGCATCCAGAAAGAGAACCACCTGGCCGCGGGCGAGCCGGGCCAGGGTGTTGCGCGCCTCGGCCCTTCCCAGGTTGCGGGGGCTGGGCGCCAGGCCGGCGGCGAGGTCGCGCTCGGTCGCCAGGTTGAGCACGCCTTCCTGCCCGGTCAGCTTGGGGTTGCCGTCGATCAGCACCAGCAGCTCGACCGCGGCGGGGTCGGGCAGCGCCGCCATGTCGTCCAGCAGCTCGGCCGCCAGCGGGCGGATGTCGCGGTCATAGGTCGGCACCAGGATGGAGAGCCTCGGCGCCGGCCCGCTGCGGAAGGCGGGCGTGGTGTAGAGCGGCGGCAGATCGGCGGTGCTCATGACTGAAAAGAATCCTCAGCGGCGGCGCAGGACCAGCGCCCAGACCAGGGCCGCGGTCGCGATGGTGACCAGCAGGCGGGCGATGGCGGCGCCCTCGATCCCGGCGATCGGCAGGGCGACCCAGACCAGGCCGAAGGTCGCGGCCAGCGAGACGCCGACCATGGCCAGGCGCTGGGTCTGGCGGCCGATGGCGCTGAGCACGTCGGCGCCGACGATGTAGATGGCGAAGGCCGCCGGCAGCAGGCAGATCAGCCGCAGCAGCGCCGGCAGCTCCTCATAGGCGTCGCCGAAGATGAAGGGCAGCAGGCCGGAGCCGACCAGCACGCCCAGCGCCGCCACCAGGCCGATGCCGGCGCCGACCGGCAGCAGCTTGACGCCATAGGCGACGGCGGCGCGGCGGTCCTCGGCGGCCAGGCGGAACAGCCGGCCATAGAGGGCATAGCCCAGCGCGCGGATCGGCAGGTAGGAGATGCCGATGATGCGGAAGGCCGCGGCATAGAGGCCGGCCTGGGTGGCGCCGGCGAATTCAAGGACGATTGGCTTGTCCAGGTCGCCGACCGAGGCCTGCAGCGCGGCCTCCGCCCCGAAGGCCATGCCTTCCGACAATTGCCCGGGGATCCAGACGAAGCGCGGCCAGCCATGGTCGCGGATCACCATGCCGAGGCAGACGACGGCGCCGGCCAGCGAGGCGCCGGCATACCAGGCGGTCCATTCCGCCATGGACAGCGCGCCCGGCAGCAGCCCGGCGATGGCGATGGCCAGCAGCCGGGCGGCGCCGGTGATCACCGTCATGCTGGATTGCCGCGCCGCCTGGCCGGTGGCGACATAGACGGCGGTGCAGAGCGTTGCGACGCGCCCCAGCAGCAGGTCGGCGACCAGCACGGCGACGAGGGGCACGAAACCGATGCGGCCGATCTCGAGGAAGGGCAGCCCGGCCTCGAGCAGCAGCAGCATTGGCAGGCCGGTGGCCAGGATCAGCAGCAGGCTGAAGCCGAGCCAGCGGGGCAGCGCGGCGCGGTCGGCGGCGACGCCGCGGATCAGCAGCTGGTCGGCCCCCAGCCCGACGAAGGCCGCGACCGAGACGGTCACCGCCGTCAGGCTGGCGAAAAGGCCATAGCCGTCAGGGCCGAGAAAGCGCAGCGCCAGGATCAGCCAGCCGATCTGGGTCAGCAGCTGCAGGCCGAAGCCGCTGAACAGGATGCCGATGTCGAAGGCCAACGCCTTCTCCGGCAGCATGGCGAGGAGCGGCGCGAGGCGCGCGCGAAGGCCGGCCATACGTCAGGCCCCGATCTTCGACTGCAGCCGGTCGCAGAGCTGCGCCATGGTGGCCGCCGCCGCCTCATGCGTCAGGTTGTCCAGCGCGTATTGCCGGGCATTGGCGCCGAGGCGGGCGCGGGTGGCCTCGTCCTCCCACAGGGAGAGAATGGCGGCGCGAAGGGCAGCCGGGTCGGCCGGGGGCACCAGCACGCCGTTCTCGCCATCGACGACGTAGTCGGCCGAGCCGATGGAGCGGGTGGTGACGACGGGGCGGGCGAACATCATCGCCTCGATGAAGGTGACCTGGCCGGAGCCCGACCAGATATTGGCCACCGGCACCACGCTCAGCCGCGCCCGCTGCGCCAGCACATGGCATTCTTCCAGCGTCAGCCCGGCGCGGACCTCGACATTCGGCGGCCGGTCCAGCCCTTCGACGGCATGCGCGCCGGCCACGACCAGCAAGGGGATATCGAGGCCGCGCACCGCCTCGAACAGGCTGGCATAGTCGCGGTTGGCGCTGCCCATCGCCAGCAGGAAGGGCTTCTTTTCATCCTCCTCGACCGTGGGGTGCAGCACGTTGACGCTGAAGGGGACGAAGGTGAAGCGGTCCTCGGGCAGGCCGAAGCTCTTCGAATAGGTCGCGATCTCCTGGCGCGAATGCACCACGATGCAGTCGACCGCCTGCAGCCCGATGCGGGCCAAGCGCATCTTCAGCCCGCCATGGTCCTGGCCCATGTTGAAGCTCCAGGCCAGCACCGGCAGGCGCTTCAACCCGAAGGCCCGCTTCAGCAGCCCGGTCGCCGTCGCCAGCTGCGGGAAGACGGTCAGCGCGCCGACCTTGGGGTCACCTGCCAGACGCGCCGCGCGGATGCCGCGGAAGGCATGGCGGAAATAGTCGAGCCACTGCCCGGCCGAGGAGGCTTTGCGCGAGCGGTCATGGTCGTAGGGCGCGTGCAGGTCGAAGAAGCGATGCCGCGAGGCCGGGACGAAACGGGTGATCCAATGGTGGTCATAGCCGCCCCTGGAGGAACCCATCAGAATCCACTGCATGCCGCGTCTCCGGTCGGCGGGGTAGGAAAGGGCGCGATCAGAAGCGGGCAAGTCACCACGGCGTCTGGCGCGACAGGCTCCACCAGACCAGCTTGCCGGCGACATCGGCCAGCTTCAGGGAATGGCGGGCGGCGCTCGGATCGCCGCGCAGGCTGGCCCAGGCCAGTCGCCCGCCGGTCAGGACGCATTGCACCAGGGCGCGGGCGGTCAGGTTGGCGGCGGTGAGCAGGCGATGCGTTGAGTTCCGCATCAGCATGGTCCCGTAGATCTTGCCGTTGTGGAAGCCGCGCTTGCGCATATAGGCCAGCGTCGCGCGCCCCGGCGGCACCGGCTCGTGGGCCACCGCCTCGGCGCACCAGACGAAGCGCCGCCCGGCGGCGTCCAGCCGGCTGAAAAGATCAAAGTCCTCGCCGCCGCAGGTGCCGAGCTCGGGGTCGAAGGGCAGCGGGTCGGTCAAGGTCGTGGCGCGGCGGGCGGCGAGGTTGCCGGTCGCGATCCAGCGGCCGCTCTGGTTGCCGGTCAGGCGCAGCGGCGCGGTGGTGCCGGTCGGCCAGTTGACCAGGCGCTCATAGGCCTTGCCCTGCGGGTCCCAGTCCGGGATGCCGCCGGGGAAATCGGCCAGCACCGGGCCGAAGACCATGTCGGCGCCGGTCTGCTCGGCGGTGGTCAGCAGGGCGGCGACGCAGCCCGGCTCGAACCACTGGTCGTCATCGAGGAAGACGACATAGTCGGACCGGCTGGCGGCGACGCCGGTGTTGCGCGCCAGCGACACATTGGGCTGCGGCGCCGAGATGTAGCGCAGGGGCAGGCCGCCGGATTGCGCCGCCAGCGCCTCGACCGCCGCCCGCGCATTGGCGTCGCGCGAATTGTCGACCACCACGACGTCGCCGCTGAAGCCGGCGGGCAGGTCCTGCGACAGGGTCGAGACCAGCGCCTCGCGCAGCGGCCCGGGGCGGTTGTAGGTGCAGATGACGATGGTGACGCTGGGCATCGCGGGCCTGACGAAAGCGGAGGGTGCCCCCATGCATGCCGGTGCGGCGCGGTGCATGGAAGAGAAATTTTTCAACCGTTGCGTGACGGAATTGCCATCAGGGCCGCTTCACCTTGCGCATCATCCAGAGCAGCCGCGGCGCCTCCAGGATATAGCGGCGCCACAGCCGGCGCGGCTCGCTGGCCAGGCGGTGCAGCCATTCGATGTTCATCTGCTGCATCCATGCGGGCGCGCGCTTCTTCTCGCCGGTGACGAATTCCAGCGCGGCGCCGAGGCAGAGGCCGATGCCCGTGGCGCGGCCCGAGGCTGCGATCGCCGCCGCCAGCTCCTCCTGCCGCGGCGAGCCGACGCAGAGGAAGACATAGGGCGCCGGATGCGCGGCCACGAAGTCGACGCAGCGGGCGACCTCCACCGGGTCGCGGATGAAGCCCATCGGCGGGTTGTGATGCGCCAAATGACGCAGGCCGAAACGGGCGCGCAAATCGGCGGCCACCGCCTCCGAGCCGCCGATGACGGTGACCGGCGTCTCGGCGCGGATGGCGCGGGCGAAGAGCTGCACGGCCAGGTCGGACCCCGCGGCCAGCTTCAGCCGGATGCCGCGCCGGGCCGCCAGCGCCCGCAGCACCCGGCTGTCGCAGACCGACAGCCAGGCAGCGTCGTAGATCCGCCTCAGCTCAGGCCCGCTGCGCTCCAGCCGCAGGAAGTGATCGGCATTGGGCGTCACGACATAGGCGAAGGGCGCGGCCGGGTCGCGCGCCTGCAGCCGGGCCAGCGTCTCCTCCAGGTCGAGGTCGTCGAAGCGGGTGGAGAGCAGCCGCTGGCTGGCGGGGGCAGGGTCGGCAGGCATGCGGTCGGGCTTCCCAGGATCGGCGATGACAAAGCCGGAGAGGTGTTGCCAATGGGCTACCACTTCAGCCGGCCTTCATCCTAAAATGCAAATGTCGTGCAAAGGCACGGCCGGCATAGCGGGAGCTTGCGTGGACGCCGCCTATCCATCCGCCTTTCCGGGAAAGCCCGAAGCCGTGCCGATGCCGCCGCCCGCCTGCCTGACCGTGCCTGCCAGCTTCCTCCCCGGGGGCCGGGCTTGAGCGCGTCGGCTTCCCCGGCGGCGCTGCCGCCGCCGCTCCGCGACGAGGCCGGCGGGCTGGTCACCACCACCGCCGATCCCTATGGCGCGCCGCCGGTCGGCGGCTTCCACCTGTCCGACGTGCTGATCACCCTGCGGCTGCGCTGGATGCCGCTGCTGGCCGCCTTCCTGGTGCCGGCCGCGCTCGGCATCGGCGCCGGCATGATGGCCGGGTCGCGCTACGTCGCCGAAAGCGTGCTGCTGGTGCAGGTCAGCCGCGAGAGCACCGGCGCCCAGGACCTGACCGGCTTCGGCCAGTCCGTCGTCTCGATCGAGATCCTCAAGGTCTCCCGCTCAGAAATGGAGATCCTGCGCTCGGCCGAGGTGCTGCGCGCGGCGCTGCGCGCCGCCGGGCCCGACCGGCTGTTCCCCGGCATCCCGCAGGTCGGCGGCGCCAACCTGGAGCGTGGCGTCGAGGCGCTGGGCCGCGCGCTGAAGACCGAGCCGGACACCACCAGCAACATCCTGCGCGTCAGCCTGACCATGCCGTCGCGGGAGGCGGCGCTGCGCGGGCTGTCGGCCATCCTCGACGCCTATATGGCGCGCCGCGCCGCCATCTTCACCGATGAGAGCTCGCGCCTGCTGATGACCGAGGTGGAGCGCTACGGCACGCGCATCCGCGGCATCGAGGAGCAGATCCGCCAGGTGCGCACGCAATACGGCGTGCTCGACATCGCCCAGGAGATCGCGCTGACCTCGACCCGGCGCGACGACCTGCTGCAGCGCGAGAACCGCACGCGCGAGCAGCAGGCGATGACCCAGGCGCAGCTGGCGGCGGCCGAATCGGCGCTGGCCGCGCAGCCGCGCCGCGTCTACGCCTCCTCGGAGGCCACCAACCTGGTGCCCAACGACGAGAGCCGCAACACGCTGACCCGGCTGCTGCAGGACCGCCAGCACATGGCGGCGCAGTATGCCCCCGACTATCCGGGGCTGCGCGACCTGGACCAGCGCATCGAATCGCTGCGCACGGCGATCCGCGAGAGCGCCCGCAACACCTATTCCACCACCCGCGAGATGCGGAACCCCAATCTCGAGCTGCTGAGCTCGCGCGTGGTGACGCTGAAGCTCGAGCAGGAATCGCTGGAGCGGCAGCTGGCCGAGCTGGCCCGCCAGCGCGGGGAGGCGGAGGCGCGCGGCGAGGCGCTGCTCGGCGCCGACCGGCAATTGCGCGACCTGACGCGCGAGCGCGACGGGCTGGAAGCGATCTCGCGCCAGCTGACCGCGCGCGAGGCCGGCACCCGCATCGACGAGGAGGCGCGCCGCGCCAGCCGCCCCGGCATCCAGGTGGTGCAGCCGCCCGCCGCCCCGCTGGAGGGGCGCAGCCTGAAGCTGGTGCTGATGGCCGGCGGCATCGCCTTCGGCCTGGCCGCCGCCGGCGCGCTGGGCCTGCTGCTGGCGCTGACCCGCCGCATCTACGCGACGCCGGAGGAGGCGGAGCGCGGCCTGCGGCTGCCGGCGCTGGCGGCGCTGGGCAACCTGGCGCCCAGCCTGCGCGACCTGCGCCCGGTCTCCGGCGTCGAGGACCTGGTCTCGCTGATCTGCGACACCCGCATCAACGGCCGCCGGCCGCAGCTGGTGCAGCTGGTCGCCACCGGCCCGAATGACGGCCGCGACGAGCTCGGCCGCGCTTTGGTGCTGGCCATGGCGCGGCGCAGCCCGGCCGCCGACATCGCGCTGATCGACCTGCAGAGCGACGGGCGCGGCCATCTCTCGGCGCTGGGCTCGCAGCCGCTCGACGTCGAGCGCATCCCCGGCCATGTCATGGTCTTCTCGACCGTGGTGGAGAATCTCTGGGTCTCGCACCAGGCGATGCAGTCCGACCTGTCCAATCCGCGCGCCACGCGGGAGGAGACCGAGACCCTGCTGGGCCGGCTGCGCGAGGCCTTCGCCCTGGTCGTCGTCATCGGTCCCGACCGGTCAGACAACTACGCCATGCGCCGGCTGGCCGCGATGGTCGACGCCAATGTCATGGTGGTGCGCGGCGAGCGCACCCGCGGTGACCAGGCGCGGGCGGTGCGCGACTGGGTGCTGGGCTCGGGCGGCGCGCTGCTCGGCTTCGCCTATACCGGCTACCGCCGCATCCTGCCCGGCTTTGTCACCCGCTTCCTCTAGGACATCCCCGCCCCATGCGCCTGCCCCGCCGCCCCGCCCTTCTGCTGCTGCCCGGCCTGCTGCTGGCCGCCTGCACCGGCTCGGCGCTGGATCCGGTGGAGAACCAGGCGCAGGGCTTCGCCCCCTGGACGGAGGTCGCGCCGGAATACCGCATCGCCCCCGGCGACCGGCTGCGCGTGCAGTTCCTGATGACGCCGGAGATGAACGAGACGGCGCTGGTCGCCCCCGATGGCCAGGTGGCGCTACGCGCCGCCGGCCGGGTCAATGTCGCCGGCCAGGCGATCGGCGCCGCCGAGGCCGCCATCACCGAGGCCAGCCGCCGCGTGCTGACCCAGCCGATCGTCACCATCGGGCTGGAGGAGGCCGGCGGCTCCACCGTGCTGGTCGGCGGCGCGGTGCGCACCGCCGGCGCCTATCCCCTGCCCGGCCGCCGCGGCGTGCTGGAGGCGGTGCTGCAGGCCGGCGGCTTCGACACCGATGCCCGCATGAACCAGGTGGTGCTGATCCGCCGCGGCCCGGCCGACCGGCCGATGCTGCGCACCATCGACCTGCAGAGCTTCGTCGAAGGGCGCGGCGTGCCGAACGACGTGCCGCTTTACCCAGGCGATATCGTTTTCGTGCCGCGCAGCCGGATCGGCGAGGTCAATCTGTGGATCGACCAGTATGTCAACCGTTTGATACCGTTCAGCCGTTCCTTCAGCTATTCCATCAACCGTGGCGGAACGGTCTATTGAAAGTTACGGATCGCCTTATATGAGGCGTAATCGGTGCCGAGCCTGAACCGGGCCGTCTGCTGACGACCCTCCAGCCGGGGAGCCGTCCGTTCTGCGGCGCGACACGCCAGCCGCCAGCCCCTGCCGGGCGGGGAGACACCCCTGCGCCCGGCGGACCCCTCCGATGACAGGCCACCTGTCGTCACTGGAACAATCCGGCGGGCCAAGCCTGCCAAGCGCCTGGTGCCAAGCCCCGTGACGCCTCCCTCCGATACCGGTTCCTCCCGCAGCAGCCTCGGCGCCCTTGGCCAGTCGCTTTCGGTCGTGCGCTGGACCCACGGGCTGATCAACCGACTGGTCAAGGGCAGCGACGTCGTGCTGCTGCTGCTGGCGGCGCTGATCACCGCCCCCGGCTCGCCGCTCGCCTGGCAGCAGTCGACGGTGATCGCGGCGGCGCAGATCTGGGCCTATCTGTCGGTGATGACGCGGATCTCCGCCTACCGGGTGGAGCATTACAGCGGCTTCTGGGGCCAGCTCGGCCATGTGCTGACCGGCCTCGCCGTCGCCTGGCTGGTCGGCCTCGTCGCGCTGCAGGCCTGCCTGCCCGGCACCCTGCCGCTGACCGAGGGCTGGTTCCTGCAATGGCACGGGCTGCAGCTGCTGTTCCTGCTGGCCGGCCGCCAGCTGCAGCGCCTGATGGTCTATATCGTCGACCGCCGCCGGCTGCTGCTGCGCAAGGTGGTGGTCATCGGCGCCAATGCCACCGGCGCCCAGGTGCTGGCCGAGCTGCGCGGCCCCGACAAGGCGGCCAGCTACGAGGTGATCGGCCTCTTCGCCGACGCCTCCGACAGCCACGATGGCGCGGCGCCGGCCGAGATCGCCGGCATGCCGGTGCGCGGCGGGCTGGAGGCGCTGGCCGGCTTCGCCCAGGACCACACCATCGACCTGATCGTCCTGGCGCTGCCCTGGAACCGCGCCCAGGCGCTGTTCGAGCTGATGCACCGCGTCGAATGGATCGCCGCCGACGTGGTCATCCCCTTCGACCCCGAGGCGGTGCCGCCCAACTATGCCGGCATTTCCTCGATCGGCCGGATGCGCGGGCTGCAGGTCATGGTGCGCCCCTTCAAGGGCACCCAGGGCGTGGTCAAGGTGATCGAGGACTATGTGGTGGCGGGCCTCGCCCTGTTGCTGGTCAGCCCGATCATGCTGGCCGCCGCCCTCGCCATCCGCCTGGACAGCCCCGGCCCCATCATGTTCAAGCAGTGGCGCCCGGGCATGGGGCAGAAGCCCTTCGCCATCTACAAGTTCCGCACCATGCTGACCGATCTGAGCGACGACGGCTCGGTCGGCACGCAGAGCCGCAAGGACCCGCGCATCACCCGGGTCGGCGGCATCCTGCGGCGCCTGTCCATCGACGAGCTGCCGCAGCTGCTGAACGTGCTGCGCGGCGAGATGTCAATCGTCGGCCCCCGCCCCTATGTCGCCAACATGCTGGTGGGCGAGGAGCGCTTCTCCGAGATGGTCCGGCAATACGCCGCGCGGCACCGCATCAAGCCCGGCCTGACCGGCTGGGCCCAGGCGAACGGCATGCGCAGCTATGCCCTCCGCTCGCCGGAGAACGCCCGCAAGTCCATCGAGATGGACCTCTACTACATCACCCACTGGTCGCTCTGGCTCGACATCCGCATCATGGTGCGCACCGTGGTGGTCGGGCTGGCCGGCAAGAACGTCTTCTGACGGAAGCGGGGGGCGCCGCGATGCCGGGCTCCGCGCGCCCCGCCCCCAGCTGGCCGCCGGTGGTCTTCCGCCGCGCGGTGCCGCTGCCCGCGCCGCGCCTGCCCACGCCCCGCCTGCCCGTCGCCGCCCCGAGCGTCGAGGCCGCGACGGCAGCGTTCCGTGCT
>NZ_MLCO01000017.1 GCF_001982615.1 Teichococcus deserti | reverse complement strand
TGCCGCAGCGGGGGCCGAGGGCCTGGCGGCGTCGCTGGCCTGGCTGGCCGGCCAGCCGGCGCAGCGCGCCGCCATGGGCCGCGCCGCCCGCGACCAGGCGGTGCGCCGCTGGGACCGCCGGCTGCAGGCGGCCCGCTTCGCCGAGATCGTGCGGCTGGCCGCCGCGCGCCCCGCCACCGAAACCGCGCTGGTGCCGGCATGACCCCGCCCGATGGCTATCGCTCTGAAGTCCCGACCACGCCCGGCCTGCCCCCCCAGGCGCTGCTGCCCGGCCTCGGCCTGCCCGCCCTGCTGCGGCAGGAGGCAGAGGACCGCCCCGGCTGCGCCACCCTGCCGCTGCCCGAGCTGCACCTCGTCGCCGCCGCCCGGCCCAACCTGCCGAAGCTGGCCGCGCTGTGGCACGCCCTGGCGGCACACCAGGCCAGCGGCCGCCCGGCCTTCTGCCGCCCGGTGCTGCTGCACACCGGCCAGCATGCCGACCACGCCATGTTCGGCCGGCATCTCGCCGAGCTGAACCTGCCGCTCCCCCAGATCGCGCTGGGCGTCGCCGGCGGCGGCGGCCATGCCGGCACCACCGCCCGCACGCTTTTGGCCTGTGCCGAGACCTGGGCCCGGCGCCGGCCGGGCCTGGTGGTCGTCGCCGGCGATGTCGACGCGACGCTGGCCGCGGCGCTGGCGGCGCGGAAGCTGGGCATCCCGGTCGCGCATCTGGAGGCCGGGCTGCGCTGCGGCGACCGCGACATGCCGGAGGAGATCAACCGCCGCGCGGTGGATGCCATCAGCGACCTGCTCTGGGCGCCGGACCAGGCGACGGCCGACCGGCTGCTGCGCCAGGGCCACCCTGCCCGCGCGGTGCGCGCCGTCGGCAATGCGATGATCGACACGCTGCTGGACCGGCTGCCCGCCGCCCGGGCGCGTCCGCTGCCGGAGGGGCTGCTGCCGCGGTCCTATGGCGTGGTCACCCTGCACCGCCCGGCCAATGTCGACGACCCGGCGGCGCTGGCCCCGATCCTGGCCGCGCTGAAGCGCGCCGCCGGGCAGATCCCGCTGGTCTGGCCGCTGCATCCGCGCACCGCCGCCCGGCTGCAGGCGACGGGGCTGCGCGTGCCCCCCGGCATCCGCCTGCTGCCGCCATTGGGCTATCTCGACTTCCTCGGGCTGATGGCCCGCGCCCGGCTGGTCGCCACCGACAGCGGCGGCGTGCAGGAGGAGGCCAGCCTGCTGGACCTGCCCTGCCTGACGCTGCGGCCCTCCACCGAGCGGCCGGTGACGGTGGAATCCGGCAGCAACCGGCTGATCCCGCCGGCCAGCCTGCCCGAGTCCCTGACCGGGGCGGTGGAGGAGATCCTGGCCGGGGCCTGGCCGCCCTCGCGGCCGATCCCGCTGTGGGACGGCCGCGCCGGGCCGCGCATGGTGGCCCATCTGGCGCAGTTCCTGTCGGGGGCCGAGGCGCCGGCCGCCACCCAGAAAAAGCCGCGCCGGCAGCGGAGCGCCGCCTGATGGCGGCGGGCCCCATCGCCTTCCCGCCGCGGCCACGGCAGCCGGCGATGCTGGCGCCGCCGCCGCTGGTCTGCCTGCTGTCCGCCGCGCATCCGCCGACCGACCTGCGGGTGGTGGGCAAGGAGGGCGCCGCCCTGGCCGCCGCCGGCTGGCGGGTGGTGCATCTCTGCCCCGGCTCGGCCGCGCCCGAGCAGCATGCCGGCGTCGCCATCCGCCCCTATCGCCGCGCCCCCGGCTGGCGCGGGCGGCTGCTGGGGATTTCGGCGCTGGCCCGCCGGGCCCGCGAATCCGGCGCCGCGGTGCTGCATGCCAATGAGCCGGATGCCTGGGCGGCGGCGCTCTGGGCGGCGCGCGGCGGGCGGGCGCGGGTGGTGCTGGACGTGCACGAGCATTACCCCTCGCGGCTCGACCGGAAGCTGCCGGCGCCGCTGCGGCCGCTGGCGCGGCTGGCACTGCGGCTGGCCTGCCGCGCCATGGCAAGG
>NZ_MLCO01000169.1 GCF_001982615.1 Teichococcus deserti | reverse complement strand
GGTAGGCGAGGGGAATGAATTCCCCTCGACCCCTTCTTTTTTCTATCTGTCGGCCGTTTCTCGCCCAGCCGCTTCATCGAAGACGACACCAGGGCATCACGGCGGAACGCTGCATATGAAAACAGCGCAACCTTGAAGGTCGCGCTGTCCCTGGGCCGTTTCACGTACTGTCTCCACGTGGACACGGCAGTCATCGCAGAAAAAAGAAGGGGGCCTGGGGGAATTCATTCCCCCAGTCTTTTCCCTGTCTTCTCTTACCCCTGAGCCCCCTCCGACCGCAGCAGCGCCTCGACCAGCGCCGGATCGACGTCGTCTTTGGTGAAGGCCTGGCCCGGCCCGCGCAGCAGCACGAAGCGCAGCGCGCCGTCGCGCACCTTCTTGTCCTTGCGCATGCGGGCCATCAGCGCGGCCAGGGTGAAGCGGCGCGGCAGGTGGGACAGGCGGGCGGGCAGGCCGACGGCGGAGAGGTGGGCTTCCACGCGCTCGGGCAGGGTGGCCTCGCAGAGGCCCAGGATCACCGACAGGCGGGCGGCGAGGCCCAGGCCGATGGCGACGCCCTCGCCGTGCAGCAGGCTGCCGTCATAGCCGCATTCGGCCTCGATGGCGTGGCCGAAGGTGTGGCCGAGGTTGAGCAGGGCGCGGCCACCCTCGGGGCTCTCCTCGCGCTCGTCGGCGGCGACGACCGCGGCCTTCAGGCGGCAGCTTTCCAGCACGGCGTGGCGCAGCGCGGCGGCGTCGCCGGCCACCGCCTTGGCGCCGTTGGCCTCGCACCAGTCCCAGAGGGCGCCTTGCAGCAGGCCGTGCTTGGCGACCTCGGCATAGCCGGCGCGCAGCTCGCGGGACGGCAGGGTGGAGAGGACGCCGGTATCGGCCAGCACGATGCGCGGCTGGTGGAAGGCGCCGGCCAGGTTCTTGCCGGCGCGCAGGTTGATGCCGGTCTTGCCGCCGACCGAGCTGTCGACCTGGGCCAGCAGCGTGGTCGGGATCTGCACGAAGGGCAGGCCGCGCAGCGCGCTGGCGGCCGCATAGCCGGCCAGGTCACCGACGACGCCGCCGCCGAGGGCAACGACGGCGGTCTGACGGTCGATGCCCGCAGCGAGGAGGTCCTCCATCAGCGTGCCGAACTGGGAAAAACTTTTGGAGGCTTCGCCGGGGGGGACGGTCAGGCTGGCGCGGATCTCGAAGCCGGCCTCGCGCAGCCCGACCTCCAGCGTCGGCAGGTGCAGGCCGGCGACGCTGGCATCGCTGACGATGGCGACGCGGCGGGCCGGCAGGGCGGGCGCGATCAGCCCGCCGGCGCGGGCCAGCAGGCCGTCGCCGACCACCACCTCATAGGCGCGGCCCGACAGCGGCACGGGCAGGCGGGCGGGGGGGGTGTGGTCGTGCAAGGCGGCCTCGACGCGGTCGGTGGTGGTTTCGGGATTTTCGTCGAGGCAGTCGATCACCAGGTCGGCCTCGGCATAGAGCGGGTGGCGCGCGGCCATCAGCCGGTTCAGCACCTCTTCCGGGTCCTTGTTCAGGAACATCGGCCGGGTGGCGCGGCCGGAGACGCGCGGCAGCAGCACCGGCACGGTGCAGCGCAGCCAGACGGCCAACGCGCCGGAGTCGCGGATGGCGCGGCGCGTCTCGGCATCCGCATAGGCGCCGCCGCCGGTGGCCAGGATCAGCGGCGGCCCGGCCAGGAGGCGGCCGATGACGCGGCGCTCGCCCTCGCGGAAATGCGGCTCGCCGTAGCGGGAGAAGATCTCGGTGATCGGCTGGCCGGCGGCGGCCTCGATCTCGGTGTCGGCGTCGCGGAAGGCCATGCCCAGCCGGGTCGCCAGCCGCTTGCCGATCGACGACTTGCCGGAGCCCGGCATGCCGATCAGCACGACGGAGCGCTTCAGCGGGGCGTGCTGGCTCAATCGGTTGGCGGCGATCGGAAGCACCGCGGGCGCCGGCTCCATCATGGGGGCGGCGGGCGGTTCGGGGGCCGTCGTTGCGGCGGGCGGAATGATGGCAAGGCCGAGGTTGCGTGACACAAGGGCGGAAGGTAGCACAAGATTCCACGCGCGCAGGATACCCAAGGGCACCATGTTTCGCCGTCCCCTTCTGCTTCTCGTCTCCGTCCTGGTGCTTGCCGTCCTGGCCGGGCTGCTGGTGCTCAGCGCCTTTCCGCCGCCGGTGAACCAGCAGCCGGTGGAGCGCACCCTGCCGAACGAGCGCTTCGGCACCCGCTGAGCCGCGGCGGCGCCATGGAACGTCACCTCGAGGCCTTCCTGGAGATGCTGGCGGCCGAGCGGGGTGCTGCGCGCAACACCCTCGCCGCCTACCAGGCCGATCTCGAGGACTTCCTGGGATTCGCCCGCCGCAAGGGGGGCGACCTGCTGGGCGCGCAGCCGGAGCTGCTGCGCGCCTATCTGGCCGGGCTGACCGATAGCGGGCTGTCGCCGCGCACCGCGGCGCGGCGGCTTTCGGCGCTGCGGCAGTTCTACCGCTTCCTCGCCGGCGAGGGGGTGCGCGCCGACGACCCGACCGAGCTGCTGGACCGGCCGCGCCAGCCGCGCTCCCTGCCCAAGGCGCTGCGCGCGGCCGAGGTGACGGCGCTGCTGGAGGCGGCCGGCACCCTGCCGGGCAGGCGCGGGCCGCTGGCGGTGGCGCTGCTGGAGCTGCTCTATTGCTCGGGGCTGCGCGCCTCGGAGCTGGTCAGCCTGCCGCGCCAGGCGCTGGCGGTGGACCAGCCGCTGATCCTGGTGCGCGGCAAGGGCAACAAGGAGCGGCTGGTGCCGATCTCCGGCCGGGCGCGGATGGCGGCGCTGGCGCTGCAGGACGCGAAGAAGCCGTCGAAATGGCTGTTCCCCTCGCATGGCGCCTCGGGCCATCTGACGCGGCAGAGCCTGCTGCTGGTGGTCAAGCAGGCGGCGCTGGCGGCGGGGCTGGACCCGGCCCGGGTCAGCCCGCATGTGCTGCGCCATTCCTTCGCCAGCCACCTGCTGGAGGGCGGCGCCGACCTGCGCGCGTTGCAGATGCTGCTGGGCCATGCCGACATCGCCACCACCCAGATCTACACCAAGGTTCTGGAGGAAAGGCTGAAGGCGCTGGTGGAAACCCACCACCCGCTGGCCGAGGCCTGACCGACAAGCCTGACCGACAAGCCTGACCGACAAGCCTGACCGACAAGCCTCTGGCCATGCCCGGCGGGTTGCGCTAGGGCAGCCCGGTTCGGCCGCCTCTTATTGCGGTGCATGCACAGACGGGATCGCGATGCGTCACTTCCTGGACTTCGAGAAGCCGCTTGCCGAGCTTGAGGGCAAGATCGAGGAGCTTCGGCGCACCACCGACGCCGGCGGCATCGATGTGGCCGAGGAAGTCGGCCGCCTGTCCGACAAGGCCGAAAAACTGCTGCAGGCGACCTATGCCAAGCTCACCCCCTGGCAGAAGACGCTGGTGGCCCGCCATCCCGACCGGCCGAAATGCCTGGCCTATGTCGACGCCCTGATCGAGGACTTCGTGCCGCTGGCCGGCGACCGCGCCTTCGCCGACGACGCCGCGGTGATCGGCGGCATGGGCCGCTTCCACGGCCGCGCCGTGATGGTGCTGGGCACCGAGAAGGGCACCG
Organism: Teichococcus deserti; assembly: GCF_001982615.1. GTDB lineage: Bacteria > Pseudomonadota > Alphaproteobacteria > Acetobacterales > Acetobacteraceae > Pseudoroseomonas > Pseudoroseomonas deserti. The sequence goes on along the minus strand of NZ_MLCO01000169.1, from coordinate 1,808 downwards.
ACACCGAGAGCCGGGTGAAGCACAATTTCGGCATGGCCCGGCCGGAGGGCTACCGCAAGGCGCGCCGGCTGATCGAGCTGGCGGGCCGCTTCGGCCTGCCGATCCTGTCCTTCGTCGACACCGCCGGTGCCTTCCCGGGCATCGAGGCCGAGGCGCGCGGCCAGGCGGAAGCCATCGCCCGCTCGATCGAGGCCTGCCTGGATGCGCCCGTGCCCGTGGTCGCGACCATCATCGGCGAGGGCGGCTCCGGCGGCGCCATCGCGCTGGCCGCGGCCGACCGCGTGCTGATGCTGGAGCATTCCATCTATTCGGTGATCAGCCCCGAGGGCTGCGCCTCGATCCTGTGGCGCGACGCGGCCCAGGCCAGCACCGCGGCCGATGCGCTGAAGCTGACCGCCGAGGATCTGCGCCGGCTGCAGCTGATCGACCAGGTGGTGGCCGAGCCGCTTGGCGGCGCGCATCGCGACGCCGGCGCCGCCATGCAGGCCGTGGGCCAGCAGGTCTGGTCCTGCCTGGAGCCGCTGCTGGCGCTCGACGCCGGCACCCTCAAGGCCCGGCGCCGCGAGAAGTTTCTGGAAATGGGCCGGCACGGGGTCGCCTGACGCAGGGTCGCCTGACGCGGGGTTGCCTGACAGGGTTTTCCTGAGGCGGCGGCGCCTAACGCGCCTCCGATTCCACCGGCAGCGGCGGGGCGGCCATCGCCCCCTGCGGCGACAGCCAGAAGAACAGGTGGCAGGTGGTGCCCTGCGCCGTCGGGCGCATGGTGAAGGCGCCGCCGATCTGCCGGGTCAGCGCCTGGACGATGCGCAGGCCCAGGCTGCGGGTCCGCTCCAGCCTGAAGTCCAGCGGCAGGCCGATGCCGTCATCCTCCACCGTCAGCTGGATCCGCTGCTCGGCCCGCGCCAGGCGGATGGTCACCGTGCCGCGGCGGCCATCCGGGAAGCCGTGCTGCAGGGCATTGGCCAGCAGCTCGGCGACGATCAGCGCCACCGGCACGGTCAGCTCCGGCGGCAGCACCAGCGGGTCAGCCTCCACGCTCGTCGCCACCCGGCCGGCCTCGGCGGCGGCCAGCAGGTCCTGGCTCAGGCTTTCCAGGAACGGGCCGAAGGGCAGGCCGTTGGCATCGCCCTGCAGCCGGCGCTGGATGCGGCCGATCACCTCCAGCCGTGTCGCGGCATTGTCCAGCACCCGCCGCGCCTCGGGGTCGCGCACCGCGTTGCGCTGCAGCAGCACCATGGCCGAGAGCACCTGCAGGTTGTTGGCGATGCGGTGCTGCAGCTCCTGCAGCATGACCTCCCGGGTGCGGGCCAGCTGCTGGCTGAGCGCGCCCTCGCGGCTGCCGCGCGCTGCCTCCTCCCGCAGGCGGCGCATGGCCAGCTGCATCAGGTGGATCAGCAGGATGTCCACGGCGCTGATGGCGACGAAGAAGCCCAGCGCCAGGGTCGCCCCGCCGGTCAGCTTGAAGCTGTAAAAGGGCTCCATGAAGCAGTACCAGGCGGCCAGCGAGGCGCTGAGCCCCACCGCGATGCCGGGGCCGAGCCCGCCCAGCAGGGTCGCCGTCAGGATGGCGGGGAAGAAGGTCAGGAAGGGGAAGCCGGGCGGCAGCAGCCCGTCCAGGCCGAGCCGCAGCAGCAGGGCGATCAGGAAGGCCAGCAGGCCGAGCAGCCAGCGCTGCCCCAGCGGCCGCTGCCACATGGCGTCGACCGTGTCGCGCAGCCCGTTCAGCATGGCCGCCCCCTCCGACGCCCCGACCGCCGCATGCGACACCTCTCCGTCCTTCAGAGGGGGGCAGGATCGGGGGTGAGGGG
>NZ_MLCO01000168.1 GCF_001982615.1 Teichococcus deserti | reverse complement strand
CCAGCGGCGCGCCGCTGGCCCCGCCATGGTCCCGGGCATGCAGAGAAATCCCGTCGAAGACGGCCTGAAAAGACATCTCCGCCGCGGCCAGGTCGGTCTGCCGCGCGGCCCGCGCCAGCCGGCCATAGGCTTGGCCCAGCAGCCGGTCCGGCAGCCCGTGCAGCCCGCGCAGGCTGCCCAGCAGCGGCCCGTCCGGCGGCGCCACCAGCAGCCGTCCCAGCAGCGCGAACAGCCGCGCCCGCTCCAGCGCCAGCAGGTCGAGATCCGGGGCCGGCGCGGCGGGAAAGGTCATGCTGATGGCGGATCCAGAGGGAACGGGCGGCGCGGTGGCCGGCTTCTCCCTTGTGCCGCCCGCCCCCGAGGCTTGGCAAGCCTGCCGGCAGGTCCAAAACTCTCTCCCGACCACATCCCGGAGAAACGCAGTGAGCAATCCCCAGATCCTGCTGAAGGCCCGCCCCGCCGGCCGGCCCGGCCCGGAGCATTTCGAATTCGTCGAAAGCGCCATGCCCGCGCCGGGCCGCGGCGAGGTGCTGCTGCGCCACCGCTTCCTCTCGCTCGACCCCTATATGCGCGGCCGGATGGACGACACCGCCTCCTATGCCGCGCCGGTGGCGCTGGGCGGCGTCATGGAGGGCGAATGCGTCGCCGAGGTGCTGGAAAGCCAGCATGACGGCTTCGCCCCCGGCGACTGGGTGCGCGGCGCCCGCGGCTGGCAGGGCTTCTCCGCCGCCCATGGCAGCAGCCTGGTGAAGATTCCGAAGGATGGCGGCGGCGTGTCGCATTCCGCCTATCTCGGCGTGCTCGGCATGCCCGGCACCACCGCCTGGGTCGGCGTCACCGAGATCGGCCGGCCCAAGCCGGGCGATGTCTTCGTCGTCAGCGCCGCCTCCGGCGCGGTCGGCGGCGTCGCCGGGCAGATCGCCAGGAAATACGGCTGCCGGGTGATCGGCATCGCCGGCGGGCCGGAGAAGTGCCGCTACGTCAAGGACGTGCTTGGCTTCGACGACTGCCTGGATCACCGCGGCGACCTGCCCGCCGCCCTCGACGCCGCCTGCCCGGACGGCATCGACGTCTATTTCGAGAATGTCGGCGGGCCGGTGCAGGAAGCCGTGCTGCCCCGCATGCGCGCCTTCGGCCGCATCGCCTTCTGCGGCTCGGTCGCCACCTACAACACCCGCCCCCTGCCGCCCGGGCCCAACCTGTCGATCCTGACGCGGCGCAAGCTGACGCTGCAGGGCTTCATCGTCTCCGACCACCCGCTGGCCTGGCCGGTCTGGCGCGAGCGCGGCGCCGCCTGGCTGCGCGACGGGTCGCTGAAGTTCAAGGAAGACGTGGTGGAAGGGCTGCAGAACGCGCCGGATGCCTTCGTCGGGCTGCTCGAGGGGAAGAACTTTGGCAAGCTGGTGATCAAGATCTGAAGAAAGTTCCGGGGGAATGAATTCCCCCGGACCCCCTTCTCTTCCTATCAGTGCTGCCGCGCCAGGGTGGACCGGCGGGCCCCTGCCCCCCGCCACCCTCGCGACCTGAAGGGGATACCCAATGGACGGCTACCTGCTGCTGCGCGCGCTCCACATCACCGCCATCGCCACCTGGATCGGCGGCATGCTCGCCAACAGCCTCGCCCTCGCCCATGCCCAGAAGCACCCGAACGTGCTGCGCGCGGTGCGCCTCTGGGACAGCCACGTCTCCAACGGCGCCATGGCGCTGGCCTGGATCCTGGGCATCACCCTGGCCATCCAGGGCGGCTGGTTCAGCCAGGGCTGGCTGCATGTGAAGTTCCTGCTGGTCCTGGCCCTCTCCGCCCTGCACGGCATGCAGTCGGCAGGGCTGCGCCGCCTGTCGAACGGCGGCAACCCGCCGCGCGCCATCACGGCGAAGCCCTGGCTGCCGGTCGTCGCCCTGCTGCTGATCGCGCTGCTGGCGGGCACCAAGCCATTCTGACCGGCGGCAACGCCGGGTAAGGCATTGCAACCGTCAAGCCCCGGCCGGCCGCCCGCCCCATATCTGCCTTGAAGCCGCCGGATATCCGGCCGCACCCCGCAGAGCCCGGCGCCGCCCCACGGCGCTGGCCGAACTGAACTGACCTGAAAAATGCTGACGACGCTGCCCCATACCCTGCTGGCCATCGCCCTCCTGCTGATCGTCGTCAGCGCCATCCAGCCGCTCGCCCGATGGCTCATGCTGTCCAGCACCGTCATGCTCGCGGTGGTCGGCGTGCTGCTCGGCGGCGGCGCCACCCTGCTGCTGAACCTGCATGAAGGCCCGGCGCTGACCGAGGCGGCCGGGATGCTCATCCACATCCCGGTCAATGCCGAGGTCTTCCTGTTCATCTTCCTGCCGATCCTGGTGTTCCACGGCGCGCTGTCGATCGACGTGCGGCGGCTGGCGCGGGACTGGGCGCCGGTGCTGGTCATGGCCGTCGTCGCCGTGGTGGTGACCACGGCGGCGATCGGCTTCGCGCTCGCCCCGATCTCCGGCGTGCCGCTCACCGCCTGCCTGATGCTGGGCGCCATCGTGGCGACGACCGACCCCTCGGCGGTGGTCGGCATCTTCCACGAGATCGGCGCCAACAGCCGCCTGACCCGCCTGGTCGAGGGCGAGAGCCTGCTGAACGACGCCGCCGCCATCTCGATCTTCACCATCTTCCTGGCGCAGCTGACCGGCCAGCACCCGGCCGCCCCGCTGGAGGCGGCGCTGACCTTCTTCCTCTCCTTCGGCGGCGGGCTGCTGGTGGGCTTCGTGCTGGCCCGGCTGATGCTGGCGGTGCTGCCCTGGCTGGGCGGCAACCGCACCGCCGAGGTCACCCTGACGCTCGCCCTGCCCTATGTCGCCTATATCCTCTGCGACGAGGTCTTCGGCTTTTCCGGCGTGGTGGCCGCCGCCGCGGCCGGGCTGACGGTCTCGGCCGTGGGCCCTTCGACCTTCCGGCCGCAGAGCTGGCAGTTCCTGCAGGACATCTGGGCGCAGCTCTCCTTCTGGTCGAGCTCGATGGTCTTCATCCTGGCCTCGATGCTGGTGCCGCGGCTGATGCTGGGGATGGAGCAGCGCGACCTGCTGCTGATCGGCGTCACCATCCTGGCGGCGACCGCGGCGCGCGCCGCGGTGCTGTTCGGCGTCATGCCGCTGCTGCTGGTGCTGCGCCTGTCGCAGCGCGTGCCGATCCCCTTCAAGGTCACCATGCTCTGGGGGGGCCTGCGCGGCGCCATCACCCTGGCCCTGGCCCTGTCGGTCACCGAGAACGGCGCCGTCCCCTCCCAGGTGCAGCAATTCGTCGCCATCGTCGCCACCGGCTATGTCCTGTCGACGCTGCTGGTGAACGGCACCACCCTGCGCTTCCTGGTGCATTTCCTGAAGCTCGACCGCCTGTCGCCGGCCGACCAGGCGCTGCGCAACCAGGTGGTCGCCATCGGCCTGGGCGAGGTGCGCGACAAGCTGCGCGACACCGCGGCCGACTATGGCTTCGCCGCCCCTCCCACCGCCCATGTCGTCGAGATGTACGACCGCCGGGTGAAGGTGGAGACCGCGGCCAACACCTTCGACACCGCCATCAGCGACCGCGAGCGCGTCATCCTCGGCCTGATCACCTTCGCCAGCCAGGAGCGCTCCGTGCTGCTGGAGCTGTTCCAGGAGCAGGGCCTGTCGCGCCGCGTCATGGAAAGCCTGTTGTGGAGCGCCGAGAGCATGATCGACGGCGCCCGGGCCGAGGGACGGCTCGGCTATATCCAGGCCGCCCGCCGCCGGCTGCAGCCCAGCGCGCGCTTCCATGTCGCGCAATGGCTGCACCGCCAGTTCCGCATCGACAAGCCGCTGATGCATTGCATGGCCGAGCGCTTCGAGATGCTGCTGCTGAGCCGCCTGGTCGCCACCTCGATGTCGCGCTTCATGCGCCGCCGCATGGAGCCGGTGCTGGGCGAGCGCGTGACCGAAGTCGTGCGCGACATCGTCGGCCGCCGCGAGGAGCTGCTGCAGGACGCCATGGACACGCTGCGCCTGCAGTATCCGGGCTATGCCGAGGCGCTGGAGACCCGCCTGCTGCGCCAGCTGGGCATCCGCCTGGAGGCCGAGGAATACGCCACCTTGCAGCGCGAATCCCTGGTCGGCGAGGAGCTGCATGACGAGCTGATGCGCGGGCTGGAGGCGATGCGCCAGCAGATCTCCCGGCCCTTGCAGTTCAACATCCAGTCGGGCCTCGACAAGCGCATCGCCGAGTTCCCGGTCTTCGCCGGGCTGCAGGAGGCGCTGCTGCACGACTTGGCGATGAGCGTCACCAGCCGCTTCGTGGTGCCGGGCGAATGGATCTACCGCCGCGGCCACCGGGCGCGCTCGGTCTATTTCATCAGCCGCGGCGAGGCCAGCCTGCAGCAGGACGGGCACGAGGTGCTGCTGACCCATGGCGACGTGCTGGGCGAGGCGGAGGTGATCCACCCGGCGCGCCGCGCCGGCCGGGCGCGGGCCACCAGCTTCTGCCACCTGCTGGAACTGGGTGCGGCCGATTTCCGCCGCCTGCTGGCCGAGGCCCCGGAGCTCGCCCGCCGCATCGAGCGCATCGCCGAGCAGCGCGCCCCGGCCGAGGCGGCGCCCGCCCTGCCGGCGGCCGCACCCGCCCCGGTGCTGCTGGGCCTGGACAAGCTGGCGGCGCCGCGGGAGGGGTGAGGCCTCACCCCTCCGGCGCCGTCTCCACCAGCACCAGCTCCGCCCCTTCGCCGCCGGCGACCAGGGACAGCGTCTCGGCGCCGGCGATCGCCGCGGCGTCGCGCTCGTCGAGGCGCTCGCCGTTCAGCGTGACGCTGCCACGGGCCACGACCAGGTAGGCCATCCGTCCGGCAGCGACGGAGGCCGTCGCGGCCCCCCCGGCGGCAAGCTTCGCCGCCAGCACCGCGGCATCGGCGTTCAGCGGCAGCGCGTCGCCGCCGGCCTCGGCCTCCCGCCCGCTGGCCAGGGCCACGAAGCCGGCGCCGGCCTCGCGCGGGAAGGCGCGGCTGCCCCAGCGCGGCGGCTGGCCGCGCTGATCCGGCGTGATCCAGATCTGGAACAGCGTCGTGGTCACCGGCTCCAGATTGTATTCGGCATGGGTGATGCCGGTCCCCGCCGACATGACCTGCACGTCGCCGGCCTCGGTGCGGCCCTGGTTGCCCAGGTTGTCGCGGTGGCTGATCGCGCCTTCGCGGACATAGGTCACGATCTCCATCTCGCGGTGCGGATGCGGGTCGAAGCCGGTGCCCGGCGCGATGGCGTCGTCGTTCCAGACCCGGATGCGGCCCCAGCCCATGCGGCCGGCCTCGCGGTAATGGCCGAAGGCGAAGTGGTGCCGGGCCGACAGCCAGCCATGCTCGGCGCGGCCCAGGCTGGCGAAGCGGCGGATCTCGATCATCGGCGGGGTCTCCTGGAGGCGGGTCGTGGCTCACCCCTGGATAGGCCCGGCGCCGCCCACCCGGCGATGCAGCCGCCCGGATCACCGCCATCACGCCCGGTGATGGTGGCAACGCCCGCCAGGCTCCCGCTTCCCGCCCGATCAATCCTGCGTCGTAATTTTGTAAAAACCCCCGTTGACGGGGGGCCGCGCCGCCCATAAAAGCCCCTCCACGCCGCAAGGCACTTCGCCCCTCGCCCAGGTGGTGGAATTGGTAGACGCGCTGGCTTCAGGTGCCAGTGACCGCAAGGTCGTGAAGGTTCGAGTCCTTTCCTGGGCATATCTACCCCCTCCCCCTCCACTACGGGGACTGCCATCCACAGGATGGCACATGGTTCGACAGGAAGCCGGGGGATGGCGAAAATGGCACAGACCCTTTTCGTCCCGAAGATGATCAAGCTCCACAAACACGATTTGCCCGCCGGCCTCGATTTCGGGTCCGTCGTCGCGATCGACACCGAGACCATGGGCCTGGACCCGCGGCGCGACCGGCTGTGCCTGGTGCAGCTTTCCGCCGGCGACGGCACGGCGCATTGCGTGCAGATCATCCCGGAAGCCCTTGGCGGCCGCGGCGCCGACTGCCCGAACCTCAAGGCGCTGCTGGCGGATCCCGCCGTCACCAAGCTGTTCCACTTCGCCCGCTTCGACGTCGCCATCCTGCGCGCGGCGCTGGGCGTCGAATGCGCCCCCGTCCGCTGCACCAAGATCGCCGCCAAGCTGGTCCGCACCTTCACCGAGCGGCATGGCCTGAAGGATCTGTGCCGCGAGCTGCTGGGCGTCGACATCTCCAAGCAGCAGCAGAGCTCCGACTGGGGCGCCGCCGAGCTGACGCCGGAGCAGCTGGCCTATGCCGCCTCCGACGTGCTGCACCTGCATGCGCTCTGGGCCAGGCTGGAGGCGCTGCTCAAGCGCGAGGGCCGGCTGGAGCTGGCCGAGGCCTGCTTCCGCTTCCTGCCCACCCGCGGCCAGCTCGACCTGATGGGCTATGACGAGCCCGATATCTTTTCCCACTCTGCCTGACGCCTGAGGGCCCCGCTGACGCCCGGCGAAAAAGCCCCGCCAGCCCTCAAGCTTGGCATGGTTTTTGGTAGGCTGGCACAGTCTCGCGTTGACCCTGGCAGGGTGCCGCCCCATACAAAGGGGGTGAGCCGCTTTTCCGCCCTGCCCGGCACGCCTGCCGCCTCGCGCTGCCCCGACCGCGGGCCGCGGGCGGCGGGGGAAGACGCTCCCCGTCTTGTCACCCGGATCCTTTCGGCACAGCAGGCCAGCAAAGCCCCCGCATGAACCCGTCCTCTCCCCCGCGCGGCCAATCCGCCGCGCCCCGCGCCGAGCGCACCGCCGGCAAGGGCCGGCAGCTGCTGCCCTCCCGCGCGCGGCTGGCGATGGATGCCGGGTCGATGGCGCGCTACCGCTTCGCCGTCGGCCTGGCCAAGTGGCTGCTGCCGGTCGGCGCCCTGGCGGTGCTGGCCGCCATCGCCCTCTGGCCGGAATTCGACCGCGCCGAGGATCGCGGCCGCCTGGCCTTCCGCCGCGTCGCCCAGACCAGCGCCGAGGCGCTGCGCCTGGCCTCGCCGCGCTACCAGGGCATCGACGAGCAGGACCGCCCCTACAACGTCACCGCCGCCACCGCCCTGCAGCAGGATCCGGCGGCGCCGATCGCGCTCGAGCGGCCGCGCGCCGACATGATCATGAACAACGGCACCTGGGTGCTGCTGGAGGCGCAGCAGGGCCGCTATGCCCGCGACGCCAACCACCTGTCGCTGCAGGGCCAGGTGACGCTCTGGCACGACGACGGCAGCACGCTGAAGACCGAGGCGGCCGAGATCGACATCGCCGCCGGCGGCGCCACCGGCGACCGCCCGGTCGCCGCCCAGGGCCCTTTCGGCACCCTGGTCAGCGAGGGCTTCCGGCTGGAAAACCGTGGCCAGGTGGTGGTCTTCACCGGCAACGCCAAAGCAGTCCTGGAGGGCGGCCGATGACCTTTTTCCGTTGGGGCAGACTGGGTGGCCTGCCCACCGTCGCTCTCCTGGCGGCGCTGGCCGTCGCGCCGCAGGCGGCGCGGGCGCAGCAGCTCGACCTGACCCAGGGCGGCCCGGTCGAGGTCACCGCCACCGACGGCATCGAGTGGCGCCAGCAGGAGCAGGTGGTGATCGCCCGCGGCAGCGCCCGCGCGGTGCGTGGCGGCGTGACGCTGACTGCCGACCGGCTGATCGCCCGCTACCGCCCGCGCGCCGGCGCCCCTGCCGCGGCCGGCACCCAGGGTGACACGCCGATGTCGGGCGGCGAGATCTGGCGCCTGGAAGCGGAAGGAAATGTCCGCATCGACAGCGCCACCGACCATGCCGAGGGCGACCGCGCGGTCTACGACATGGACCAGGCGGTGATGGTGCTGACCGGCCGCGCGCTGAAGCTGACCACGCCGCAGAACGTGCTGACCTCGCGCGACAGCATGGAATACTGGCCGGGCAAGCGGATGGCCGTGGCGCGCGGCGCCGCCGTGGTGGTGACCGCCGACCAGCGCCGCATCGCCGCCGACACGCTGGTCGGTTATTTCCGCGACCAGGGCGCGGCCGCGGCCTCCAATGCCCGCCCGGCGCCCGCCGCCGCCCAGCCGGCGCGCAACCCGGTCACCGGACAGCCGACGACGCCCGGCCAGGGCAGCCAGCTGGACCGCGTCGAGGCCTTCGGCAATGTCGAGATCCGCACCACCGGCGAGGTGGTGCGCGGCGACCGTGGCGTCTACTCCGAGACCACCGGCATGTCGCGCCTGCTGGGCGGCGTCCGCATCACCCGCGGCGACAACCAGCTGAACGGCCAGGAAGCCATCGTCAACATGCGGACGGGCGTGGCCCGCCTGGTCTCCACCCCGGGCCAGCGCGTCCAGGGGTTGATCATCCCGCAGCAGGGGCAGCAGGCTTTGCAGCCCCAGGGGCAGCCCCAGCCGAACAACCAGCAGCAGCAGAACCAAGGCGGAGCGCGTAGCCGGTGAGCACCCCTCTCAAGGTCGTCCCCGGCGAGGGCGGGCTGGTCGCGACCGGCCTGGGCAAGCGCTACAAGAAGCGTCCCGTCGTCCGCAACGTCTCGCTCAGCGTCAAGCGCGGCGAGGCGGTCGGCCTGCTGGGCCCGAACGGCGCCGGCAAGACCACCACCTTCTACATGATCACCGGCCTGGTCCGTCCCGACCAGGGCCAGGTCTTCATGGACGGCCACGACGTCACCACCCTGCCGATGTACCGCCGCGCCCGCATGGGGCTGGGCTACCTGCCGCAGGAGGCCTCGATCTTCCGCGGCCTGACGCTGGAGGACAATATCCGCGCGGCGCTCGAGGTGGTCGAGCCGGTCCGCGCCCGGCGCGAGCAGATGCTGGACTCGCTGCTGGCCGAGTTCGGCCTGACGCATCTGCGCCGCTCGCCCTCGCTGGCGCTGTCGGGCGGCGAGCGCCGCCGCTGCGAGATCGCCCGCGCGCTGGCCACCCACCCCGCCTATGTCCTGCTGGACGAGCCCCTGGCCGGCATCGACCCGATCGCGGTGGGCGAGATCCGCGACCTGGTGAAGCACCTGAAGAACCGCGGCATCGGCGTGCTGATCACCGACCACAATGTCCGCGAGACGCTGGAGATCATCGACCGCGCCTATATCCTGCATGACGGCCAGGTGCTGATGGAAGGCACGCCGCAGGACATCGTCGCGCATGAAGGCGTCCGCCGCGTCTATCTGGGCGAGCGGTTCAGCCTCTAGCATGCGCGCCCGGCCGGCCCTTTCGGTTTTCCGTCAGGCAGGCTGACCGCGCATGGCCATCGGTCCCCGCCTGGATCTGCGCCACAGCCAGTCGCTGGTGATGACGCCGCAGCTGCGGCAGGCCATCAAGCTGCTGCAGTCCTCGAATCTCGAGGTCAGCGCCTTCGTCGAGGAGGAGCTGGAGCGCAACCCGCTGCTGGAGCGCGACGAGCGGCCCGAACTGCCGCCCGAGCGCCCGGATCCGCGGGCCGAACCGCCGGCCGGCGCGGCCCCGGCCGACAGCTTCGACAGCACCGCCTCGGCCACCATGCCGTCGGAGGCGGAGGCGCCGCTCGACATCCGCGACTGGTCCAACGTCTATGACGGCGACGGGCCCTCCCTCGGCGAGGGCGGCGGCCGCGGCGGCCGCCTCGACTTCGAGGGCGACGAGCGCGGCATCGAGGACCTGGCCATCGCCCGCCCGCGCAGCCTGCGCGAGGAACTGGCCGAGCAGGTCCGGCTGAGCTTCGCCGATCCCGGCGACCGGCTGATCGCGGCGCAGCTGATCGCCCTGCTCGACCCCTCCGGGCGGCTCGCCGCCGAGGATGCCGCCATCGCCCAGGCGCTGGGCTGCGACACGGCGCGCATTGCGGCGATCCGCGCCCGGCTGCAGCGCTTCGACCCGGCCGGGCTGTTCTGCCGCAGCCTGGCCGAATGCCTGGCGGTGCAGCTGGCCGAGCGCAACCGGCTGGACCCGGCGATGCAGGCGCTGCTGGACAATCTGGAGCTCCTGGCGCGGCGCGACATGCGCGGGCTGCTGAAGGTCTGTGGCGTCGATGCCGAGGACCTGGCCGAGATGGTGGCCGAGCTGAAGCGGCTCGACCCCAAGCCGGGCGCCGATTACGACGCCGCCCCCGCGCCCGCCCTGCTGCCCGACGTGCTGATGCGCCGCGCGCCCGGCGTCCAGCTCGCGGGCGAGACGGTCGACTGGATCCTGGAGCTGAACCCCGACACCCTGCCGCGCGTGCTGGTCAACCGCGGCTTCCACGCCCGCGCCCAGGTCAGCGCCTCGCGCGAGGACAAGGCCTTCCTGTCGGAGAAGTTCCAGGCGGCGAACTGGCTGGTGAAAAGCCTGGAGCAGCGCGCCAGCACCATCCTGAAGGTCGCCGCCGAGATCGTCCGCCGCCAGGACGGCTTCTTCCGCCATGGCGTCGCGCATCTGCGGCCGCTGATCCTGCGCGACGTGGCGGAGGCGGTGGAGATGCATGAATCCACCGTCAGCCGGGTCACCGCGAACAAGTACATCGCGACGCCGCGCGGCCTGTTCGAGCTCAAGTATTTCTTCACCACGGCGATCGGCGGCACCACCGGCGGCGAGACCTTCAGCGCGGAAGCCATCCGCCACCGCATCCGCAGCATGGTCTCGGCGGAGACGGCGGAGGACATCCTGAGCGATGACGCCATTGTCGCAGCTTTGCGTCGGGAAGGAGTGGACATCGCCCGGCGGACAGTGGCCAAATACCGCGAGTCGTTGCGCATCCCATCTTCCGTGCAACGCAAGCGGGAGAAAGCCGTTCCGGCCTAGTGCGTGTTTGTCCGCAGAGGAGATCAAGGACACGAAACGCGCGACGTGACGTCGACTAGACCCTGATCAGCGCTGTGCTGGCGCTGATCAGGGCCTAGTCCCAACGGGAGAAGGCCGCCCCGGCCCGACCCGAAGCGGGCGTGACCCGCCGCTTCGCCGTCCCCGGGACGGCCCCTCCCCCACACAAGAAGGAGGGGTTACCCCGCCATGCACATCGTCGTTGCAGGGAAACAGGTCGAAACCGGCGAAGCCCTGAAGGTCCATGTGGCCGAAGGGCTGAACACGGTGACCAAAAAGTACTTCGACCACGCCCTGGAAGCGTTTGTCACCTTCTCCAAGAACCGCGCCTTCTTTGAATGCGCCATCGATATCCATGCCGGACGCGGGCTCAGCCTGCGCGGCGAGGGTGAAGGGCCCGACGCCCATCGCGCCTTCGACGAGGCCGCCTCGCATATCGCCAAGCGGCTGCGCCGCTACCGCCGCCGAATGAACGAGCATTCCCGCAACCTGGCCGATGAGCGCCTGCCGCCCTCGGCCGAGACCGCGCGCCAGGTGGTCCTGGCCCCGTTGCCCGACGAGCCGGACGAGGCCGTCGATTCCGCGACCCTGCTGGAAGAACCCGGCGAGGATCGCGGCGCGCCCGAAGCGGTGCAGGCGGCGAACGGTCATGCGCAGAATATCCAGACCGACCACGGCGCCATCATCGCCGAATCGCCGACCCAGATCACCCGGCTGAGCGTCAGCGAAGCGGTGATGCGACTCGATCTGGGCCAGGAGCCGGTGATGATGTTCCGCAACCAGACCAGCGGCGCGCTGAACGTCGTCTACCGCCGCGCCGATGGCCATATCGGCTGGATCGACACCACGGCGGCGTAACAGCCCAGGCAAAGCAAGGGATCGAAGACTCTGGGGGAATGAATTCCCCCAGGCCCCCTCTTTTGTTTTTCCCACCGGCCGCATCGGGACCCGCGCCTCACCACGGGCGATACCCGGGCAGCACGGCGGGACGCCAACACGAAAACAGCGCGACCTTGAAGGTCGCGCTGCGCATTGGCCGTGGCGGGTACTGTCGTCACGTAGACACGGCAGTCAGGCAGAAAAAAGAAGGGGTCCAGGGGAATTCATTCCCCTGGCCTTTCACCTTCCTTCAACGGCACATCAGCACCGGAATATCCGCATTCTCCAGCACATGCCGGGTCACCCCGCCCAGGATCAGCTGGCGCAGGCGGGAATGGCTGTAGGCACCCATGCAGAGAAGGTCGGCGTTGAAGTCGCGCGTCGCTCCCAGCAGTCCGGCGCCGACCTCGCGGGTCTGCGGCTTGAAGGGCACCGCCTCGGCCTGGATCTCGTGCCAGCGCAGATAGGCCTGCAGCCCTTCGGCGGCCGGGCCGCGGCGCTGGTAGTCGTCGCTGTAGAGCACCCGCACCGCTTCCGCGTGGTGCAGCCAGGGCAGCGCGGCGGCGACGGCGGCGGCGCTTTCGGCGGTGCCGTTCCAGGCGCAGCAGACGCGGTTGCCGATGGTGGCCGGCGACTGGCGCGGCGCGATCAGCACCGGGCGGCCGGAGTCGAACAGCACCGCATGCAGCGCGTCGGAGGAGGAGACATCCTCATCCGCCTCTGGGTGCGGCACCACCGCCATGTCGTAGAGGCGCGACTGCTGGGCGACCACGTCCTCCTCGCGCCCGGCGATGGATTCGAAGGACAGCGTCGGGCCTTCGGTCTTCAGCGCGCTTTCGGCGGACAGGGCGATGGTGACGTCGCGCCCCTGGACGAAACGCTCGAAGAGGGCGCGGACGCGGCCGGCGCGCTCGCCGCTCTCGCGCTCGGTGGCGGCCATCATCTCCTCGATCATGGCGCCCGACAGGCCTTCGCCGGCCAGCGGCGCCACGTCGCGGGCGTCGACCCGGACATGCAGGCAATGGACATGGGCGTTCCACATCCGCGCCACCATCAGCGCAGTGTTCAGCGCCGCTTCGCCCGCGGCGGTTCCGGTCAGCGGCAGCAGCAGCCGGCGATAGGCCATGGGTCGGTCTCCTTATCCTCGCCGGCGCGGGGCCGGGATACGCAGATGGCACAGCATCATTGTAATAACGGGAGGCCGCAAGAGGCCTGCCCGCAGGATGACGACGCGGGCAGGGGCCGATCTATTCCCGAGCATGCCCGGGTTTCTTCTATCATCTGGTGCGGGCTTCTGGGCGCCTTCACCAGCCGATAGAAAAGAGCGGGCCCCGCCGCCGGGTTTCATTCCCGCCGGCTTATGCGTTCACGCCAGGGTAAGACCCAGCGTAAGACAAAGCGCGGCCCGGGCCTCGTTAAATCGATGTTGGCATCGGGCCGGTGACGTCGAGGCGCTGCCAGGCGATGGCGCCCGGGTCGCGGGCGGCGGCGGCCTCCAGCACGGCGGGGCCGGCATCGGAGGCATCGCCGCGCCGGGCCGCGACCCGGTCGCGCAGCACCGCCAGCGGGGCTTCCAGCCAGATCCCCTGCAGCGGGATGCCGGCGGCCTTGCCCACCTCCTCGATGCCCTGGCGCATGGCCGGATCGAGGAAGGCGGCATCGGCGATGACGCTGTGGCCGGCGGCCAACGCGGCGCGGGCGGCATCGAAGAGTTCCTGGTGAACCGCGGCGCTGGCCGAGGCGGCATAGGCCTCCGGCGGCAGCCGTTCCTCGGGGGCCAGGCCGTGGCGGCGCTTGCGGATCTCGTCGCTGCGCAGGATCAGCGCGCCGGGCGCCGCGCCGATCGCCGGCGCCCAGCGGCGGGCCCAGAAGCTCTTGCCGCTGCCGGGCAGCCCGCCGATGGCGAGCAGCCGCGGGGCGACCGGCCGCAGCGCCGCCTCGGCCTGGGCGAGGCAGGGAAGACCGTCATCGCCGGTCCGCGCCAGGCAATGGGCGCGGATCAGCGCGCGCAGCGACAGCCAGAGCGGCAGGCCCTCGACCAGCGCCGCATCGCCGCTGCGCGCCACATAGCGGTTCAGCACCCGGTTGGCGGCGCTGCGCCCGACGATCCGGTCCAGGTCGGCCAGCAGGAAGGCCAGGTCGTAGCCGGTGTCGACCGTCGCCAGGGCCTCGTCGAATTCCAGCGCGTCGAAGGGCGCCGGATGGCCCTGCCACAGCAGCAGGTTGCCCAGATGCAGGTCGCCATGGCAGCGGCGCACGGCGCCGGCCGCGGCCCGCCGTGCCAGCCAGGGCGACAGGCGATCCAGCGCGGCGGCGGCGGCCGCGGCCCAGGCGGCGATGCGGGGCTCGGACAGTCCGGCGGCCAGGGCAGCGGCGCGGTTGCCCTCGATGACGCGGGCCAGGGCAGCGGGGGCGTCCCAGCCCCCGACCGGCGGCAGCGCGGCATGCAGGGCAGCCACGGCGTCGCCCAGCGCGTCCTGCATCGCCGCATCGAGGCCGCCGCGGCGGGCGACCGCGTCCAGGAAGTCGCTTTCGGGGACGCGGGCCATCTCCAGCGCCCATTCGACCGCCCCCCCCTCGCCGCCCAGGCGCAGCGCGCCGTCGGGGCCGCGGGTGAGCGGATGCACGGCGCGGTACAGCCCGGGGGCATGCGGCGCGTTCAGCGCCATCTCTCTCCGGGTGAAGCGCTGCCGGGCATCGAGGCTGGTGAAGTCGAGGAAGCCGAGATCGACCGCCTTCTTCAGCTTCAGCACCCGGTCAGCGCCGAGGAACAGCGCGGAGATATGCGTCTCGACCGGGGGATCGCCCCCGGCCAGGCGGCGGAGCAGCGCCGCGGCTTCGGCCTGCTCCGCGGGGATGCTCACGGGTAGAGCGTCTCGATCCGCCAATCACCGCCCGGCGCCGCGTGGAAGACCCGGCGGTCATGCAGGCGGAAGGGCATGTCCTGCCAGAATTCCAGCCGCGCCGGCAGCAGGCGGAAGCCGCCCCAATGCGGCGGGCGCGGGATCTCGGCGCCGGGGAAGCGTGCCTCGGCCTCGGCCAGGGCGCCTTCCAGCTCGGCCCGGCCGGACAGCGGACGGGACTGCTGCGAGGCCCAGGCGCCGAGGCGCGACAGCCGCGGGCGGGTCGCGTAATAGGCGTCGGACTCCGCCTCGGTGACTTCCTCGATGGCGCCCTCGACCCGCACCTGGCGGCGCAGCGACTTCCAGTGGAAGGCCAGCGCGGCGCGGGGATTGGCCAGCAGCTCGCCGCCCTTGCGGCTCTGCTTGTTGGTGAAGAACACGAAGCCGCGCTCGTCGAGGCCCTTCAGCAGCACGATGCGGACGGAGGGGAAGCCATCCGGCGTGCAGCTGGCCAGGCTCATGGCATTGGGGTCGTTGGCCTCGCTGGCCTCCGCCTCGGCCATCCAGGCGCGGAACAAAGCATATGGTTCGGTGGCGGCGATCGGCGCGGTCATGCAGCTCCCCCTTGCCCAGGCGTCGGGGGTGTGCCACCAGGACCCTACCCTTGCAACGGGGGAATACCCCCCGGAACTCCTGACGCCTTTCGTCACCTGTCATAAGAAACGGTCGCGCCTGCCCATGGACGTTGTTGCCCCTCTCCCCACCGGCACGCTGATGGCCGGCAAGCGCGGCCTGATCATGGGCGTGGCGAACGACCGCTCGATCGCCTGGGGCATTGCCCGCGCCATCGCCGCCCAGGGTGCCGAGATCGCCTTCACCTACCAGGGCGAGGCGCTGGAGAAGCGGGTGCGCCCGCTGGTCGAGAGCATCGGCGCCGAGATCCTGCTGCCCTGCGACGTGACCGACGAGGCCAGCATCGACGCGGTCTTCGCCGAGCTCGAGACGCGCTGGGGCAAGATCGACTTCCTGGTGCATGCCATCGGCTTCGCCGACAAGCAGTTCCTGCGTGGCCGCTACATGGACACGCCGCGCGAGGCCTTCCTGCAGGCCCTCGACATCTCCTGCTTCTCCTTCGTCTCGGTGTCGCGCCGGGCGGCGGCGCTGATGCCCGAGGGTGGCTCGCTGCTGACGCTGTCCTATCTGGGCGCCGAACGTGTCACGCCGCATTATAACGTGATGGGCGTCGCCAAGGCCGCGCTGGAGGCCTCGGTCCGCTACATGGCGGTCGATGTCGGCGGCCAGGGCGTGCGGGTCAACGCGATCAGCGCCGGGCCGATCAAGACGCTGGCGGCCAGCGGCATCGGCGACTTCCGCTACATCCTGAAGTGGAACCAGTACAACGCGCCGCTGAAGCGCAACGTCACCATCGACGATGTCGGCGGCGCCGGGCTCTACCTGCTGTCCGACCTGGGCGCCGGCGTCACCGGCGAGGTGCACCATGTCGATTGCGGCTACCACATCGTCGGCATGAAGGCCGAGGACGCGCCGGATATTTCCGTCGCCTCCTGACGCGCCGCGCCTGATCTGACGAAAGGCCCGGGGGGCGATGCCTCCCGGGCCTTTTTTCATGCGCTCGTCAGCGGCCGCCTCAGCCGGCGCATTCGCTGGCGACGATGCGGCAGGTGGCGCCGCGATGCCGCTGCCGGCAGTCGGCCAGGGCGTCATGCTCGGCCTCCAGCTGGCTCGGCCCGCTGCCCGGCGTCGCCAGCAGCACCTGGTAGGTCGAGGGATCGTCGGTCATCACCATGCTGCGGCTGGTGACACCCTGGGCGACGGCGCCGCAGCGCTCGCGGAACTCCATGGCCAGGCGGCAGGGCACGCCCTCCAGCCCCTTGCAGGCATTCTCGGCGCGGCGATGCGCCTGCATCCGATCGCCCTGCCCCAGCACCAGCCCGTAGCGCGCCGAGGGCGGCACCGCGACATAGATGGCTCCCGTGCCGGCAAAGCCGGCGCCGGACTGGGTCGGGTCCGGCGGCGGCGGGATCGGCGCCGGCTGCGGCATGCCCAGCGCCAGCGGGGGTTCCGCCGGCGACGGCGCCTCGGAGCGCGGGCCCGGATTGTGCGAGGTACCGGGCAAAGGAGCGGCCGGCGACCGCTGCGGCGCCGGGCCGGGACCGGGTGCCAGCGGCGGCGCCGGCAGGGGCGGCGGCGCGGCAGCCCCGGGCTGCGGCACCGGCGGCGCCGCCGGTGCCGCAGCCCGGCCGCTGGCCGGCGGCGCCATCACCGGCGGCGCCGGGGCGCGGCCCGGCTGCGGCGACGCCCCCGGCGGCAGCGGCGATGGCGGCGGCGTGGCGGGGGCTGGCGGCGTCATCGGCGCGACCGGGGCCGGCTGCGGCAGCGGCGCGGCGGGGGGCTGGGTGACCGGCGGCGCCGGGAGCCGGCCTTCCAGCGCCTGGCAGCGGGTCAGGCAGGACTGCACGC